>QHWJ01000301.1 GCA_003222535.1 Acidobacteriota bacterium | reverse complement strand
CGCACCACTGAAGGGTGTCTTCGAGATTCTGCGTACCCGGGATGAGGTAACGGAGGGGACGGAGGAAACGGCCAAACACGGAGACACGAAGAAACGGAGGCACACGGAGGGCGGTTCGACGGGCGTCGCGAAGCGACGCGCGCTGCCGGATCGGATCGGAAACGCGAGCGCCATCCCGGCTCGAAGCGTTCGTGTTTCCGATCCGATCCAGCAGCGCCAGGTCGGCCTGCTGCGCGGGCCGACCCGTCGAACCGCTCTTCTCCGTGCGTCTCCGTTACTCCGTTACTCCGTGTTTTGCCGTTCCCTCCGTAACCTCCCCTTTGCGACGCTGCCTACCGCCGAGTGTCGATCACTCGTTTCACGCCATCCATCAACCTGGGCACGTTGAAGTTGATCAACAGGGCGGCCGGGCAACCGCCAGCCGCAGATACGTCAACGCTTGCGCCAGGTTGACGGGCACCGGCGCCGCGACGGCTTTTACTTCAACGACGATGAGATCTTCAAACCCGTACAGGTGGTCGCCCTACACGTTTTCAGCCCTTGACGACAAATTTCTTCTTCAACAGCAGCTCGCGAACCCGCTCGCGAAGGTCGCCCTGGAGCTCGACCGCGCCATCCCCAACGGCGCCGCCGGTGCCGCACGCGCGCTTGAGCTCCTGACACAGATCCTTCAGAAAAGAAGCGTTGCGCGGCAGGCCGTCCACCACCGTGACGGTCTTCCCACCTCGCCCTTTCTTCTCCATCCGCAGCGTTGCGACGAGGCGGTTTGGGATGGATTCCTTCGCGGCCGCGTTCCGGCTGCATTTGCAGTCGCGCTCCAGCCAGCCGCAGCCTGGGCAGATGCTCCCGACGCCGGTGGAATAGACCAGTCTTCCCTTTGCTCGGTCGGCCACCACGCGATCATATGCTGCCGTGTGTAGGGCGAGCCTTTTTCAGGCTCGCCGAGGCGCCCCAAAGAGTCGCCCCTACAAGGGATGACTCGTCATTCCAGATCTGACTCTCGTGTCGCGATACGATGGGTAGTGCCCACGCCGACGCGCATCCTCACCGCTGACCGCGGCGACGCCGGG
>QHWJ01000433.1 GCA_003222535.1 Acidobacteriota bacterium | reverse complement strand
ATCTTCAGCTTCACGTCGCCGACCTGCTTCTTGTTGAGCCACGAGATCACCGCCGCCGGGGGCGGGTTCTCGCCGTAGAACGTCTGGTCGCCCCAGAACTCGTAGTTGCGATCGCGCGCCGGCCGGCGGAACATCGCGTACGGCGGCGGCGTGAAGAGCCTCGCGTCCGTCGCGACCGCCTGTGCCGACGCGTACTCCTGGATCGGCTCGAGGTGATCGAGGATCCAGAGCGCGCGGCCGTGGGTTGCGAGAATCATCGCGTTGTCCCGCGGGTGCAGCGTGATCTCGTCGATGCGAACCGTCGGCAGGTTGGCCTTCAGGCGCGTCCAGCTCTTCGCGCGATCGATCGACACGAACAGCCCCGTCTCCGCGCCGGCGTACAGCACGTCCTGGTTCTTCAGGTCCTCGGTCAGCGTCTTGATAACCTCGCCTTTCAGGTTCCCGCTGGCCGGCTGCCATGTCTGGCCGAAGTCGTGGGTCACGTAAATGTAGGTCTCGAAGTCGTTCTGCCGGTGCCCGTCGAATGTCGCGTACGCGGTCCCCTCGTCGAATCGTGACGGCACGACCTCCGAGACCCAGATGCCCTTCGGCAATCCGGGAATCCTGTCGGCGACGTTCGCCCACGACCGTCCGCCATCACGCGACACCTGCAGATTCCCATCGTCGGTCCCTGCGTAAATCACACCGGTGCGCTTCGCCGACTCCGCGAGCGAGATGATCGTCGGCCACGTCTGGATCCCGTCGTTCTTCGCGATCCTGATGTCGCTGCCCTTTACGCCCATCGTCACGATGTCGTCGCGGTTCGCGTTCGATGTGAGGTCCGCGCCGGCCGTCTCCCAGTTCAGCCCGCGATTGGCCGACCGGAACACCTTGTTGGCGGCCGCGAAGAGGATCTTCGGATCGTGCGGCGACATCACGAGCGGCGTGTCCCAATTCCAGCGGAGCGCTGGTTCTCCCGGATTCGGCTGCGGGCGGATCGAGATCGTCTCGCCCGTGACGCGGTCGATACGGACCATGTTGCCGTCCTGAGACTCGCTGAAGGCGATGCGGTAGTCGGTCGGATCCTGCAGCGCGACGAACCCGTCGCCTCCCTGCATCGTCGCCCAGTTGAAGCCGGCGATGCCGGCCGCGCCGCGCACCGCGCTCGGCCCGCACCAGCTGTAGTTGTCCTGCATGCCTCCGCAGACGTTGTAGGGCGTCGCCATGTCGTAGCTCACGTGATAGAAGAGCCCGACCGGCAGGTTCGGCAGGAAGTTCCACGTCCTGGCCTGGTCCCACGTGACGGCCAGGCCGCCGTCGTTGCCGATGATCACGTGGTTCGAGTTCGACGGGTCGATCCAGATCGCGTGGTGATCGGAGTGAATCTTCGGCGCGGCGGCGGTGTTCACCGTTTTGCCGCCATCGGTGGACATGTGGAGATCGACGCCGCCGTAGATCACCACGTCGGGATCGTTCGGATCCACGCGCACCTGGCTGAAGTACATCGGCCGCGGGTTCGCGTTGTTCACCTTGCGCCACGTCGCGCCCGCATCATCCGACCGATAGAGCCCGGTCGGCGTGTTGTTGACGCCGGTGACGATGGTGCTTCGTCCGCCGCCCTGACCGGCCGGGGCTTCTTCACCGGCAGGCGTGGCCGCCGCACCTCCCCGTCCGGTCTGGGGCGACTGTCCTTCGATCAACGCATACAAGATGTTCGGTCGCCGGCGATACACGTCGAGGCCGATGCGTCCCATCGGCTCGTCGGGCAGACCGCCCTTCAGCCGGATCCACTTCTCGCCGCCGTCGGTCGACTTCCAGATGCCGCTGCCCGGTCCCCCGCCGTTCATGCAGCACGCGGTCCGGCGTCGCTGATAGGTGCTCGCATACAGAATCTGATTGTTCGTCGCGTCCATGACGAGATCGTTCGCGCCGGTATCGTCGTCCACCTTCAGCGTCTGCTTCCATGTCCTTCCGCCGTCGGCCGTCTTGTAGATGCCGCGCTCGCCGCCGGGTCCGAACAGGCTGCCGGTGGCCGCGACGAACACGACGTCGTTGTTGCGCGGGTCGATGAGGATGCGGTTGATGAAGCGGGAGGTTTTCAGACCCATGTTCGCGTAGGTCTTCCCGCCGTCGGTCGACTTGTAGACGCCATCGCCCCAGCTGGTGCTCTGACGATTATTCGACTCGCCGGTGCCGACCCAGACGAGGTCGGGGTTGCTCTGCGACACGGTGACGTCGCCGATCGCGATCAACCCCTGCTCCTGAAACTGCGCCTCGAACGTCGTGCCGGCGTTCGTCGTTTTCCAGACGCCGCCGTGCGCCGTGCCGACGTAGAAGATCGCCGGGTTCGATTCGTAGACGGCGAGGTCCGAAATGCGGCCGGACATCGACGCGGGGCCGATCGGCCGGAAATGCAGCTCGTCGAACGGACCGCCCGGCGACGCGTTCGCCGGG
>QHWJ01000300.1 GCA_003222535.1 Acidobacteriota bacterium | reverse complement strand
GACGACGCGCGAGCTTTCCACGAACGGTTTGGTTTCGTGCCGGCTCCCACCGACCCGTACCACCTGTTCGTCTTGCTCAAGGACGTTCGCGTGATCCTCAAGCTGCGGTAGCACTGGACGAATCGGATTGTCGCGATTGTCGCGATCCCGCCGGACCGCAGCGTTCGCCGATGACATTGGAACACAGTGCGCCGATCCAGGAGAATGGCGCGCCCCCTCGTTACGTTCGACGCAGCCCTTCGGGATCCAGGCCCGGCTCGTTCGGATAGTTGAAGGCCTCGACGCCGGTTTTTCGGCCGGAGAGCTTGACGGTCATGTCTCTCTGATCGGGGGATAGGCCGGATTGGCGGGGTCCCGAGCAATAGAATCGGTGATGACGCGCTCAGTCGTTCCTGGTGAAACACGGTAAGATGTCAGGTATGCCACGCCGCGCACGGGTCATGACCTGGAACGGCAAGGACGTCCCCCCTGAGCTCCGCGAACTTCCTGCGGGCCGGTACGTCGTCGAGGCCGCCGAAGACGAGGCGCCGGCGCTGACGCCCGAGGAAGAAGCGGGCATCGAGGCCGCGCTCGAATCGTACCGCCAAGGTCGCGTCGTTGATTCCAAGCGCACCCGCGAGATCATCGACGCCGCGCTCGGGCGTTGAAGGTCACATACACCGAAGAGGCCGTCGCCGACATCATCGAGGCGATCACCTATCTCAACGAACGCAGTTCCCACGGCAGCCGCGAAGCTCGATGCAGGGATCGCGCGGTGCATCGAACGTTTGGCAGATCGGGAGCTTGAGGGGCCGGTCTCGCGACTTCGCTCGGGTGCTGTCGTGCGGAGTTGGGGCGTGCCACCGTTCCGGATCTACTACCAGCGTCATCCTGACGAACTCTTGATCTTGCGCGTCTATCACCAGAAACGGCGTCCGATCACTCGGTGACGACGGCACGCGAAGCCGTGCTCATTACTGGTTGCTCTGCGTCGATCACCGCTCATCCATTTGCGAGCCGACCCAGGACGCGCGTGGGAGTCTAGCCAACCATCGGACTCCCCACACCGTCTAAGGGAAGCGTGACGAAACCCGATCCGCTTCCGCTGGTGCAGGGAACCCTGGACCTCCTCGTCCTCCAGGCGCTCGCCTCCGGGCCGACGCACGGTTACGGGATCGCGACGCTCGTCCACCAACGCACCGACGGCCACATCGCCATCGAGGATGCGGCGCTCTACCAGGCGCTGCACCGCCTGGACCGTCAGGGTCTGGTCGACGCGGAATGGCGGCCGTCGGAAAACAACCGCCGCGCGCGCTACTACACGCTGACGCCTGACGGACGCAAACGCCTTCGCGAAGAGACCGCGAACTGGCGGCGCTACGCGCGCGCGGTCGACGCGCTGCTGGCAGGGGCCTGACGAACGACCCATGACCGCCGCCCACCGCCCATTCTGGTATCTCGGCCGGCGTCCCGCGGACCTGCGTTCCGAGATCGACGAGGAGCTGAGACTCCATCTCGACATGCGGACCGAGGAGCTCGTCGCACGCGGGATGGCTGTCGAAGATGCGCGCCGCGAGGCGCTGCGGCAGTTCGGCGATCTGCCGGGCACGCGCGAGTATTGCCGGCGCCAGGACGAGGACAAGGAGCACCGCATGCAGCGCGCGTTATGGATCGAAGACCTCCTGCAGGATCTGCGCATCGGACTTCGCGGTCTGTTGCGCGCGCCCATGACGACGCTGACGATCGTCGTCACGGTCGGCCTCGGCATCGGCGCGACGACGGTGATCTTCGCGGCGATCGATGCAGCGCTCCTGCGATCGCTGCCATACGCGGATCCCGGCAGGCTCGTCCGTATCCACACCGACGCGCCGCCGAACAGGTTCCCGTTCTCGATCGCCGACTATCTCGCGCTTCGATCGCAGCAGACGCAGTTTGAGCAGATCGCGGCGTACGCCGTGCGGGTGATGGCATACACCGACGGCACCGTCGCCGAGCGCGTGCAGGGTCGGGGCGTGTCGTGGACGTATTTCTCCGTGCTCGGCGTGAAGCCCGCGATCGGCCGAGACTTCACCGAGGAGGACGGGAAGCCCGGCGGCCCGCTCGCCGTCATTCTCAGCCGGACGTTCTGGCAACAGCATCTCGGCGGACGCGCGGATCGAATCGGCAAGCCCATTCAGCTCGACGGCGCCGGCTACACCGTCGTCGGCGTCCTGCCGGAAGCCGTCGGGCCGCTGGAGCGCGGTCAGGACCTGTTCGTTCCCGTGCAGTTCGTCACGCCGCCTCGCAAGGGTCCGTTCTTCCTCACCGTCGTGGCGCGACTCAAACGGGATGGCAGTCGCGCGACGGCGGTGGAGGAGCTGCACGCGATCAATCGGCGCATCTTTCCGCTCTGGCGGGCGTCGTATCAGGACGACAAAGCGACGTGGGGAATGGTGGATCTGCAGTCGTACGTGATCGGCGACGTCCGCGCGATCGCCACGCTGGCGCTCTTCGCGGTGGCGCTCGTGTGGCTGATTGCGTGCACGAACGCGTCGAACCTCCTGGTCGCGCGTGTGACGGGCAGACGCCGCGAGCTGGCGGTGCGCGCGGCGCTCGGCGCCTCGCGCGGCCGCGTCGTGCGCTATCTGCTCGCGGAGAGCCTGCTGCTCGCGGTCGGAGCGGCGGCGATCGGCGTCGCGCTCGCGCGGCTGGGCGCCGGGCTGCTGCGCGAGTTTGGAGCGTCGTACTTCCCGCGGACCGGGGAGATCGTGATCGACGGCCCCGTGCTGTGGCTGCTCGTCGGATTGACCGCGGGCAGCGCGCTGTTGTTCGGCCTCGTGCCTGCGATCCACGGCAGCGGCGGCCCGGTCGAGGACTCGCTGCGAGCGTCGGGACGATCGTCGACCGGCGCCGTCAGCGTCCGCCGGCTCAGGCGCATTCTGGTCGGCAGTCAGTTCGCGATCGCGACGCCGCTGCTCGTCGTCGCGGGCCTGCTCCTCGCCAGTCTCAATCAACTCGGCCGCGTGGATCTCGGCTTCAACCCGCGCAACGTGCTGACGGGCGGCATTCTGCTGCCGGCGAGGCAGTATTCGGACTCGCGCGCCGGCGCATTCTGGGACGAGCTCCAGCGGCGCGTCGAAGCGATTCCCGGCGTGTCGGTGGCGGCGTTCAGCGACGCGCGTCCGCCGAACGACGTCAACAACTTCAACAACTTCGATCTCGAGGATGCGCCGACGCCGTCGGGGCAGTCGCAGCCCGTCGTCCCGTGGGTGTCGGTGACGCCGGGGTACTTCCAGCTGCTCGGGCTCAATCTGGTGCGGGGCCGTCTCCTCGACAAACGCGACGCGGTGCTGCCCGCGACGGCGGAGCAGCCGGTCGTCGTCGATCGCGCGTGGGTGCGGCGTTTCTTTCCCGATCGCGCCGCGGTCGGCAGGCGTATGCGGCAGGGCGGCTGCACGACCTGTCCGTGGACCGTCGTCGTCGGTGTCGTCAGCGAGGTGAAGTACGTAGGGCTCGACCAACCGAACCTGGGCACGATTTACGCGCCGCTCGCCCCGCAAACGCACGCGCGGTACATCGACGTGCGAACCTCCGTCGACCCGTCGAGGATGCTGCCGGCGGTGCGAACCGCCGTGCGCGGCCTCGATGCGGGCCTGCCGTTCTCCAACGTCGCCACGATCGACGAGCTCGTCGATCGCTCGCTCGCACGTCCACGATCGCTCTCGGTGCTCGTCGCCACGCTCGCCTCCGTCGCGCTGTTGCTGTCGGTCATCGGTGTCTACGGCGTGATGGCCTACTACGTCCAGCAGCACGCGAAGGACATTGGCATCCGTCTCGCGCTCGGCGGCAGCCGCGGCGATTTGTTCCGGCTCATCATCGGTCAGGGGATGACGGTCGTCACGGGCGGCGTCGCGCTCGGCCTGCTGGCCGCGCTCGCCGCGACGCGCGCCATGTCGAGCCTCCTTTTCGGCGTCGGCGCAGCGGATGTGCGGACGTTCGCTGCCGTCGCGGTGCTGATGACGGTCGTCGCGTTCGCTGCGTGCGCGCTACCGGCGCGTCGTGCGGTCGGCGTCCACCCTGCGACTGTTTTGCGTGACGAGTAGGGTTACGGATTGCCCGTGCTTCAGAAGAGGAACTGGCCCGCGTGGTTGACGGCTTGAATGAGATTCTTGGGTAGCCTGCGAGGCAAAAGCGAACAGGCCACGGAGAGTCTCCGTGGCCATGTTTCCCTGTCGTCGCAGGCCGTACCGGCTTTCACCACGGCCTGCCGGCCCTACACCGCCACGGCGACGCCGGTTCCGGTGGCCGCGAAGACGCCCGCCTGTTCCTCCGACGCGATGCGGATGAAACAATCGACGACGGACGGATCGAACTGAGTGCCCCTGGCGAGGACGAGCCGACGAATCGCCTCCTCGAAGGGCAGCCCCTGACGGTACGGCCGGTTGGAGGTCATCGCGTCGAACGCGTCGATCACCGCCACAATGCGGGCGCCGATCGGGATCTCCGTGCCGGCGAGGCCCGCGGGGTAGCCCGCGCCGTCGATGTGCTCGTGATGATGGAGCACGAACAGGCTCGCCCTCTCGAACTCCGGGAACAGACGGACAATCGCCCAGCCGTACTCCGGGTGCTTCTTCATCAGCGCCCACTGCTGGTCGGTGAGCCTGGCGGGGCTCTTCAACACCGAGTCGGGAATCCCCATCTTGCCGATGTCGTGCAGCAGCGCGGCCATCTCGACGTCACGCAGGCATTCCCGGCCGACGCCGAGGTCCCGCGCCACGCGCACGCCCCACTCGGCGAGCCGCGTGCTGTGGAAGCCGGTGTTCAGATCCTTGAGATCCAGCAGCTGATTGAAGGCGCAGATGAGCGACGTGTGCATGCCTTCGATGCGCGCTTCCAGCTCTTTCACGCGCAGCGTCGAGTGTTGGAGCGTCTTCATTTCAGCCCCAGCGCCTGGTGCCATGCGGCGACGGCCTGATAGAGATCCAGGCGACCGTTGGCGAGATCGTTCGAGAGGACCTTCGCGTGCGCGATCGACTGCGCGGCCGCCGACCCGGTCGCGCTGACGTTCACATCGAGCAGCAGCGCCGCGGCGCCGGCCACGAACGGCGTGCTGAACGACGTGCCCCATGCCGCCGCATACGTACCCCATGGATACGTGGTCACGACTCCTTCGCCGGGGGCAGCCACAAAGACCTGCGGCTGACCGTAGTTCGAGAACGAGGATCGGGTGTCGGTGTTGGTGGTCGATGCGACGCCCATCACGCGATCCGAGTACGCGGCCGGGTAGACCGCGACGTTCTTGCCGTCGTTGCCCGCCGAGGCGACCAAGATCAGGTTCTTTTTGTTCGCGAAGGTCATGGCCTGACTCAGCTCCTGCGACGAGCTCGAGAAGCTGAAGCTCATGTTCAGCACGTTGGCGTTGGCGTTGACGGCTCGGTACACCGCGCGAATCACATCCGAAGTGTAGCCGCTGCCGTCCGCGTTGAAGGCCTTGAGCGGCAGGATCCACGCCTGGGGCGCCACCAGGTGAACGATGCCGGCCACCATC
This sequence comes from Acidobacteriota bacterium, assembly GCA_003222535.1. Taxonomy (GTDB): domain Bacteria; phylum Acidobacteriota; class Vicinamibacteria; order Vicinamibacterales; family CAVVIG01; genus QHWJ01. Next base: position 6,357 of record QHWJ01000300.1, on the reverse strand, counting down.
GTGCCGTGGCCAAACGCGGTGGTCTGCGAGCCGTCGACCACTGCCGCCGTTGATTGATCGACCACCGCGGCCGTCGACTGGTTCACCCAGGCAGGCTGAACGCCGTCGACCACGGCAGCGGTGGATTGCTGAACATCGCCCTTTTCGTCGGCCGAGTCGCGATTGCGCGTGAAGTCGTACCCGGGTAGCAGCACCGGCACGAGCGCCGGGTGATTGGGATCGACGCCCGTGTCGATCACGGCCACGATGCCGGCGCCGTCGACGTTGAACTTGCTCTGGGTCGCGGCGATGCCGATGATCTGGCTGGCGGGCTGGTTGACGTACCCTCGCCGTACCGTTGCGCCGAAATACGTGACCGGGGTCTGATCGTACAACGCGCTGGGGACGGACGTTCCCGTGGCCGCCTGGATCTTTCCCTTCAGGTCGAGCTCGGCGTCGATGACGCCCAGCTGCAGACGCAGCGTCGACAGAAACGTATTCGGCAGGAGACTGCCGGTCGTGATGAGGAAGACCTGGCCGGCGGGATCACCAAGGCCGTAGTTGACCGTGCAGCCGAGCAGCTTGCAGACCGTCTGGATGAGCGGGAGGCCGCCGTCGACGCGAACGATCAGGCGCGTCCCGGCAGCCTCCGCCGGCGGCACTGAAATCGTCGTCAAAAGGGCGAATGAGAGCAGAAAGAGACCAAACCGTCGTTTCATGAATGCGTCCTTGTCAGCGTTCCGAGTGTGATGACCGTGGTATCGCGATCGACACCAAGCGTGAGAGTCAGCTCTTCAGCGGGACCGGCGAATTCAAGCAGGAACTCGCCGCGTTTGTTGGTCGTGGCGCCGGCGACGCTCAGCCCTCTGCCCCGGAGAGTGACCGGCTGGCGGGCGTTGCTCCCGGCGAGGCGCGAGGGCGCCGTGATCTGTCCGATGATTTCCCAGTGCTGCGGCTTGCGGCCCGGCGCGATCTGCAGATCGATCACCGTGTCGCCGATCCCGAAGAGGAGGTTTCGCTGCCCTTCCTGTAAGCTTCGGACACCGGCTGCAAGCGGCGCGAGCTGGCTATCGAAGAGCAGCTTCACCGTCTCCAGCGCCCAGGCGAAAGGGCTGACCGGCTCCTGGAACTTGCACAGGGCCTTGGCCTGCCGCACGGTCCCGGGCGGCGGCTCGTAGCGGGCGTCCGCCGCGGCGGCCGCCTGAACGGCTTCCAGGCCGTCGTGCAGCTCTGCGCATTGCTGACAACCCTCTTCGAGATGGCGCTGCATCGCGGCCCGGCGGTCGGAATCCGCCACGTTGCGCGTGAAATCGGCCCAGTCTTCGTCCGTGAAATGGTTTGAATTGGTCACGTGTCCAGCTCTGCGATGTAAGGGGCCGGAGGAGGCAGAAAAATATAGGGGAGCGAAAAAAAAGTTCAGCCGATCGGGCCGCCGGCCCCGACCAGGATGAATGGCGCCCAGTAGTAGGGATGGGGACACTGCTCCCGGAGCTCGGCCATCGCCTGTTGCACCGCCGTGGCCTTGTCCATTCCGGCTTCGAGGTGCCGGTACAAGAACGTCATGAACTTGGCGGTGCTCACGTCGTGAACGTTCCAGAGCGTGACCAGAATCGATCGCGCGCCGGCAGCCAGTAATCCGCGCACGAGCCCGCGGAGCTCGTCGCCCCCGGCGATCGCCTGCAGTCCGGTGCCGCAGCCGCTCAGCGTGACGAGGTCCGCCGGCAGCCGCAGATCGTAGAGATCGTGCAGCGTCAGATATGAGTCGCCCATCCGGACGCCGGAGAAGATCGGGTTGTCTTCGCGGAAGAAGCCATGTGTGGCGATGTGCAGGATGCGGCTGCCGGCCCCCACCTCCCGAAGCGCGGCGACGGTGGCATCTTCGCCGATGCGGAGATCGACGTTCGGGAGCCGCCTGGCGACGGCCTGGACCTCGTCCAGGATGAAGGGTGCGCGCGCATCGGGGACGCCCAGCACGAGCGACGTGCCGGACACGGGAGCCGGGCGGCGGCAGCACAGTGCGTAGACGCTGGCGCTCGGCGCGTAGGACACGGCCGCCGTTTCGGCGACATACGACCGTCCGTCGAACAGCGCGTGAAACGGCACGTAGTGCAGCAGATCATGCGGCACGATCACGAGGCGGCGATGGGAGCCGACGTCGAGCGGGGCCAGCAGCTCCTCGTGCAGCTCCTGCAGGTGGTCCTCGGTGGCTTCGAGCAGCCCGTCGCCCGCCTTCGCAAGGTATTCGGGGCCGAACTGGAACTTCGCGAGCTGAAACTGCAGCATCCGCAGTACTTGCCGGACGCGCGAGGCGGTGGTCAGCGGCACGATCGTCAGATCACCGGCGGTCACGACCGCGGCAAGAATGCACTCGCCGACGGCAAAGTACTCGATGAGCGCGGCGTCGGGCCCGAGCGTTGCCCGCACCTCGTCGGGCGTGATCGCCTCCGTGTCGTGCAGGCCGACCGATTCGCGGTCGGCCACCGGCATCTCGCGCAGCACGCGGATGAAGGTCTGCTCGCGGTTGCGCACCTGCGCCTGGAGGTCCGCGAGGCGCTCCGGCGATCGGTCGTCGCGCCCGAGTTGTTCCAGCTCGACGCGGTGGTAGTACCAGTTGAGCTCCTCGCGCAGCGTGCGAATCTGCCGGACCAGTTCGCTCTGGCTGTCGTCGGCGGGCCTCATCGGGCGGACGCGCTCGAAGAAGAGGTCGCGGAGGCTGCGCGACTTCGCCTGCTCGATGTACTCGAAGATCTCGGACGCCTGGCGGTCGTCCTCGGGTCGATCGAGGCACAAATCCACCAGGCGCTCGTAGACGACGAGCTTGGCCGACATGAACGCGATCTTCAGATCCTCGCCCCACAGCACGCTGCGTAGCGCCTCCAGCCGGGCGCGGGCGGCCTGATACGACTCGTACGCGCTCGCGCCGTCGCCGGCAGCCTCCTCGATCTGTCCTTTGAGAAACCGCGCCTGGTAGTCGAGCACCGGCGCGTCCATCGCTTCGGCGTGCGCCAGCGCCTCGGTACAGTGCGCGAGCGCCTGCGGGAGCGCGTCGGTGTGGAGCTCGATGCGCGCCAGCAGCAGCTCGCAGAGGATGGCTTTGCGATGAAGGCTCGAGGCGCGGAAGAAGGTCAGCGCCGCGGCACACAGGCGGCGCGCTTCGAAATGGCGCCCGGCATTGCTGAGGACGAGCGCCTGATAGAGGTCGATGACCGACGGCCACACGGAGTTCTGCTCGCGCTCGAACCGCGCGCGCGCCTCCCCGAAGAGCTCCAGCGCCCGAAAGACCTCGCCCTGCTGGCCGAGCGCGATCGCCATGTTGGCGACCGATCGCGCGGCCTCGTACCCGATGCCGAGGGCTTCGAATTGCTGCCGCGCCGCCGACGCCATCTCCGTGGCTTCGACGCTGAGGTTCAGCTCCAGGTAGATGTCCGACTGATCCAGATTGCAGAGCGCGGCGTGATACGGATCTCCGACGTTCTGACACGCGACGCGCGCCGCGCGGAGCATGTCCAGCGCGCGGCTGTAGTCGCCGCGAAAATAATACAGATACGCGATGTTGTAGTCGGCCTGAGCGACGAGCACCGGCATCCCGGCCCGCGCGCAGTGCTCGCGCGCGCGCTCGTAGGTCGACAGCGCGCGCTCGAAGTCGTTCAGCACGATGAGGCACACGGCCATGTTGTGCAGCGCGACGCCGATCCCCTCGACATCCTGGTAGGGGAGCAGCCGCTCGTACGCCCGCTCGTAGCTCGCGAGCGCTTCGGCCAGCCGATCCTGGCGATGGAACACGTTCGCGACGTTGAGGTCGAGACGGGCCAGGCGGCGATCGTCGCCGACCGCCGTGAAAATGGCGCGCGCCCGGTCGGCCGCGGCGAGCGCCCGGGTGTACTCGCCAAGCAGAATCAGCGACTGGATCGACGAGCTGAGCGTCCGCCCGAGCTCCGCGTGGTTGCCGATTCCCTCGAACAACCGCGCCGCCTGCTCGAAGACCTCCACGGCGAGCTTCAGCTCGTTGCAGAACCAGTGAGCGTTCGCCCGGGCGCGGAGCGCGCGCGCCAGCGCCTCGTCGGTACCGACACCTCGAGCGATGAGCACCGCCAGGTCGGCCAGTGCCGCCGCCTCGTGCACGTCGACGCGCACGTGCTCGCGCACGACGTCGGCGAGCTGTTCGACGATGGCGGCGTGGGTGACGAGCGGGTGGGCGGCGAGGAACTGCTCGCGGCTCGCCAGGTCAGGAAGTCTGGCGAGCGTCGCGATCTGCTCTCGGCTGAGCGCCGGCTGTTCGGAACCCGCGGTCACGGAAGGCCAGTCTACCGGAAGCCATTCTTCCGCAGCTGGGCGCGAAGCTTCTGGAGACACCGTCCCCGGATGAAGCCGATCGATCCGCACGACATCTCCAGCCGCTCGGCGATTTCCTTGTACGGCCGCGCCGGCGACTCGAAGAAGAGCATCTGAATCAGCTTGCGGCAACGCGGCGACAGGGCGGCCACCGCATCGCGCAGCGCCTGCTCGCGCTCGACCCCCAGCAGGAGCTGGTCCATCGGGCGGCCGCCATCCGCGAGCCGGCCGAGCGCGTCATCATCCGGATCCGCGCTGTACGCCTGCGGCAGGCGGCGCTCGCGCTCCTTGAGGTGCGCGCATTTGTGCGCGGTCACCTGCATCAGCCACTTGGGCAGCGCGCGCGGCTCGCGCAGGCGGGGAAGCGCCGCCAGCAGCTCGACGCAGGTCTCCTGAAAGATGTCGCTCGCCTCGTCCGGCGAGAGGCCGTACTTCACCGGGATCGAGTAGATCAGCCGCTTGTATTTGTCGATCAGCGCCGACCACGCGGCCTCGTTGCTCTCGAGACACTCCCGGACGAGACGCATGTCGGTCCACTCCTCGGAGCGGACCGCCGTCGCCCCCGGCGCCAGCGCGAGCGGGTGGTCCAGGGCGATCGCGGCGTCGCAGTCGGTCGCGCTCACGATTGCGGCCTCTGCCAGAACCACCGCTCGGCGTTCCACAACAGCACCGGGTCCATGGCCGCCGGCTCGAAGTTGACGAGGTTTCTGTTCGCGGCCGCGAGCACGTGGGGGCTGGCCAGAAACGTCATCTGCGCCGTCATGAGCCGATCGATCTCGGCTTCCCAGGGCTCCAGCCGCTGCGCGGCGCCGCCGCCGGATTTCAGGTTCCAGACGTGAAGGCTGCCGCCGCTCGTCCAGACGTTCATCTCCGCGTTGGGATCGGCATCGCCGCTCACGAGGCTCCACAGCGCGGCCTCGAACTTGCGCGTCTTCAGGACCGCATCCATCATCACGCCGAACTCGGTGGCCTGCAGGCGGAGACGGATGCCGACGCGCGCCAGATCTTCCTGAATGAGCGTCGCCATCTTGCGCCGGGGCTGGTTGCCCGCCGACACCATCAGCGAAAACTCCACCGGCTTTCCGTTCCGATCCACGAGCGAGCCGGCGGCGCCGGTGCGAAAGCCCGCTTCCTGCAACAGTTGCCGGGCCCGCGGGGGATCGTACGCGTACTGCGTGAGCGTATCGGTCTGCCACAACGTGTTGCCGGGAGTGACCTGCGAGGAGAGCGGCGCGCCGCGACCCTGATACACGAGTTGAACGATCGCGCGTCGATCGATCGCATGCGCCACCGCCTGGCGGAACTTCAGCGAGTGCACCCACTCGCCGAGCGGCGCGGGCGCGGTCCAGTTGAAGAAGAGGAAGTTGTACTCGAGGCTCGCGCCGGCGTCGCGCACGCTGAGGGCCGGCGCCTGCTCCAGGCGCGTCAGATCCTCGGGGCGCAGACGCGAGGCCGCCGAGACGTCGCCCGCGAGGAGCCGCAGCAGCTGCGCGTTCTGGTCGGCGAGGAAGGTGATCTGCAGGCTCTCGAGGTACGGAAGCGGCCGGCCCGCCTCGTCCCGCTTCCAGTAGAACGGATTGCGCTCGAAGACCAGGCGCTGGCCGGGAACGTACTGCTTCAGCCGGAACGGTCCGGGCGTCGCCAGATCCGCCGGCGCCGATCCGAGCGCCCATGTCTGCGCGAAGCGGCCTTCGGCGTAGGCGCGTTCGAGCTTGTGCTTCGGCAGGATCCAGAAGGAATCGAAGAGGCGGTCGCCCGGCCCGTATGGCGCGGGCAGATCGACGCGGACGCCGAGCGCGGAGAGCCTGGTCACGGTGATCGGCCGGCCGTCGATGAGCAGCAGATCACGCTGCGGCGAGTTCACGCGCGGGTCGAGATGCACGCCAAACGTGAACACGACATCGTCGGCCGTCAGCGGCGCGCCGTCGGAGAAGCGCAGCCCCTCGCGCAACGCGATCGTGAAGTGGCGGCCGTCGGGCGACTTCACGCAGCTCCTGGCCAGCGCCAGCTCGGTCTGCAGCGTGCGCCGATTGATGTGCACCAGAT
>QHWJ01000299.1 GCA_003222535.1 Acidobacteriota bacterium | reverse complement strand
ACGCTGCTCGAGCAGGCCGACCGTCTGGAGGAGGCCGCGCGGAAGCTCCGCCTGCAGTTGGTGCAGGCCCACGGACAGTTCCGGCACATCCATGTCTTCATGGCTGAGGACGCGGTCACGGTCATCGACCTCGACCGATGCCGACCCGGGGACCCGGCGCGCGACGTGGGCGAGTACATCCACCGCATGCGAGCCAAGCGATACAAGGCGAGCGGAGGAAAAAGCCGTGCGGAGCAGGCGACCCGGGCGCTTCTCGAGAATTACGGGGCGGAGCTGCCACAGAACCTCTTCAACCTGCCCTTCTACTGGGGCTATCACAACCTGGTGTCTCTCTGGCGCTTCATGAAGGGGACGCCTCCCGATCATCCCGATTATTCCCGACTCGTGGACTTCTACCTCTCGGAGTTCGAGATGGCACTTGGAAGCCGCGTGACGTAGCGAGGCGGAGATGCAGAGCAGGGCCGAGATTTGCGAGGAGATGCGCAAGCGGTTACAAGAACGAGTGCCCGGGCTCACCCGCCCGGACTTCGTGGCGCGGCACGTCCGTCCCCTCTTGGGGGACCAGGCGGTGGAGACCGGTTGCAAGGTGGAGATCGTCTGGAACGAGGGCACACCCCGCATGACCCTGCGATATGCCTTCGACGACGGCATTGTGGTGTACGGCAAGGTTTACATCGACGGCTTCGGGCCGACGAGCTACTCCCTGCTCCGGCGGCTGTGGCAAAACGGCTTCGGCGCGGGGAGCGCCCAGCGGGTGCCGGAGCCTCTCGGCTTTTGCGCCGAGGAGAACCTGTTGTTGATGCGGGCTGCCCGTGGGAGGCCGCTCGCAGCGCTGCTGCTCCAGGAGCCGACTGACAAGCTGCTGCCGGGCCTGCGCGTCGCCGCTGGCTGGCTGGCCCGGCTGCACGCTGCCAGGTTGGCAGGCCTCCCGCCCGAGCCGGCCTGCAACCGGATCAAGATTTTCGAGCTGGCTGACCACCTCGGAAAAGCTGCAGCCGGCCACCCGGCGGACTCGAGCGCGCTCCTCGAACATCTGAAGAGGATACGCACCCTGGCTCCCGTCGGACGTCTTGTTCTCGTTCCGACCCACGGGCAGTACACGCCGGCCAACGTGTTCGTAGACGGATCCGACGTCGTCGTGATCGACCTCGACCGACTCAGCCTCTCCGACCCGGCCAAGGACGTCGCGATGTTCCTGTCCCGCGCCGTCAGCCTGCGTGCGAAGGAAGCCGGCCGGCCGGAGGATGCCGAGCGGCTCGCCCGCGAGTTCATGGACGCCTACGGGGAGCACGCGCCGTGCCCGCTCGAGAACCTCCCGTACTACAGGGCGCTCTTCGCGCTGAACGCCTTTGCGAAGTGCGCCAAGGACCACGAGGACGGCGACCCGGTCCGCCGCCAGGCCGAGACACTTCACCTCGGTCGGTTCGAGCGGTGCTTTCATGGCGATCCGGCGGCTCAAATCGAAGTGCCCGCTCGCGCCGACTGGCGACTGTCACCCGTCGACAGCGTCGCCCCTATCGTCATCCAGTACTTGACCCCTCGTCTGCCGGTGCTCCAGGGTGGTGTGCCAGGTCGGGAATGCAAGGCCACCATCGTCCAGAACAACGGCACCGGGCGTGTGACGATCCGCTACGAGCTCGACGCCGCCACGGTCGTCTTTGCCAAGCGCTACAGCGATTCCCTCGGCGCGCACAGCTATCAGGTGCAGAGGGCGTTCTGGGAGAGCGGTTTCGGGGAGGGCTCGAAATTCCGGGTGCCGGAACCGCTGGCGTTTCTCCCGGAGCAGAACCTTTTTCTGATGGGGGAAAGTGCAGGCGCGCCGCTCGGCGCGCTGCTCGGCGGCTCCGGCGAATGGAGGGCCGGCGTCCTCGATGCGGCCCGCTGGCTGGCCGCTTTCCACCGCTCGTCGCTGCGCGTGGGCGATCCCGAGCCCGAGTGGGACTCGCTCAAGACGTTCCGGCTGGCGACCCGGCTCGTGAAAGCGGCGGCCGCGCGGCCCTCGGAGCGCGTCCTCCTCCTGGACCTCATGCACATGCTGAAGGAACGGGTCGCGGCTCTGCCGGAAGGACGACCGGTCGTGCAGACCCACGGCCGCTTCCACCACGATCATGTGTTCCTGAGCCCCCAAGCCGTCACGGTTATCGATCTCGATCGCAGCCGCCCGTCGGACCCGGCCAAGGACGTGGCGGAGTTCATGCGCGTGCTGCGCCTCGCGGCCTTCCGCGCGGGCGTGGACGAGGCCTTGACCGACAAGATGACCGACGCCTTCCTCACGCAATATCTCGCGGTTGTACCCGAGGCCGCGGCCGGGCTGCCGCATTACTGGCTGTCGTTCCTGGTCTTGAGCTACGTCGGACACCTGGGAAAGGCTGGGTCCGACGGCCCCGGGGCCGCCGTGACGGCGTTCCACGAGCGGGAGATTCGGCGCGTGAGCCAGATGAGGCCATGAGACCAGGGCCGTCTTTCCGCGTACCCCGGGGCAGCCTGGCCAAGCTGATCCCTTACGCGCTCGGCGTCTGGCCGCTGCTCGCGGCGGCCCTCGTCTGCATCCTCACCGGCTCCCTGCTGGAGCTGGCCGTCCCCTGGGTGATGGGGTTTCTGCTTCTGGACACGGTGATCAAGGAGGCCAGGCTGGACGAGCTGCCGCGCGTGGTGTTCCTGCTGGTGGCGATCTTCGTGGGCCAGAAAGGAGTCGGGCTCTTCCAGGACTACTTCGAGGAGCTCGCGAACCAGCGTCTGGTACACAGGCTCCGCTGCGACCTGTTCCATCACCTGCAGCACCTGCCGGTGCGCTTTTTCGATCGCGGGCGCACCGGCGAGCTCACCGCCCGCGTCACGAGCGACATCGACTCGGTCGAGGGCTTCCTGCCCTTGCTCGTCGACGATGTCGTCACGGACGCCGTGCTGCTCCTGGGCACGCTGTACTTCCTCTTCCGCGTGGAGCCGAGGCTCACGCTCTACATCGCGCCCACGATCCTGGCCCTGGCCTTCATGCTCTTCCTCTTCAAGCCACGGGTCAGACGATTCGCCCGCCGCGTCCGTTCCATGATCGGCGATCTTGCCGCGATGGCCAGCGAAACGCTGGCCGGGGTGAGGGTAGTAAAGGGGTTCCTGGGCGAGGACTACGAAGAGCGCCGCTTCGCCGCTCAGTCCCTGCAGGTGTTGCGCGCCCGGGTCGGCGTCGTCATGCTCCGCTCCGTCTCCTCTGCGACGGTCGATCTCGGAGTACTCCTCGGGACTGTCATCGTCGTCAGCGTCGCCGCCCCCAAGGTCGTGGCGGGCACGTTCTCGGTGGGCGCCCTCGTCGCTTACCTGGGCTACCTGAGCAAGCTTTACGGTCCTGCCAAGAGGCTGAGCAAGGTCAACGTGTCCATCCAGAAAATCGTTGCCGCGGCCGAGCGCATCTTCGAGGTCAGCGACTTGCCGCCGGAGGAGCGGGTCGATGCCGTGCTTGCCGTCAGACCTGTCCCCCCCACCGACCGTCTCGCCGGAATCGGCTCCGAGCGTGAGACTCGAGCACCACGACAATCCCCTACACAATCAGTTGAACCAGACGCTGTCGTTTCAACTGACGCGGCAGCCGGTCCCGGCTCCATCACCAGCCGGCACGACCATCGCGAACTTCAACGGTCTCAGCGTGAACGGCGCATCCGTTACCAGTTATACCGAGTCTGGTTTTACGGTGTCGCCGACATCAGGCGCGTGGGTTGCCGTCACGACCTATGGCAATCCGGCTCCATTCATTCAATTCAACGCACTGAATGGAACGATGGTCACCGGCGCGATTCAGGTCACGGCTGGTGGAACCACGTTCAACTTCAAGTCCGTTGACCTCTACTCAAGCACGACCCCAATCCCGTACACAATCACTGGTCTACGAAATTCCACGACGACGCTTACAATGGCGGCTACGCTGCCGAACACTTTTGGAAACTTCGCGACGGTGGTAAATCCGCAGGCAGCAGATGTGATTGACACACTCGTCATACGTCTCTCGAATCCTGCCGCTATCTGCTGCGCCAATCCGATGGGCGTCGACAACATCGTAGTCACGCGCTGACAGCGTGCCGCGCCACGCACAGCGCGGCCCAAGTGTCGGCGTGTCGTCGTTCGTCGGTCGTCGGCACCGACCCGCCGCCCCGGCGTTCCCGGACGGGACGGCGAATTTGCCAACACGCTTGCCAACGCGATCAGGGTGAGCAGTCTGACGTCCACGGTGTTCAGGCCTGGCGTCCTTGGTTTGTACATGAATTTCCTTATGGTTGGGTGAAGTCGGGCATCTGGAAGCGGCTCGATATCTATTAAGCGAAGAACAATCGGCCGACCGCGGGGCGCGACTTCCAACAGAAGTGACAGATTCAGAGTCGTGCGTGCGATGACGGGAGCATGTCGCAAGGCCGTCTCAATCGCACACTTCAGTTTGGGAAGGAGCAGCGCCGGTTACTGGTGATGGGAATTTAGCAATTCCGCAGCCGTCGAATTTCATCTCTGATCACCTCTAATTCCCTGCGTTTGAAGCTGCAACGTCAAAAATCGATGCGGTGTGCGTTTGAAGCTGCAACGTCAAAAACCGATGCGGTGTGTCTGGGAATTGGTCATTGTCAAGAAGTTCTTTCCGGCTTGTCGAGAGTAGCGCACGACGTACAACGCCGAACGCGCGGAGCGCGCGGAGCCACTCGTTTTTTCTGCGTGTCCTTCGATTTCTGCGTTGATCGTTGCGGAATGGAGGTTGTTCGGACGCGCGCGGAGCGATCCGACGCCTCGAGGCGCGTCAGATCGGCGCAGAATTTGCTCAGCGCGTTCGGCGGTCACACATGTAACGAGTGTTATCGAGCGTAGAAGACGAGAGCCAACCATCAGGAGAGGAGCAGCGATTGTTTGCCATAGAGGGTGGAAGGTGGAAGAAGCGTCCGGACATCACCGACCCCTGGGTCCTGTGACGCACACCCATCAGTTGCAATTCGAACCTGCAAGGAGGATCGAATGTTCTCTCTGAGAAAACTGGGTGCGCAGAAGCGATTGGCGCTGGTCATGGTTCTCGCGATGTGTCTCTCCGGCGTCGGACCCACGTTCCGGCCGACGGTGCACGCGCAAGCCGCACCGGTCGGAGCGGGGTTCGTGCTCGACGCCGGCGACCTGCGGTTCATCTTTCATGCGATCGAAATCGCCCAGGACCATGCGGCCGGTGGAACGCTCCTCGGGCCTGGACCAAACCAGGTCAACCTCTTCGGCACGCCGAATCCGCAGCTCCCGCTCGGCCTGCGGACCGTCGACGGGTCGTTCAACAACCTCGTCACCACGCCCGATCAGCACCTGTTTGGCGCCTCGGACCTGGTCTTCCCGCGCCTGACCACGCCAAACTTCCGGCCTGCGGAGCAAGGGACGTCCTACACGCAGAAGTCGGGAAACGTCTTCGACTCCCAGCCGCGGACCATCAGCAACCTGATCGTCGACCAGACGGCGAACAACCCGGCGGCCGCCGCGGCGGCCGCCAACCCCTGCGGCTCGGGCGGCTTCGTGTGCCAGGGGCCGCAAACAACTGATCCAAATACCGGAACGTTTTTCATCCCGAACATCACGCCGGACTTCGGGCTCTCGGCGCCCTTCAACCTGATGTTCACGTTCTTCGGCCAGTTCTTCGACCACGGCCTCGACCTCGTGAACAAGGGCGGCAGCGGCTTTGTCATCATGCCGTTAAAGCCGGATGACCCGCTGTTCGTCCCGGGCAGCCAGACCAACTTCATGGTCCTGACCCGGGCGACCAACCAGCCCGGCCCGGATGGCATCCTCGGGACCGCCGACGACGTCCAGGACGGGATCAACCAGACGACACCGTGGGTGGATCAAAACCAGACCTACACCTCGCATCCGTCCCATCAGGTCTTCCTGCGTCAGTACGTGATGGTGAACGTGGCCCCGGCCGGGCAGCCCGCGCAGCTGAGGCCGTTTCCGGACGGTAACATGCTCGACGGCGGGTTCTGCGCGCCCCGCACCAACGGCGTCCCCGGCGAGCAGATTTGCAACATCGGCGACTGGGCCGACGTCAAGGCACAGGCCGCGACCAAGCTCGGCATCCACCTCGTCGACCAGGACGTGTTCGACGCGCCGCTGCTGTTGACCGATCCCTACGGCCATTTCAAGCCCGGGCCCAACGGGTTCCCGCAGCTCGTGCTGCCAGGCAACGTGCTCCTCGAAGGCAACCCGGCGGCGAACGCCGGGGCTGGCGTCTCCATCCCCGCCAACGCGTTCAGGACCGGGCATGAGTTCCTCACTGACATCGCGCACAACGCCGCCCCCCACCCGGGTCTGGTCCCCGATTCGAACACCACGATCGGCGTCTTCGGGGTCGACGCCCAGGACCCCGGCACCTATGACGACGAGCTGCTCGACCGGCATCTGGTCACCGGCGATGGCCGCGGCAACGAGAACATCGCCCTGTCCGCGATGCACACCATCTTCCACGCCGAGCACAACCGGCTCCGCAATGACATCGATCGGCTCATCAACACGCCGGGCTTCCTGACACCGGCCGAAGTCGCGGCGTGGCACAGTGTGCACGCCGGCTCGGGTTGGGGCTACGGTGAGCGGCTGTTCCAGGCGGCGCGGTTCGTCACCGAAATGGAATACCAGCACCTCGTGTTCGAGGAGTTCGCGCGCAAGATGCAGCCCCGGATCAATCCGTTCCTGGGCGGCATCACCGATATCAACCCGGCGATCAAGGCCGAGTTCGCCCACACGGTCTATCGCCTCGGTCACTCGATGCTGCCCGAGGTGATCGCTCGGATCAATGCCGACGGGACGGCGAACGACATCCGGTTGAGGGACGCGTTCCTCAACCCGGTCGCGTTCAACGAAACAGGCACCGGCGTCCAGTCCGCCCCCCAGGCGGTCGGCAGCCTCGTGCGCGGCCTCTCGCGACAGGTCGGCAACGAACTGGATGAGTTCGTCGTGGACGCCGTGCGGAACTCGCTCGTCGGTCTGCCGCTCGACCTGGCGGCGATCAACCTCGCGCGTGGCCGCAGCGAGGGCATCCCGTCGCTGAACTCGGCGCGCCGGCAGTTCTTCAACGCGACCAACGACTCCTCGGTGGCGCCGTACCCGAACTGGTTCGAGTTCGGGCTCAACTTGAAGCACGCGGAATCGCTGGTCAACTTTGTCGCGGCGTACGGCACCGACCCGAGCATCACGGGCGCGACGACCCTCGCGGCCAAGCGCGACGCGGCGCGGCAGCTGGTTGCGGCGAACGGCCCCTTCATGTTCGCCCCCGCGGCCACCAGCGGTCTCGACACCGTCGACTTCTGGATCGGCGGTCTCGCCGAGCGGCAGGCCGTCTTCGGCGGCCTGCTCGGTTCGACCTTCAATTTCGTCTTCGAGAAGCAGTTGGAAGACCTGCAGAACGGCGACCGTTTCTACTACCTCCAACGTCTGGACGGCCTCAACCTGAGGGACCAGCTCGAGAGCAACTCGCTCGCCGAGCTGGCGAGGCGCAACTCCGACGTGGGTGGCACCATGGACAACGTCTTCGAGACGGCGGATTTCAACCTCGATGTGGCGTCTTTCACCGGGACGGCGCCCGTCGATCTCGGGAGTGGGACCCAGCTCTTGACGCTTGCCGATGGGACGAAGTTCTTCTCCGACCCCCAGCACCGCGGCTTCAACATCATGTTCAATGGGACGAGCGGTAACGACAGGATGCGGGGGGATGTCGGTGACGACACCTTCTACGGCGGCGCGGGCAACGATCGGATCGAAGGTGGCGAAGGCAACGACACGCTGCTCGGTGGCGACGGCGATGACGTCCTCTTCGGAGGCCCCGGCGACGACGTCCTCAAGGGGGGCAGCGGCCACGACGCCCTGGCCTCCGGGCCCGGGTTTGGCGGAGACATTCTTCTGGGCGGCGACGGGAACGACTTCCTGCTCGGCGGGGACGACGGGGTTGAGCACTTCGGTGGCCCGGGGGACGACGTCGTCGTGGATGGGGCGCAGAGGGCCGAGGCCATCTTCGGTGGCCCCGGCGACGACTGGATCTACGCCGGCGACGGACACGACGGCGGCATATTTGGCGATGACGGGAACGTCTTCGATTTACTCGCCGGGCTCAGCAAAATCGGGGGCGACGATGTCCTCGATGGCGGTCCCGGGCAGGATAACCACTTCGGCGAGGGGGGGGACGACATCTTCCTGATGAATGAAGGAACCAACAAGTACTTCGGCGATTTCGGGTTCGACTGGATCACCCAGCGAGGCTGGCCGGTCCCCGCCGATATCGAGCTCGACCTGCTGGCTCTCCCGGCCACGCCGATCAACTTCAATGATCTCCGGAACAAGTACCGCATGGTGGACGGCGCGTCGGGGTGGGACCTGGACGACCACATTCGGGGGGATTCGCGGACCAATGACCCGGCGGCGCCGATCGAGTTGTTCAATCTGCCGGGCACGGAACTGACCGCAGGAACCCCACCGGTGGCTGAGCCCGCAGTAGGGCCTGCGGCCGCGTTTGGGCAAAGCAATTTCAGGGGCGGATCGGGTGCGGCGAAAATCGCCGGGCTGACCGACCTGATCATCAACGGCTTCGGCAAGACCTTCCCGTTCAACGCCGGCAACATTCTGCTGGGCGGCGGCGGCCGCGACCTGATCGAAGGGAAGGGCGGCGACGACCTGATCGACGGCGACTCGTGGCTGAACGTGCAGCTCCGAGCGGTCATGAACGATGGCACCGTGAAGCTCGTGGACAGCCCGGTCGATCTCGTCGACGACGTGTTCGCGGATCCGCAGCGGCTCAATCCGGGGAACATCTCGATCATCCGCTCGATCGTGCGCGGCGCACCGGCGGTCGACACGGCCGTGTTCACGGGTCCGCGAGCCGACTACGCGGTCACCTTGAATGGGAACGGCACGGTCACGGTGGTCCACACCGCCGGCGCCGGTTTCGGCACCGGCAACGACGGCACCGACACGCTGCGGAACATCGAGCTGTTGCAGTTCTCCGACGGCACCATCGTCGCGCCGGGCGCCGACGTCCGCGTCGTGCCGAACGTCGTCGGCATGACGCAGGCGGCGGCGACCACCGCGATTACAGGCGCCGGCTTGACGGTGGGGGCGGTGACGACGGCGTTCAGCGACACGATGCCGGCGGGCCGCGTGATCAGCTCGACGCCGGCCGCTGGCAGCGTTGAGCTGCCTGGCGCCCCCGTGGCGCTGGTCGTCTCGCGCGGTTCGAACGACGTGACGCCGCCGACGGTATCCATCGCGTCGCCCGCGGCCGGCGCAACGGTGTCCGGAACGGTCGACGTCACGGCGACCGCGGCGGATAACGTCGGCGTCGGCGGCGTGCAGTTCCTCCTCGACGGCAACCTGCTCGGTGCGGAAGACACGACCGCGCCGTACAGCGTGGCGTGGAACACGACAACGGCAGCCAACGCCACTCACACGTTAGCGGCGCGCGCGCGTGA
>QHWJ01000298.1 GCA_003222535.1 Acidobacteriota bacterium | reverse complement strand
TCGGCGATGTGACGATCGACAATGTGTTCCCATGTAAATGTTGACATGACGAGCTGTACTATGTATAATGGCTCCCATGTATATCGAGTCGGTGCCCAACCGCAGCTCCCCGCCCGCGATTCTCCTCCGCGAAGGCTGGCGCGACGGCAAGAAAACCCGCAAGCGCACCCTCGCCAATCTGTCCGAGTGGCCGCCGCACAAGATCGACCTGTTTCGGCGTCTGTTGCGCGACGAGATGCTGGTCTCACCGGCGGCCTTGTTCGACACCGAGCGCACGCTGCCGCACGGGCACGTCGAAGCCGTCTTAGGGACGATCCGGAAAATCGGGTTGGAGACCGTGATCGCGACGAAGCGCAGTCGCGAGCGCGATCTCGTCGTCGCCATGATTGCCGAGCGGTTACTGCATCCGTGTTCGAAACTGGCGACAACGCGGCTGTGGCATACCACCACGCTCGCCGAGGAACTGGCCGTAGCGGACGCCGACGAAGACGATTTGTATGCGGCCATGGATTGGCTGGCGGCGCGGCAGGACCGCATCGAACAGAAGCTGGCGGCGCGGCATCTGCGCGAGGGGGCGGTGGTGCTCTACGACGTCTCGAGCAGTTACTACGAGGGGCGCACCTGTCCCCTGGCGCGCTTTGGCCATGATCGGGACGGCCACACCGGCCGACCGATCATTGTCTACGGCGTCCTGACCGATGGCGACGGGCGCCCACTCGCTGGTCGGTGATCGCGGGATGCTCACGCAGCCGCAGATTGACACGCTCAAGGCGGCGCCGGGGCTCGGGTGGATCACCGCGCTGACGAGTGTCGCCATCCGCAAGCTCGTGACGCAGGGCGCGCTGCAACTCTCGCTGTTTGACCACCAGCATCTGGCGGAGATCAGTTCCCCGGACTTCCCTGGGGAACGTTTGATGGCCTGCTACAACCCGGTGCTGGCCCAGGAGCGGAGCCGCAAGCGCCAGGCGTTGCTGGAGGCGACCGAGCAGGGCCTGACGAAACTCGCACGGGACGTCGCGCGCCGCACGAAGAAACCGTTGGCCGCCTCGGCGATCGGCCTGAAGGCGGGCAAGATTCTGGAGCGCCACAAAGTTGGCAAGCACTATCAGCTGACGATCGGTGAGGGCACCTTTCAGTGGATGCGGCGCGAAGAGGCGATCGCAGCTGAAGCGAAGTTGGATGGTATCTATGTCATTCGAACCAGCGAGCCGGCCGAGCGGTTCTCGGCGGCCGACACCGTGCGGACCTACAAGAGCCTGTCGCAGGTGGAACGCGCGTTCCGGTGCCTGAAAGGGATCGATGTGCTGGTGCGGCCGATTCGCCACCGGACCGAGGCGCGTGTCCCCGCGCATATCTTCCTCTGTGTGCTCGCCTACTATGTCGAGTGGCACATGCGTCGCGCCTTGGCCCCGATGCTGTTCGAAGACCACGACCTGCCCGCGGCCCGGCCGCGTCGCGATCCCGTCCTGCCGGCACAACCCACCGCGTCCGCGAAGGCGAAGAAGGCGACGCACACGACGCAGGATGGGCTCCCGGTGCACAGCTTTGAGAGTCTGATCGCGGAGTTGGCGAGTCGCGCGCGGAACACGTACCGGTTGAAGTCTGACGATTCGAAGCTGACGTTCACACAGGTTCCGGCACCGACGCCCATCCAGCGACGGGCGTACGAGCTGCTTGGATTGTTGCCAGTACACGGAAGGTGAGTATTGGCGCTTCTTCAACCGTATCAGCGGGATACTGTCTCGAAGCCCGAGGAACTTCGGTTTAGCGGCTCAGCGACGCTGCGGTGCAGAGATCCACGGTCCGATCAAACAGCCGGCTCAGCTCGTCCTGAACAGAGCCACGCG
This sequence comes from Acidobacteriota bacterium, assembly GCA_003222535.1. Lineage (GTDB taxonomy): Bacteria > Acidobacteriota > Vicinamibacteria > Vicinamibacterales > CAVVIG01 > QHWJ01. The sequence goes on along the minus strand of QHWJ01000298.1, from coordinate 38,670 downwards.
CGCGTTTCGTCCTTGACACCTTCTGCCCCACGGCGATAATCCGCGCTGAGTGGTCCGTCGCGTCATTACGGCGACGCACCGAGGGCGCCGAGGCGCCCGGGGCCCCCAGCGCGGCTGCCGCGCTGGGGACCCCGCCCGCCCCGCAAGGCGCGAGGAGGGACAATACCGGGAGTATTCGACCGACGAGCAACGCCGCGGGGCGGGGTCCCCAACGCGGCAGCCGCGTTGGGGTGCAGGCGCGGGATGCATCGGCGGCCGAATGCAGCCGTAATTGCGCGGCGGGCCACTTAGGTCTGATATGAGTTCTCCGGTCGCCGTCTCTTATTGAAGCTGCCGTCGGCCAAGACCAACGATCAGGAAGTGCGGGGCACATCACATGGGAGCGTCTGAGCGCGGTTCCTCGATAGGAACGATTTCGCTCTCGTTGTTGATCACCGTCGCGGCAGCCGGTGTCACGCTGCGTGGAGACGATTGGCCGGAGTGGCGCGGGAAAGGCCGTCTCGGCGTCTGGAACGAGACCGGGATCCTCGAAAACTTTCCTGAACGCGGCCTGACCGCGACGTGGCGGACGCCGGTCAACGCCGGCTACGCCGGACCTGCCGTCGCCGGCGGTCGCGTGTTCGTCACCGACTCGCGGCGCGTCAAGGCGAACCAGGCCATCGAGCGCGCCATGGCGCTCGACGAGCGCACCGGACAGGTGCTGTGGACGCGGGAATGGCAGACCAACTACAGCGGCCTGCAACTGGTCTACGCGATCGGACCGCGAGCGACGCCGACCGTCGACGGCGATCGCGTGTACGTGCTGGGCGCGATGGGCAATCTGCTTGCGCTCGACGTGAGCACGGGCCGTGTGCTGTGGCAGAAGGACTACGTCACGGATTTCAACACGTCGATTCCGTCGTGGGGCATCACCGGCGCGCCGCTCGTTGACGGCGATCGGCTGATCTGCCTGGTCGGCGGCGAGCCCGACGCCAAGGTGATGGCGCTCGACAAGCGCACGGGCGAAGAAATCTGGCGCGCGCTCTCATCCGACACGGAGCCCGGTTACAACCAGCCGATCATCTTTGAGGTCGGCGGCGTCCGGCAGCTCATCATCTTCCATCCGGCCGGGTTCAGCTCACTCGATCCGTCGACCGGCAAGGTGTACTGGGAGATCGAGCATCGCTCCCAGATGGGCATCGTCGTCGCGACGCCCGTGCGCAGCGGTCCGTATCTGTTCTTCACGTCCCAATACGGAGGCGCGCGGATGCTGAGGCTCGACGCTGTCAAGCCCGCCGCCTCGCTGCTCTGGTCCGGGCCGGGCGAGCAGGATCGGGGGATGACCCGCGACACGCCGAACACGCTCAACTCCGTGATCAGCACACCCGTGATTTCCGACGGCTACGTGTACGGCATCGACAACGACGGGCAGCTTCGCTGCCTCGACGCCGCGACCGGCAGGCTGATGTGGAAAACGGATGCGCTGCTCAAGGAGCACGCCATGTACGGAACGGCGTTCTTTGTCCGCAATGGCGAGCGGTTCTTCATCAACAACGACCGCGGTGAGCTCGTGATGGCGACGCTCTCGCCCAAGGGGTTCAACGAGATCGGACGCACGAAGCTCGTCGAGCCGACTCACCCGTACGTCCGCCGTCGTCAGTTGCCCAACGTGCTCTGGTCCCATCCCGCGTACGCCAACCGCCACATTGTCATCAGGAACGACGAAGAGATCGCCCGCTTCTCGCTTGCCGGCGGGTCGTGACGTGAGTGCGCGGGTCGTTCAGGCGTTGTTGCTGGCCGGGATTACTGTCGGCGCCATGGGTCCGGCTGAAGCCAGGCACGACGTACTGGCCGGTTCGGCTGAAAGGGCGTGTGAAGGAACCACGTACAACGCAGAGACCGCGGAACCCGCAGAGAAAATGCTCGAGGTTTTTCCGCGAGTTCTGCGAGCTCTGCGTTCAACGTCGTATTTCTTCACAAGCTCTAAAGCCGGATTCGACGTACCACAGAGTGTCGGCGCGCGCACGATTGTCGTGTTGAGCGACCTTCACATGGGCCCTGGTCGCGACCAGTCAGGCAAGTGGCATCCGTACGAGGACTTCCGGTGGTCGCCTGAATTCGCGGCCTTCCTTGCCGCGGTCGACCGTCAAAGCGCAAGCGCCGTCGACCTGATTCTGAACGGCGACACGTTCGAGCTGCTGCAGTCGACCGACGGCAACTGCGCGGGTGCCGCCGCGGGCCTTGGCTGCACCGAAGTCGAGGCACTCGCGCGACTCGAGCGCGTGCTGCGAGCGCATGAGGCCGACGTCAAGGCACTGGGACAGTTTGCCCGCCGAGGGTCGAATCGCGTGGTGTTCGTGCCGGGCGACCACGACGCGGCGCTGCTGTTCCCCGGCGTCAGCCGGCAGGTCGAGCACGCGCTCGCCGCGCCCGCAGGCCGTGTGGAAGTGACGGCGTCGGGCTACTGGTCCTCGGCCGACGATCAGGTGTACGCCGAGCACGGCCATCAGATCGGCCTGAGCGCGCACCGGTTCGAGAGCTGGCCGTCGCCCTTCGTGCGGCGCGGCGGCCGTGAGCAGCTGGCGCGTCCCTGGGGCGAAGCGGTAATCCAGGAGCTGTACAACCGATACGAGCCCCGCTATCCAGTGATCGACAACGTCGTCGCCTCGGGAATCGGCGTCAAATACGCGCTCGCCGCCGACCCGGCCGATATCGGCGATCTCGCGGCGCCGCTGGTGCGCTATCTGCTGTTCACGATGTCGTGGCAGCAGTTCCGCATGGAGCTCGACGACGGCGAGGTCCAGCCGCCGACGTGGGACGTGGCACAGGTTCGCGCGCAAGGGCCGTCCTTCCTGGTGTCGAGCCTGCCCGATGACGATCGTCTCAAGCCTCTGGCGGCGAAAGCGCTGGCGGACGGGCGGCTCGCAAAATCGATGGAGGAGTTGGGCGACGATGAGATCGTCGCGGTGTGCGATTATCGTGCGGCCATGCGCCGGGCGCGGCGCCGTTTCGAGCCTGCCGTCACACAGTTCCAGCCGCGCGGACCGGTGGTCGCCGAGTGCCCGCGCACGACAGAGTCGCGCGGCGCGGTCTTCGATTATTTCTGGCGATCGCGCGACGTCGCCTTCGCGCGCCACCTCGAGACGGTCGCCACGCGGCTGTCCGGTCGCGCGCGGCCGTCGGTCTTCGTGCACGGGCATACGCAGTTGCCGGACCGCTCGCAGACCGCCGCCAACATGATCAGCGGCGGGTTGTTGAAGATTCCGATGGAGGGCTTCTCGCCTGTCCGCGGAGCACTCGCGCCGATTGTGATCAACGACGGCGCATGGCAGCGCACGATCACGCCGGTTCAGTTGGACCGGCTCGCGAGCGACCGGGGCGTGCCGGAAAAAGAATTGCTGGCGTCACTCCAACCCGAAGATCTCGCGCCCTGCTACAGCTTCGTCCAGATTGAGTCGACGGGCGGCGCGCCGGTTCCGGCCGTGCGTTACTGGCGCCAGTCGACGACGGGCGATTGGGCCATCGCGGCTGCATGCGGCCGGTAGCTGCCTTGAGAGCCAAAAGTGACCATATCTGCCGGCGATTGAACAAGAGCCAGTCGATTGACTGGCGCGACTACCGGCGCTGCACCAACTCGATCCTCACCCCGTCGGGGCCTTCGATGAAGGCGAGGCGCATGGACGTCCCGCTCGCCAGCACGAGGTCCCTGGGCTCGGTCGTCACCTTCACGTTCTTCGCCTTCATCGCGACCACCGCGTTGTCGACGTTGATCGGCCGGAACCCGATGTGGTCGAACGCGTGCCCTGCGCTCGGCGTGGCGTCACCTTTCTTCGCGAGGAGCCACACGCCGCCGTAATTGATGCCCTCGACCTGCCCGTTGTACTTCGTGACCTTGCCGCCGAACATGTCGGCGAACCACGCCAGCGACGCCGTCGGGTTCGGCGACCGCAGGTACACGTGATGCAGCCCGAGCCTTTGCGGATCCTGGACCACGTCAATCAGCATGCCCCAAGGGTCGACGACCTGGGCCATCTTCATGCCCTGCATGATCATGGGTGGCATCACCATCTTGACGCCGTCGGCCTGCAGCTTCTTGATGGTCGCGTCGAGATCGGCGACTGAGAAGCCTATCAGGTTGAGGACGCTTTCCTCGCTGGGCTTCGGCACCTCGGTCTTTTGAAAGATCAGCCGCGTCGTTCCCAACATCATGCGATCGGGTCCTTCAGGAGTCGGCTCCGCGCCAAAATGGGCGCGATACCACTCGGCGCCCTTGGCCTGATCGGGCGCGGCGAGGTGGATGTGATCGACCATATTCACGAATCCCGTTTGCGCGCGGACGGGCGTCGCAAACGCTGCAAGGCTGAGGACCGAACACACCACCACAGATTTGAGCAAGTTCATGCAGGTCTCCTACCGAAGCACCTTGGTGCGTTTGATACCGTTCGAGTGAGGGCTTGCGATCGCGGCTCGCGCGCTCGGCTTCTCGAACGAGATGAACCCAGGTTGCTTCGTCGTTTGCGCCATCCAGGATTATACCCAACGCTCATGCGGCCGGCAGCCGCCGGCCGTTACGGCATCCGCGTCGCGTCAACGCCTGCGCTTGCGATGCGTGGACGCGGCACAGGAATCCCCGTAGTCTTCGCCCTGGACTCCTTGCCCGGTAGTTCATCCTTCAGGTGGTTATCGAGGAACGTGCGCAGTTCCACGTCGTCGGCCGTCCGAGCGAGGTGATCGAGTGCGGTGTCGACGCGGGCCCTCGTGATCTTCCGGTCGATCCCAACGACCTTCTTCATGCGACCTCCCTGCTGATCGCCACAGGCGGCCTGACATCGCGAAGAAATGCGCGCGCTTTCGCCAACTCATCTGATTGATCTGAGCTGCGGGCGCGGATGCCCCTGACGTCACGCAGTCCGCGAAGAACGGATGATCGTCTGCGCGGTCACGATCGGCGCGGGCCCGTGTACTCCTCGATCGGCGGCGTGCCGTAGGTATGGAAGCTTTCAATCGTCTTCAGGCCCCACGCCTGGCCCTTCTTCCGCTCTCCCTCCGTCCAGACGACCGGCTGCCAATCCGGCGCGAGGACGAGCCGCGCGCCCGCGCTGTCAACTTCGACGCGATTGCCCCCGGGCTCGTACACATACAGAAAGAACGTTTGCTGGATCGCATGCTTGTGAGGTCCGGTCTCGATGTAGATCCCGTTCTCGAGAAAGATATCGGCGCCGCGAAGCACGTCCTCCCGGGAGTCGACCGCATACGTGAGATGGTGAAATCGCCCGCGCGCGCCGTAATGATCGGAGGTGAACGCCAGATCGTAGCTCTTGTTCGTCGTCGTCACCCACGCGCCAGCCTCGTCGCCGTTGTCGAGGACGATCATCTCAGTCGTACGCATCCCGAGTACATCCTCGAAGAAGAGCCGGAGCGCGCGGACGTCGGCGGCCAGCAGGTTGAGATGGTCGAGCCGTCGGACATTCACGCCGCGAGCCGGGAAGCGCTGGGCCTGATTCTTCAGCGCCGGCTTCAAATTCGGCGGCGGCGCGTACCATTCGGTGTCGTAGTAGATCTCCATCTTGTGGCCATCGGTCGTCCTGAATGAATAGGTGCGCCCGTGGCCGAGGTCGCCGTCTGTCCATCCCGTGCCGAAGCCGGCGGCGTCGATGATCGCGGCACGCCGTTCGAGCGCTTCCGGACTCGTTGCGCGAAACGCGACGTGGCCCATGCCGGCCACTCTCGACGCGGTGAGCTTGAGCGTGTGGTGCTCGTAATCGTCCCAGGCGCGCAGGTACACCGAATCGCCGCCGCGGCCGCTCTCCGTCATGCCGAGGACGTCGACGAAAAACCGGAGGCTGTCGTCCGGCCTCGGCGACAACAGCTCGACATGCGCGAGGTGCGCCAGGTCTGCTGAACGAATCGTGGACTTCACGGCGGTCTAGGGTATCAGAATACGCGAGCGCGGTTCCCGTACGTCGCACGCGCGGATGGCAATGACGAGGAAGACGCGTATCACATCACCGACGCGTCCTCGCAGCTCAGGATGACTTCCGCGTCACCGATCCGCTTGGCCGCCGCTGCCGGTAGCAACGAGAGCCCGATACGGGGCGAAGTCCTGCCATATCCGTTCAATCAATTGCCGATCGACTGCCCGCGTTTCTTGCTTCTCCGGCTCTTTCTCTGAATACAGCACGAGTTTGACGGACTTGCAATGCGGCCCGAGCGACTGGGGATCGAAGACGTAGAGGCCTTCGCGAATGGCGTCGGTCTCGGACACACGCTGCTCGAGGGTGAACGGGTGGATGGGGGTCACCTGGACATTCCCGCAAAGGGCGCGCAGCCGCGAAAACCCCGGCTTGAAATGCTTGATCGGCGGCAACTTCGGCGTGACGCGAACCACGAGGACCGGCGGAACGTCCGCAAAGTACTCCGACCAGCCGCCGAAGTCCGTGGGCGCGACCTGCCTTCCTTGCTGCACGTCCGGAGCGCGCGTGCTCCCCGCGCGCGTGTTCGCCTGCTGTGCGCTGTGCTGCGAGCCGGAGACCAACACGGGCGTGAGAAAGGTGATGTCGAAGTCGGACGATGACAGCTGATAGGCGCTCAGGCTGCCCTGGCGGCGCTGCCCCGCCGCGTCGAGCGCGTCGACGGGAAACGGCCGCAGCGGCTCCACGGGAAGACGCGTGGCGACCGGCCGCTCGGCGGTCTGCATCGCCTTCTCTGCAGACCTGACAACCTCGCAGGCATCGGCGACGGGGACAATGCGGGCGTCCCTGCGCCTTCTCTCATCCTGGTCGTCCACAACCGAGGAAAGTCCAACGACACCGCCACCGGTGTTGAAGACCGGTCCGCCAGTGCTGCCGGGCGCAAGCCTGAAGTCGGCCACGCTGGCATGCGGCTCGACGCGGCTCACTTCTCCAAATGACACGTCCTTCTGCCCGCGGAGCGGCGCGCCGATGGCGACGACCCTCTGCCCGTGGACGAAGGGCGGCTTCGATCCGTCCGCGCAGTCCAGGGGAACCGGCCGCACCGATGCGGTGTTCACGGGATCGATCCAGAGGACCGCGACATCCCGCACGCGATCGGCCACGAGGACGCGCGCCGCCACTTTGACGGAAGGCGTGAGCTGCACGTCCACCGCCGAGGCGCTGCCGATGACGCGCTGGTTCGTCACGACGAGGCCCGCGCCGTCGACGACGAATCCCGACGCGCGTGACTGCGGCGTCCAGACGGCGACAACGCTGTCCTTCCATTGGGGCAGGAGGAGCGACGGATCGTTCTCCGGTGCGGGAGACGCCGATGGCTCCGGTGCGCCTCCGACCTCCGCATTGTCAGCGGTCAGTTCGAGGATCACGTCGCGTCCGGCCGTGATCTCCAACGTCTGCGTCCATTGATAGCTCTTGCCGTTGAATGTGACGGGCTCGTCCGATTCCACGGTGTAGCTCCCAGGGCGAAGCCTGACCTCCGCAGTGCCGTCCGGCGCCGTGACGACCCGCCTGGGTGAACTGGTGGCCGGATTGTCGCTGATGAGCAGCGCATGGCGTGGGACGGGCATCGGCGCCCGGGTCGCGTCCGTCAGCGTGACCTTGACATGGAGCACGCCAAGCACCTGGCCCGACGCGGCGCCGGGCAAGACAGCAAAGAGCGCGGCCAGGGTCAGCGCGCGGAGCATCAACGACAGAGTCTCCCGCACAAGCGGTCGATGTCAATGGGAGCGGGTAGACTAGGCGGCATGCCGCGCCTTCTCCATTCGCTCATTCCGTCGTCGACGCTCATCGCGCTGGCGATCGCCGCTGCGGATTGCTCCCGAGGCGCCCCGCCGGCTCTCGCTCCGGCCGCGCATGGCGTCGACATCACCGGCATGGATCGTTCCGTCAAACCGGGCGACGACTTTTTCGCCTATGCGAACGGCGCGTGGGATCGCCACGCGCAAATCCCGCCGGACCGTGCATCGTGGGGAGTCGGCGCGAGGCTCGACGAAGAGGCGACCGAACACACCCGCGCATTGCTGGAAGGGGCAGCCGCCGGCCGCGCGACGACGAGACCGGACGAGCGGAAAGCAGGCGACTACTACGCCGCGTACATGAACGACGCGGCGATCGAGGCGCGCGGCATTACGGCGTTGAAGCCGCAGCTGGATCGAATCGCCGCGATCGCCGACCGCCGCGCGCTCGCTCGGGAGCTCGGCTCGGCGCTTCGGGCGGACGTCGATCCGCTGAACGCGACGAACTTCCATACCGATCGCCTGTTCGGCCTCTGGGTCGCGCAGGATGTCAACGATCCGACGCGCAATACGGCGTATCTCCTGCAAGGCGGGCTCGCCATGCCCGACCGCGACTACTACCTGGCCGACAGCCCGCACATGAAGGACATCCGCGAGAAATACGCGGCGCACGTCGCCACGGTGCTCGATCTCGCGAAGATCGGCGACGTGCAGGCGAAGGCGCAGCGGATCGTGGCGCTCGAAACGAAGATCGCGCGCACGCACGCCACGCGCGAGGAATCCGGCGACGTGAACAAGGCGAACAATCCGTGGACGCGCGACGCGTTCAGTACGAAAGCGCGCGGTCTCGACTGGGCCAGCTACTTCGCGGCTGCGGGTCTCGATCGCCAGGCCGCGTTCGTTGCCTGGCATCCTGGCGCGGTCGCGGGCGAGTCGGCGCTCGTTAGGTCCGAGCCGATCGATGTCTGGAAGGACTACCTGACCTACATCACGCTGGACCGGTGGTCCAGCCTCCTTCCGAAAGCGTTTGCTGTCGCGCGCTTCGACTTCTACGGCCGAACGCTCTCGGGCACGCCCGAGATCCCCGATCGCTGGAAGCGCGCGGTCGCATCGGCCAACGCCGCGATCGGCGACGCCGTCGGACAGATGTACTCGGCGCGTTATTTCCCGCCCGCCTCCAAACAGGCCGCGCAGGCGATGGTCGCTGACATCAAAGCGGCGTTCGTGGCGCGCATCGATCGGCTGGACTGGATGTCACCCGCCACCAAATCGCAGGCCAAACACAAAGTGGAAACGCTCATCGTCGGCGTCGGGTATCCAGACACCTGGCGGGACTATTCCGGCCTGGAGATTTCAAAGGACGACGCGCTTGGGAACGCGATGCGAGCGGAGGACTACGATTACAAGCTGCGCTTGAAGGAGCTCGGCCAGCCGATCGATCGCGACGAGTGGTGGATGACGCCGCAGACGGTCAACGCCGTCAACCTGCCGATTCAGAACGCGCTGAACTTCCCCGCGGCGATCCTGCAGCCGCCGTTCTTCGATGCCGAGGCGACCAACGCCAACAATTACGGGTCGATCGGCGCGGTGATCGGTCACGAGGTGAGCCACAGCTTCGACGATCAGGGCAGTCAGTTCGATGCGTCCGGCCGTCTCGTGAACTGGTGGACGCCGGAGGACTTCACCCATTTCAAGGCGGCCTCCGCCCGGCTCGTCCAGCAATACAGCGCCTATCGGCCGCTGCCTGACGCGGCCGTCAACGGACAACAGACGCTCGGCGAAAACATCGCCGACGTCGCCGGCCTTGCGGCGGCATACGACGCGTATCGCCTGTCGCTCAAAGGTCAGACGGCGCCGGTGCAGGCCAGCTTCACGGGCGATCAGCAGTTCTTCATCAGCTTCGCGCAAAGCTGGCGCGACAAGTTCCGCGAGCCGCTTCTGCGCCAGCTGCTGCTCACGGATGGACATTCGCCGTCGCAGTATCGTGCCGACACCGTGAGGAATCTCGATCCGTGGTACGCGGCGTTCCAGGTCAGCCCGGGTGAACGTTTGTATCTCGCGCCGTCAGATCGCGTGCGCATCTGGTAGCGATGGATCGGGTCGGCCGTGCCCTCAGGCGCGGACCGGTGCCTGGCTTCTCCATCTTCTGATGAGGAGCTTGCGGGACAGCACCAACAGGCCGGTTCCAAGCAGCATGAGGCTCCCAGGCTCGGGCGCGGACTCATACGCCAACTGATCCTGATGGAGGCCGCCCGCAGCGTCCGTCAGATTCATTGCGTAAACCCTGTTGCCGGCTGCATAGAGGGGAATCCAGGCCGCCTGATTATCCAGCGCGCGCTGAGCCAGGAGGCGGCCCGCGCTCGTGGGGCCGCCGATCTCGGCCTCCGTGCGTTCCTGCTCGAGGTACCAAATCGCGTTCTGGAAGTCGGCGCCCACGTTGTTGGACAGCCCAAGGCCCGTCGCGTCGGTGTACATCGATGTGTAGCCGCCTGACACGACCTCATAGTAAAGCCACTTGGTCGCGTCGGAGACGGGGTCGGGATTGCCCCCGGCCACGCCACCGTTGACGGCGTTGTCGGACAATGTGAAGCCGTACGTGCCGCCGTATGAGAAGTGTTCGTTGAACTCGATGCAGAAGGTGATGAATTCCGCATCGCCCAGCGCCGCGCCCGTCGTCTTCGCCTCGAAGGGTCCACCGCCTCCGGCTGCGTTGTTGAAGAAGTTTGAATTGCCCAGGTTGTAATCCGTGAGGGTCACCGTGCTTGCCGCGGCCGGAGCCGGCATGAACAGCGCCGTCAGGAGCGCGAACAGAACTGTAAGCTGACGCATCTTCAAATAGCCTCGTAATCTGTCGTCGTCGAATCCTTCAGCCCAAAAGCGTGCTTTGAGCGATGGAAGAGCAAGTTCTGTGCACAAGCGGCCTCGGGGAGTGGACGTGCCGGCCCCGATCCCGTTTTCGCTGACTGACGCGGCTCTGACGCGATGTTTCCCTGATCGCTGGGAAACGAAAAGGCGGAGAAAAGTCGCTCACACGAAACCCTTTATCCATCCGGGCGGCGACTAGAGTCCGATTCCCGGGTGACTTTAGACGTCTCAGAATCGAACTGGCACACAATTCTGGCTGACTTCTCGATCGCTCGCACAAATCAGACACTGAATCTAGTAATCGGGTAATCTGGTGATCTGGTAATTGGATTGCCGGATTGGATTGCCGGATTGGATTGCCGGATCGGTTGAAGCGCGAACCAGGTGGAAGGAGCGCGAGGCTTGGAGACGGAATCTGGTAATCGGGTAATCTGGTAATCGAGTAATTGGATTGCCAGATTGGGATTGCCGGATCGGTTGAAGCGCGCGAGCCTTTCATCCGCCGACTGTCGGGGATGCAGGCAGGCGAGTGGTTGAACGTAGCGCGACTTGTCCGCCGTAGCTCGTGGGAACTACCGAGCGAAGGCGGAAGGCTTCAGCCGAGCGGGGAGGGCGACTGCGTCCGTTCAGCCGCAGACCGATCTAACCGGCTTCACGCGGCGATTCGAAGCAGTTTGATCAGGTTCCCTCCGAGGATCGCTTCCTTTTCGGCGTCGCTCAAGAACGGTGCGTTCAAGACGAAATCCACGCCGACGGGCCAGTCAAAGGGGTAATCCGTTCCGTAAAAGATCTGGCTGACGCCGACCTCGGCGACCAGATGCCGCAGGCCGTCTTCGTGAAAGACCATCGTGTCCACGAAGAGCTCACGCTTGAAATACTCACTCGGGCGTTTCTTGAGGCTCTTGCAATCGGCGGCGCCGGCTCCTCGCCCGCAGAACGCATCCGACCGGCCACTGTAGGACGGCAGGTACCCACCCGCATGGGCTCCGCAGATTTTCAGCCCGGGAAAACGGTCCAGCGTTCCCTCGAAAATCAAGTGGGAGAGGAAGACCGTGGTTTCCAGCGGATTCCCGATGGTATTGCCCAGGCCACCTTTTCCCTGCAGTCGAGTGTTCTGCGTGGTGCCCGGCGCGGGCTGCGGATGCATGAAAACCATGATCCCGAGCTCTTCCGCCTTTGCCCAGAATGGATCGAACTTGCGATCCGACAGTTCCTGGCCCTCGCAGCTGCCTCCGATCGCGGCCCCACGAAGGCCCAGCCTCCTGACCGCTTCATCCAACTGATCGGCCGCCAGATCGGGATACTGCAACGCAACCGACGCCATGCCCACAAATCGGTCCCGATGCGCCGCGCACCACTGCGAGATTTTTTCGTTCTGCAGCTTGACGATGTCGCGCGCCAGGCTGCGCTCTGCCGAGTATCCCCAGGCGTTGATGTTGATGACCTGATAGTCGACGCCCTGGGCATCCATATCCTGCAGCCGTTGCGGGTTACCGAGCGCTATGGGGCCGGTGAGGCCGGTCCTCGCTGCTGCCGCCAGATTGGAGTCCTTCACGAGGTCCCAGACCTCCGGGACGAAACAGTGGGCGTGAATGTCGACGGTCTTCACACGGCGGCCGCCGATGAACACCTCACGGCGCTTGCCCGCGGGGGCGCCGATCTGGCCGGACGGCATACCGGCGTCCGCGACACCACGTCCGCCGCTGAACAACGCCGCGGAAACACCGGCGACGCCCTTGAGGAAGTCTCTGCGCTTTGGCACGTCTTCTCCTTCGTTACTTGGTGTCGCAGGCTCGCTGCGCTTCTAGAAAACAAGCTGGGCGCTGAATTTGAGCAGGCGCCCGCCCATGATTTGTATCGCGTTCATGAACTGGTTATTCGTGTTGCTGTAGCGCGTTTGCTCGTTGAGGATGGTGCTCCCGTTGAAGATGTTATAGAGGTCGAAATTCCCCTGCAACTTGGCCTTTCCTATCGGGAAGGTCCGGCTGAAACGGAGATCCAGCTGCATGATCCGATCGTCGAAGATCGTGTTGGGCGGAATCAGCGAGATCGTGCGGTTGGCGGAACACGTAGCGGCCGCTTGATTGCACTCCGACAGGTTCCGGCCGAGCGACGACTTGATTTCAGCATTGGTGGCCACGTAGGTCGCCGTGATCGGGAACCCCGGCTTGTTCTGGTAGATCGCGCTGGCCTGGAGGTTCCAGGGCAGGGGGTAGACGACATTGAAACCGAACGCCGTCCCGCCGGACCATGGCGAGCTGATGTGGCAGAACGCGGGCGTTCTCGGCGTCACGACTGACGATGGGAGCGCTTGATTTGGCGCCGAGACCCCTTGGATCAGGAGCGTTTGCACTTGCGGAAGACTATTGAAATCGCAGGTGTCGTTCACCGTCTGCCCCGTGCTCAGACTCGCCTGGGTCCGCGCACCCCGTGCGAAGCGCCCGGTCACCGTGACATCGACGCCTTGGAAGACCTCGGTCTGCTTCCCGTAGTGCGTCGCCTGAGTGACCAGGGAATTGTAACTAGCCGCCGCCGTCGCCAGATTGTCGCTGGCCAGGAAGCCGCCGTACCAGGTGCGGTAATAGGCGATATTGAGCCCCACGTTCTGCCGCAGTTCGTGCTGGGCGGAGATCGAGCCCTGCCAGTTGTAGCTCTGCTGGTTGAAGCCTGTCAGCGCATCGGCCGCGCGGTACGTGCCGGGGCGTCCGAAGCTGAGGTCGTCCCATACCCCGCACTCGCGGTTGGGGGCGGAATTGAGGAGATCGCAGTCGGGGACGTAATTCCCGTTGGAGTCGTTCCAGGTCCGCGCTGTGCTCGCGGCCAGCCGTGCAGATGGATAATCCACCGCGGCGCCCACGTTGCGAATCGGATAGCGACCTAGTGACGCTTTGAGTGCGGTTTTGCCGGTGCCAAACAGGTCGTGAGCGACCCCCAGGCGCGGGCTGAGATTCTGCCACTGCGGCGAGTGCTCCACCGCCGGGAAATCACGCACGGGCTCGAACGGGCCCGCCGGCAAGCGTTGTGCGGGGATAAACGCGTCATACACAGTGTACCGCAGGCCCAGGTTCAGGGTCAGCTTCCGGGCGGTCCACTGGTCCTGCAAGTAGACCCCATTCTCCGTGGCGGTGTCATAGGGTCCGTTTGGCGTGTTGTAGATCGTCACCTGATTTGGTACCTGGTTTCGGAACCGGTACGACCTGGCCAGGTTGATTACGTTCGCGTCGGTGTAGTCCTTGCTGCCTTGCTCGAAGTGGTTCAGGTCCACGCCGACCTTGAAGTTGTGCGACCCGGTAATGTAAGACACCGCGAACCGTTCGTGATAGCGATAGTCATGCAGTATCTGGTAGCCAGTGCGCCGCGAGCCGTACTCGAGGTTCAGCGCCTGGTCCACGACCGAGACGGCGTCGACCCCTGTTTCCGGTAGCCGTTTTTGACTGCGTTGATAACTGTTCATCGAAGCGTTCACCTCAACCAGCAGCTTGTTGGTCGCAGTGTAGGTGTAGGTGAGAACCGGCATGTACTGAGGGTCGTAATGATGCTCCGCGGCAGCTTCGGGCGCACGGAGTTGATTAGTCGCACCAGTTGTTTCCAGAATGGCAAACACACACTGGCAGGATGGGTGCTGGGTGTCGGAGGCGACAATCTTGTGCTTCTCCGCGGCCTGCCACGTGAGGCGGAGCGAGGCGTCCTTGGAGTAATCATGGTTGTAGGCGCGCCGGCTCAAGTCTGGCTCGTAGAACAGCGTACCTTGTCGCTTGTTGTAGTAATTGCCAGCCTGATAGATGGCTCTGTCTTCCACCCGGCCGGCGCCGAAGAACCACAGCTTGTCCCGCTTCACCGGGCCGCCCAGCCCTCCCCCGACGTCGTAGTAACTCTTGATTGACGGCGCCCCGCTCAGGCCACGGGCGCGCAGCTCGTCGGTCGCGTTGTCACTCGACAAGCCGGGACCGGTGTACTCGGCACTCAAGGTTCCCGAAAGCCGGTTGCCGCCGTCCTTGGGGATGATGTTGATCTGGACGCCGCCGGTTGTCGCTTCAGCGGAGCCGGCGCCCGTCTCGACGACTACTTCCTCGAAGGTGGCTTTGTTGTATTGGAAGCTCCCGCCACTGAACACTCTCGAATCCATGCCGGAAAAATTGAAGGTCATGTCGTCGGCGCGCTGGCCGTGGACCCCAAAGAACCCGCGGTCCGTTCCAACGCCGCCGACATCGTGGGAGGTCGTGCTTCCGGCGTTGGCCGCAGGAATGAGCGTGACGAATTGGGAGGGACGTCCGGCGATCGGAAGCGCATCCAGCGTGTTGCGCGGAATGGTGGTTTGCTGTTGAACGTTCTGGACGTCCACCACTGGAGACGCTCCCGAGACGGTGACCGTCTCCTCGACCGCGCCCACTCGCAGTTCCGCGTTCACAGTTGCGGTGAACCCGGTCGTCAATTCGATCCCATCCCGCCTGAGCGTGCTGAAGCCGGGCAAGGTGAAGGTGACGGTGTACAGACCAGGCCGGAGGTCGACGAGGCGGTAGAGTCCCTGGTTATCCGTGGCGGACGCGCGGACCCTTTCGATCAAGGCGGGGCTGGCGGCTTCCACCGTGACGCCCGGCATCACGGCCCCCGACGTGTCCCTGACCACTCCGGCAATGCTGCCGGTTTCTGCCTGCGTCCATGCGGTGGCCGGCAGGAACACCATCCACCCCGATACGACGACGACTCGCACGAATTGATGAGCGTTCATCGCCCTTACTCCCTTTCAAGGGGCCTGTTAACGTCAGAACCTGAGATGGGTGAGTGCTGCACCTCTTACGGCGGGCGTTCGCCTAATCTTGGGAGACACAACCGACTCGCGCTCGACGCCGCCGACCAACTGCGGCGGTTGGCGGCTGGCTATCGCGAGATGCGGCGGATGCCGCGCGCAGGCGACAAACAGCGCATCGGTGGCCCTGATAAATACGCTCGTCGGCTGCCGTTGTCAACGCGTTTCGTGAGCCGTCCTACCCTTTCGTCCTTGACTCCTTCTCCGCCCCGGCGATAATCCGCGCTGACGTCTTATCTGGCAATTGCAAGGAGAATTCCCGATGAAACATACAGCTATCGGCGTGATACTTGCCGCGGCGTGCTCGATCGTCTACTCGAACGTGCTCGTGAAAGGGCAGCAGCCGGCGGCGAGTGCGTCCCGGCAGCCCGGGACGACGTTATCGCTCGACGAGCTAAAGAGGCAGATGTTTCGCGTCAGTGCGGGGCGGCGCCTGAAGCCCGTCTCGTGGCCGAACGGCGCTCGCGTCGCCGTCGCGCTCAGCTTCGACGTCGACAACGCGACCACGTCGCTTCGAAGCGGCGACCTCGGATCGGAGCCGCTCTCGCGCGGCGAGTACGGCGCGGTGGACGGCGTGCCGCGGATCCTGCGTCTGCTGGCGAAACAGAACGTCCCCGCCTCGTTCTACATCCCCGCCGTCAGCTCGCTTCTGCATCCGCAGATGGTCAAGGACATCGTGGCCGCCGGCAAGCACGAGATCGGCATCCATGGCTGGATTCACGAGGATTTGCCCGCGCTCAACAACGAAGCCGAAGAACAGCGGATGCTCAATCAGGCCATCGACGCGCTGACCAAGGCGATCGGCAAGAAACCGGTCGGCTACCGCGCCCCGTCGTGGCACTTCAGCCAGTACACGATGAAGCAAATTAAAGCCGCGGGCTTCTTGTACGACAGCAGCCTGATGGCGAGCGACGACGCCTACGAGATCAACATGGGCGGTCAACCGAGCGGCGTCATCGAGCTGCCAATCGAGCGCATCGTGGACGATGCGCCGTATTATGGGGCCGCGAGCGGATCGTTGCCGTCGCCGGAGCTGGTCGAGAAAATCTGGGAGTCGGAATTCGACGTCGCCTATGACGAGCACGGGCTCTTCGTCCTGACGATGCACCCGCACATCAGCGGCCATCGCTCGCGCGTGGCCTGGCTCGAAAAGCTGATCGCGCACATGAAATCCAAGGCGGGCGTCTGGTTCGCCACGGAAGAAGAGATCGCGCGATACTTGAAGAACCAGGGCACGACCAAGTCATAGTCGCGTGACCGGCCGGGAGCAGACAAAGACGAAGAGAACATGCTGACATCGCGGCGCCTTGGAACGCTCGTCTGATGCTGCAACCGGCGGCGACGCTGAGCACAGGGCAGCGTTAGAGGGCGAGCCGATCGCTTTTCATATGGAGCTGGTCATGTTTGCTGGACTGAAGAATCACGTGTCTGGTTCGCGACCGCGGAACAGATCGCGACCTACGTGAAGCAGCAGAGCGCGAAGACGCACTGACGAGCGTCGCGGACCCGGAGGACGCCGCTCAGTTTCCACACCGCCGCGCTGTGGCGCGAGGCCAAGGCGTTCGTCGATCAGAAGACGAACCGACCACCCCACTGCGTCTGACGGGCGTCGAGCGCGCTGGTCCGGATGAGGAATGACGAGGAGGTCATGGCGGAGGCGCCGCCGTACAGCGTCGTGTGGTTCGTGAGGTTGTAGCCCTCGAGGAAGATCTCGAACCGGCGGTTGTGCGGCAGCGAAATCACCTTTGTCAGGCGAAGGTCGAGGTCGATGACCGGGTCGATGTTCAGCAGGCTCATATCGACGGCGCCCAGACCACGCGACGTGCGGAAGGCGTTGATGATCGCGAGCTGGGATGGGACGTCGCCGCGGCCCACGGTCTGCGGGAGGCCCGCAGGCCGATCGTTCGACGTGTTCAGGTCGCCGTCCAGATCGACCCCGGCCGACACCGGCCGCGGCCCGCCGCTGATGGCCCGGAAGACGCCGCTCAACTGAAACTTGAGAGGCAGGGACGTCGACGCCGCGATGCTCAGGTTGTGGGGCGTATCGGTCGCATTGTAGGAATAGTTGTCCGGCGTCCGGTCGGTGCCGCTGTAGGTGCTGTAGAACGTCACGCCGTCGAGGATGCTCTTCGAGTACGTGTACGAGATCTGCAGGCTGTCGGTGCCTCTCACGCGCGTGCGCAACTGGATCTCGACCGCGTCGTACCAGGAGCGGCCGTTGTTGACCATCACGCCAACCTGACTGAACTGCGGCCGCGGGCGCAGGTTGGCGGCCGTGACGGGACCGCTCGCCGGCAGGTTCTTGTCGGTAGTCCCGAGCTGATCGCCGGCATAGCCGTGCACGACGTCCACGTCGAGTGACGTCACGTTGTTCAGCTGCAGGCCGAATCCGCCGGTCGTGTTCAGAGCGAAAGGCAGCTGATAGCTGTTGTCGATCAGGTAGAGCGATCGAACGCCGCCCTGGGCGACGTAGTCCGCGAGGCTCTTTCCATTCAGCACGCCGTTGATGTCTGGGAAGCGGCTGAGCGCGACTGGGTCCGTGATGCGCACGGCCGATCCGAGCGCCTTGTCCATGGCCGTCTCGTCGAACCACGGCCGGTTCCGCGTTACGTAGTGGCCGAACCCGCCGCGCACGACCAGCTTGCCGTTGCCCCTCGGGTCCCACGTCAGCCCGACGCGCGGCTGGACGTTGTTCGTGTCATTGCCGCGATCGCTGCTGACGAAGTAATCCAGACCCTTGTACAACGGGTTCGCGAGCAGCAAGGTGTAGAAGTCGTTGTTTCGCAGGTTCGTGTCGATATCGTAGCGCAGGCCGAGATTCAGGCGGACGCGGTCGTGAAGCCTCCAGTCGTCCTGGATGAAGCCCGCGATCTGCTTCGACTTGTAGTTGTAGAACCCCGGCGTCTGCATCGTGAAGCTCTGGGGCCAGGTCCTCGAGTCGCTGACGTTGAACGGCAGGTCGGTGGTGAAGCTGAAGCTGCCGTGCTCGGTGAAGTGCGCCTCGAAGTTGCTCGACGCGAGCGTCAGCTCGCCGCCGATCTTGATGTCGTGCTTCGCCGTGTTGATGTAGAACGTGTCGAAGAAACTGTTATTCGTGCGCGGAAAGTACTGGGGAGCGACGCCGTTCTGCCCAACGCTATAGGACGGCCGGCCGATCGCGAGATCGAAGTTCGCCGGCAGCGTGTACAAGTTGTGGTACAGCAGCGCGTAGCGAAACGTGTTGACCTTGTTCTGCGAGACGATCCAGTTGTCTTCCGCCACCACGCTGTGCGACCGGCTGTAGTCCGTGATGGTGCCGCTCGCGTTCACCGGGCCGCCGCTCGGCGTGAGCTGGTTGTCGTACGCGTAGCGCACCATCAGCGAGTTCTTGCCGTTGAAGCGGTGATCGAGCTTCGTGTCGAAGATCTTTTCCGTGACGGTGAACGGATAGTTGCCGTTCTGCTGCGCGGCGAACGGGTTGGTGGCGGGCAGCGCCACGATGTTCGCCTTGTCGATGTTGAGGTACTCGACTGCCGCGAACAGGTGCGTCTTGTTCATCGCAATCGGACCGCTGAAGGTGCCGCCCAGGCGATACTGCTGGAACGGTGGCACGGAGGTCGCCAGCGCGTTCTTCGCGTTCAGGTTCTTGTCGCGGCCGAAGTAGTACCCGGTGCCGCCGAACTGGTTCGTGCCCGACTTCGACACGACGTTGACCACCGCGTTCAACGCCGAGCCGAACTGCGCGTCGAACTGATTGCGGAACACCTTGAATTCCTGCACCGCGTCCTGCGTCATGTTGATAACGGGCGAGCCCCACGTCGCGTCATCCACCGTGGTGCCGTCGATGATTGTGGTGTAGCCGTTTCGCTGGTCGGCGACGCCGCCGAACTTCGTCACCGCAAAGCGGGTCGACACCGCAAGGTTGGACATCGGCGCCGCGCTCGGGAGAATCTGCGCGACGACGAGGAAGTTGCGATCGAGCACCGGCAGGCTCGCGAGCTGTTCACCGTTGACGACCGACAAGGGCGTCGCCGTCGTCACCTCAACGAGGGGGCTCTCCCCGGTGACCGTGACGCTCTCACTCAGGGCCGCGACGCCAAGCGAGAAGTCGACCGTCGACTCGACGCCGACGTTAAGCGTCACCGTTTTCTTGCCGGCGCCAAATCCGCTCAGCTCCGCGGTCACTTGGTACTGACCGGGCTGCAAGTTCACCGCGAGGTAGTTACCTGACGGCCCGGCGACGAGCGTTTGCGCCGCGCCTGTGCCGGTGTTGAGCACGGTGACTGTGGTTCCCGGCAGCGCGGCGCCGCTCTGATCTTTGACGACGCCTCCAACGCTCGCGCCGCCCTGCGCCCATACAGATGCGCTACAGACGATGAGAACGGCGAGCGGCGCGACGAAGGTCCGAACGACCGGCGTTCTCACGTATGCAAAACGGCTTACGCTCGGCATGCTGGCCTCCCCGGTCCTGCGACAAGACCATACCGGGTGACTCCCTGAGCTCGCGGCTGAGTCTGCACGGAGCCGAAGCGACACGAACAGACTGGTCGGATCGTAACCGCAGGATACAGCGGCTCCCGCGCGACGAGTCTATCGCAACGTGTCGCAGGCGTGAACGGAAAAACGAGGCGTCGGCTCGCCGCGACGAGGAAGTGCCGCTATCGAACGAACGATCGAATCCGTCCCAGAAGTTTCGGATCCACCGGGACTCATACGAGTCCTGCGCATGGAATTCAAAGCGCTTCTCAACGCGTTCATTGGGATCCCGGTGCTGGTCGTGCGCACGAGTCGCCGGCTCGTCTTCCGCTTGCTCGCGTGGAACCCATGGCGGGCGGTCCTGCCCACGCCGTAAACCAGTTGAAAGTGGGCGCACGGCTCAGGTGGGAACCGAACGTGCCGCTTTACCAATTTTGGGCGGTCAGTAGTAGTACGATCAAAATCGAAAAACGTGGGGCCTGCGCGTTAGGTGGAGGTGTCATCGTGTATCACGCTATCGCAACAACGGTTCTTTGCATGACCGGTCAAATGCTCCTCTTCCACGCCGAACTTCCCAAGCCGCCGAAACTGCCGCCGGCCCAGGCGAGACTTCATCTGGTGCGGGTTGCATCCGGCGGTTATTTCGTAGAAGCGTTGGCGGCAGTCGCGTCACTCAATTTGTCACCGTCGAGTATCAGCGGGGGCAGCGGCACGATCGTCGTCGGCACAATCACGCTCAGTAGCCCAGCCCCGTCGGACACCACGGTGAACCTGTCGTCGAGTAATCCTGCGTTGGCGGCCGTCCCGGTCAGCGTCGTGGTTCCAGCGGGTTCCACATGGGCCACGTTCTCCGTGGTCACTAACGCATTGTTCGATCGTGCCTACGGCCGCATGAACCCGGTGACCATCACGGCGGGGACCGCGTCCGCGACTTTGTCCGTGTCCGCCGCGCCGCCGCCGGCTTCTTGGAGCATCGGCACCAATAACTGCGGATCCTTGCCTGCCGTTTGCGGCGCTGGGGGCAGCAAGGCCGTGGCCGATGCGGTCTGGACGAGCAGTTGCAGCGGCTCTACCAGAACCTTTACTTTCAACAGGGGATGCCCCTTCGGCTGCGTCTACCAGGCGGGTTCCGACGTCTGCGCCTCCTCTCCTCCGGTGGCGACGCTGTTCTTCGACCCGCCCGTCGTTCTGCCGGGCCAATCGACAACTGGCATCATCGAGCTCACCGCGCCAGCTCCTTCGGGAGGGCGCAATGTGGAGTTGAGAAGTGACCGTTCCGACATCCTCCTCAGCACGTATGGGTTTGTGACGATTCCCGCCGGGCAATCGCGTGCAACGTACACCGTGACCAACTCAGTGAGCAGCCCGGGGCCGGTGTTTGCCGAGTTCCAGGCGAGGATTGTCGTCTCGGACCCCAGCTCGAGTACGGTGACCACGATTTTTCGCCAAGGCTGGTTGACGGTTACACCCCCGGTTACACCCCCGGCGCCCGACATACCGCTGCCGAGCGTGCAGAGTCTGGTGCTCAATCCGACAAGCGTCGCGGGTGGCTCGAATTCGCAAGGCACCATCGCCTTGTCGAGCGGTGCCCCTCAAGGTGGCGCGGTTGTTTCACTCATGAGCCTGAACCCAGGGGCTGCCAGCGTCCCAGCCAGTGTCATGGTGCTCCCAGGAGCTACGACCGCAACCTTCACGGCCACGACTCCCGTCGTGAGCGTGGTGACCCAGTTGTCGATCCTGGCAACCTATAACGCCACAAACCAGTCGGCGGTCCTCACCGTCACTCCGCCCGCCGCGCCCTCGCCGCCGCCGCCGACGACGAACGCAACGTTGACGGTGACGGCGACGGGCCGCAGTGGGGAGCGGGTCACGTCGAGCCCGGCAGGGATCAACATCGCCGTCGGCAGCAGTGGATCGGCGTCGTTCGACACCAGCACGCAGATTACCCTCAGCGTCACGAACGGCCGCGACGCCATTTGGTCCGGCGCCTGTTCGAGCGGCGGGAACAAGACGAAGACGTGCACGTTCACACTGACCGGCGCGGCCACAATCGCCGCCAATGTGCAATGAGGCGGTGCTGGCACAACGCGACGCGCACACTTCCACGGTGCGGGTCGGCTATTTCAGTTTGAGCCTCATCATCTAAAGCGCGGGCCGCCCGGTTTTTTCGGAGGGATGGGGTTGTCTGCCTTGGTGCTCGTTTTCCGGGCGCCGATGTGGTCGGCCAGCTGATCGGCCGTAAAGCTGTTCGTGTTGCTGTCGTCGATCTCGGGAAGCATCGTCGCGTTCCAGTCGAGCCACTCCGCGACCAGCCGGTCGTACACCTCCTTGCGCCGATCCTTCAGGTTCGCGCGTTCCATCGGATCGTCGGGGACGTTGAAGAGGAATGTGCTGTCGAGAATCTTGAGGTACTTGAAGTCGCCGTCGCGGATGGCCCGCTGCGCGTTCGCCTTGTAGCGCCAGAAGATCCGGCGCGGTACGACCGCCGCGTTCCGCACCAGCTGCGGCAGCAGGCTGATACCGTCCGGCGCGAACGCCGGATCCGGGGCGCCGCCGGCCGCCGCCAGCAGCGTCGGATGCCAATCCATTGTCATGCTCACCTGATCTGTCGTACGGCCCTTCGGGATCCGATCTTGCCACGAGACGATGGACGGAATCCGCAGTCCGCCTTCGAGCAGCTCGGTCTTCCGGCCGGTGAACGGCCACGTGTCGGCGAAGCGCTCGCCGCCGTTGTCGCTCGTGAAGATGACGATCGTGTTCGACGTCAGGCCGTTCGCGTCAAGCGACTGGAGGACGCGGCCGATCTGCGTGTCCATTGCCTCGATCATGCGCTGATAGGTCTTCTGCGACCCGCCGTCGTAGTCGGTCAAACCGGTTGACCGCACGCGGTTTGACTCCGATTCGTCACCGGGCGCTTCCCACGGCCAGTGCGGCGCGTTGAAGTGCAGGCTGAGCAGAAACGGCTGGCGCGATCGCGCGTAGCCGTTGACGACGTCGACCGCGCGATGGCCGAGCAGTCCGGTGAGGTATCCCGTTTCGTGGATCGCGACGTCGCCGTCCCAGAGATCGTCCTTTTGCGCGGTGTTGGTGTGCGCGTAGTAATCCAGCGCGCCCGTGCGGAAGCCGTAGAAATGATCGTAGCCGCTCTGAAGCGGACCGAACTTCGGCAGAGCGCCCAGATGCCATTTGCCGACGAGCGTCGTCCCGTACCCGATCCTCTTGAGCAGCGAGGGCAGGGTGGGATGTTCGGGCGGCAGGCCGACAGTCGTGTTGGGCGTTGCCAGCGGCTCTTCCAGCCCCAGCGGGAGCCGGTACTGATAGCGGCCCGTGATCAGCGCCAGGCGCGTCGCGGAGCAGACCGCGGAGTTCGCGTACGCCTGCAGAAAACGGACGCCGTTGGCGGCGATGCGATCGATGTTCGGCGTGTTGAGATCGGGACGTCCGTAGCACGCGACGTCGGCGTACCCGAGATCGTCCGCCATGATGAAGACGATGTTCGGCCTCGATGCGGGCTGACCGAACACGTGTTCGAGGCCAGACGCCAGAGCGAGCGTGCCGAGCGCCGCGCCGCGCAGCATGCTGCGGCGGCTCATGTCGTTCGATGGCATGGCGGTATCATGCACCACACCAAGAGAAGAAGTCAGCCGTGACGCAATGGGACGCGTGGCACGCGAAAGCACGCGTCTGGGCCTTCGCTCGCCACGACGTTGGCGAGCTTCGGCCCGGCAGGCGCAGTCCGCAGATCGATGCGTTTGCACACGAACGTTGCGGGCCGGCTCGGCGATCCGCCGACGATGGTAGGATCGACGCGTCTCACACATGGACGTCGAAGCGTCGGCGGCAATCGAGCGGTTGAGCGAGCGGATCGACGCGCTCGATGTGTCGCTGCGTGGTGAGATGGTCAAGCTCGGAGCCGAGTTGCGTGGAGAGTTCCGCGAGGGGCTTGCCGAGAATCGCCGGCATGCCCAGGTCCTCTTCGAGACCCTTCGCGACGACATCCGAATACTCGCCGAGGAATTCGCCACCGTCAGCATGAAGCTCGACTCGCTCCAACGTTAGCAGCCCGTGGTGAAAGTCTGGCGTCG
The DNA here is from genome assembly GCA_003222535.1 of Acidobacteriota bacterium. Taxonomy (GTDB): domain Bacteria; phylum Acidobacteriota; class Vicinamibacteria; order Vicinamibacterales; family CAVVIG01; genus QHWJ01. The sequence goes on along the minus strand of QHWJ01000298.1, from coordinate 14,771 downwards.
CACCGAGACGAGTGAGGCGCCCCGCCGGCAAGGCGCGACGACTGAGAATACCGGGAGTATTTGAAGGAGGAGCAACGCCGCTGGCGGGGATGCATCGCTCGTCGAATGCAGCCAGACTTTCACCACGGGCTGTTAGGCATAACGTGGCTGACATGGCGCGTTCTGGCCGAAGCCGTCGCGGCGCTCTGGCTGAAACGCATGGGCACTGAGCGCATCGACTTCTCGAAATCACTCGACCCGGCAGCGTCGCCTCTTACCGCGCTTCGCCAGCTCACCTGCGAGAAAGTCGACCACGCGCTCGAAGGGATCGAAGCCGAAGGCCGCAGCCACTGACGCGCGCAGGTTCGAGTTGGCATTGACGTCGTAGAACACGCGCCGGCCACCGTCTGTTTCGAGATACTCGATGCCGCCGACATCGAGCCTGGCCGCGCGCACGATCCGCTTCGCCATCTCCACCGCGTCTCGCGGCACCTCAGGGAACGGATGAAACTCCACCGGCGGCGCCTCGACCTTCTGATGCGGCGGCGTGTCACACGCGCCGGCGTCTTCCTCAGGATTGCAGACGGGTGACGGGCACAGGTTGAAGTGTCCGTGCGTGACGACCCGCATCGCGTACAGCAGCTCGCCGTCAAGGAACTCCAGGCGGACGATGCCGCGGCCGGGATCGTGCGGCAGGTACTCCTGCAGCAGGAACAGATTGTCGGGCAGCCACACGTTCGGATCGGCGGCGAAGATCGCCTCGACCTCCGCGAGCGAGTTGACGACCTGGATGCGGGCGCCGCTGCCGCCCTGATCCGGCTTCAGCAGAGCCGGCCAGCGCACGTCGTGCTCGTACCGGCGCAGGGCGGCGACGTCGTTGAACGTAATGGAGCGCGGGCAGTCGATGCCCAGCCTCCGGAGCAGCGTCGCCTGCGCGCTCTTGCTCAACTCGAGCGCGAAGACCTCCGCGCCGTTCAGGACGCGCGCGCCGAGCAGCTCCAGCGACCGCATGTAGGCCAGCGCCAGCGGTACAGCGCGCGTGTTGCCACGAATGTACGCGCTCGGGCTGGCCTGGTTGAAATACAGCCGCGCGCGAGGCGGCTCGACGTTGCTGAACGCCGCCCGGGTGACGTCGAACGGCGCGAACGGCACGCCGCGCCGCTGCAGCGCGGCGAAGAGCGGCTTCTGCCACTCGGGATGCTCGTGCAGCACGATCAGGTCCGGAGTCGATGTCGTCATGAGTCGGAGACGACTATCGTGTCACATCCGAGTCGACAGCACTCGGGAAGACCTGAGCACCCGTCTTGTCGTCCAAATCCTGGGACAGGGGGACGAGATGCGTTCGGTGGACACCTGGTTTCTCCTGCTCGCGGGCGCCTGCATCGTTGGGCCCTACATCCTGGGTGTCGGGCCGAAGACCCGGCGAGATTGGGTCTACCTCGCGCTCACGATCGCCTTCCTCGCATGGATCCTTCCGCTGATGATCTCGCTTCGTTCGCGCTAGATCGGGCGGAGATAACGGAGGGGACGGAGAAAACGGCAAAACACAGAGAAGCAGAGCAACGGAGACACAAACGGAGAAGATCAAACTTCTTCTCTGTTCGTCTCCGTTGCTTCGTTCCTTCGTGTACAACCGATATCTCCGTCACCTCCGCTCCCGCGTGCGCCCGCTTGGGCCGACGTCGCGCCCGGGACGCTGCGTGACCGTTGCTTGCTGCCTGACGCGGCCGCCCGGACGCTCCATCGGATTCCATGCGTTTGAACCGGGCGGACCTTGGGCTACACTCGGCGCTTAGGGCCCTTAGATGCGGCTGGACGCGCAGCGAGGACGCGCGGCGGTCGCAGGTGTAATGCGGCCGAAAACGCCGCCGTTGCGGGCGGCAATGTTCGGGCGAAGCTCGAAGACTGGAGGCTGCCTTGACGCGTCGTCGACTGGAAGGTTTTGCGTTGGCGATAGCCCTCATCGGGGTGGTCCCGAGGCTTCTGGCCGCGCAGCAGCCCGAGATCGCGACAACCGTCGCGTTCACGGAAGGTCCCGCGGTCGATCGGGACGGCAACGTGTATTTCACCGAGATGGTGTCGTTGCGGATCATGAAGCTGACCGCGCAAGGCGTGTTGTCGACGTTTCGCGAGCGCAGCAACAATGCGAACGGCCTGCTCATCGATCCTCAGGGCCGACTGGTTGCGTGCGAGGGCGCGGAATCGCAGCGAACGGGCGTGCTGGTGAAATTCAAGCCACAAGTCACGCGGACGGACTTGCGCACAGGCAAAATGGAAGTGCTCGCCGACAACTATCAAGGCAAGCCGTTCGTGGGTCCAAATGACGTCACGATCGACGGCAAGGGTCGGTTGTACTTCACGGATCTGACCGGCGGCGCCGTCTATCGGATCGACGGGCCCGGTCATCTGGCGCGTATTCTTGCGGCTCCGGACGTCCAGCGGCCGAATGGGATTCAGATCTCACCTGATGACAAGCAGCTGTATCTGATCGAAGCGAATGGCGCGGAAGGCGGCGCCCGCATGATCCGCGCGTATGACCTCGGCGCCGACGGAAGGGTTGGCAACATGCGGATCCACTACAACTTCTATCCTGGCCGAAGCGCGGACGGCATGAGCATCGATACGCAGGGCAACCTGTACGCCTCCGCTGGAATGAACCAGCTTCGCGGCACTTCGGAAACTCTCGCTACCAGGACCGGCGTCTACGTTATTTCCCCTCAGGGCAAGCTTCTCAAGTTCATTCCCATTCCGGAGGACTTCATCACGAACAATGCGTTTGGAGGCGCAGATATGAAAACCCTCTACGTGACCGCCGGCAAAACTCTGTACAAGGTACGAACAGAAATCGCCGGCCTGCCCCGTTAGCAGCCCGTGGTGACCGCGCTCACAGGTGTGAGGGCCGGGCTGGTCCTGGCCGTCGGCGGGGTCCTGGCGTTGCGGTTGCAGCTGACCGCCGCGCTGCCCCGATACCGCATGAAACCAACGCGCGGCTGCATCGGAGAGCCTTGACGTGTTGGCATCGATCAGTCGATCTACGAAGCGACGCCGCGAATGAGTGCCCGGCTCGTTCCGGCAGAAACGCGGTAGGACGCCGATGGAACAAATGTACTTGCCGGAAGTCGAACAGCATGAGGGCGGCGGACCGTGGGCGGAAGCTATTCGCCAGATGCGCGGAGCAGGGCTTCCGGTTCCGCAGATCATGCATCTGTTCGCGTTCAAGCCCGATCGCACGGAACACCTGGCGCACTTCACCCAGGGGGTCATGCGCGGGTCGTCGCCTCTCTCGGCCGGGCAGCGGGAGTTGATCGCCGCGTTTACGTCCCGGCGGAACGCGTGCCCGTTTTGAATCGGCTCACACGCCGCGGTCGCGGCGGAGCTCCTCGGGGATAGAGCGCTCGTGGATGCGGTGATCGAGGACTACCGCTCGGCACCGATCGACGATCGAGAAAAGGCGTTGTTCGCGTTCATCGAGAAGATGAACGAGCAGTCGAACCTCATCCGGTGCGAAGACGTCGACCGGGTGAAAGCGGCAGGGTGGAGCGACGAGGCGGTCTATGACGCCATCACGGTGTGCGCGCTTTTCCGGTTCTACAACGCCTGGATCGACGCCACCGGCGTCCACGATTTGCCCGCGAGCGCCTATCGCATGAGCGGGAAGCGCATGGCGGCGCAAGGCTACGTCCGCGGTCAGTCGTAGGCGCGCCTTTCAGGTCCGCCAGCGGCGACCCTAAAAGGGTCGCCCTACTGAGCACACCGATCTACAATCGGCGGACGAAACGCTTGTTGAAAGGGGTGGCAACATGTTCAGGAAATGTTTGGCCGTGTGTGCAGTGACGGCTGTGCTGGCCTGGTCCTCCTCGGCGCAGGACGCCCGGGCGGTCATCGGCGACGCGTCCAGGGCCATGGGTGTCGACGCCCTGAAGACCGTGCAGTACTCGGCGACGGGGTTGGATTTCGCCCTCGGCCAGGCGCCGAATCCCGCCTCGCCGTGGCCGAAGTTCATCAACAAGAGCTACACGCGGATGATCAACTTCGACACGCCGGCCTCGCGCGTGGAACGCGTGCGCGTGCAGGGAGAAAACCCGCCGCACGGCGGCGGTCAGCAACCGCTCGTCGGCGAACAGCCGCAGAACCAGACGATCATCGTCAGCGCCGACACCCCGTGGGTGCAGCAGCTGGAAATCCTGATGACGCCGCACGGCTTTCTGCGCGCGGCGATGAAGAGGAACGCCACGGTCGAAGCCAGGACAATGGGCGGGAAGAAATACAACGTGGTCACATTCCTCGGGGACAACAAGGCCAAGGTCAACGGCTACATCAACCCGCAGAACATGGTCGAGCGCGTCGAGACGTGGATCGACAACCCGTTCCTCGGCGACATGCCCTTCGAGGCGATCTACAGCGACTACAAGGACGCCGGCGGCGCGCAGTTCCCCATGCACATCGTCCAGAAACAGGGTGGGTTTCCGATCTTCGATCTGAATGTCACCGATGTGAAGGTGAACGCGGCCGTCAACATCCAGCCGCAGCAGGGGAGGGGCGGCGCGCCCGCCGCGGCCGCGGCGCCGGCCAACCCGCCCGCGCAATCGGAGAAGCTGGGCGACGGCGTCTACCTGATCACCGGCGGCTACGCCGTGATCGCGATCGATTTCAAGGACTACATCGCGATCGTCGAGAGCGGGCAGAACGAGCCCCGCGCGCTGGCCGTCATCGCGGAAGCCAAGCGCCTGATTCCCGGGAAGCCGATCAAATACCTGATCAACACGCACAGCCACATCGATCACTCGAGCGGCCTGCGCGGGTTCGTCGCCGAAGGGTCGACCATCCTCACCCATCAGGTAAACAAAGCCTATCTGGAGAAAATCCTGAGCACGCCGCACACGCTGAATCCGGACAAAGCGCAGCAGCTCGGGAAGAAGCCGGTGGTCGAGGCGGTTGGCGAGAAGAAAGTGCTGACCGACGGCACGCATGTCGTCGAGCTGCATCACCTGCAGAATTTCGGTCACCACGACGGGATGCTCATCGTGTATCTCCCGAAGGAGAAGGTGCTGCTCGAAGCCGACGGCTACAACCCACAGGCTACCACTGCGCCGCCGCCGAGTCCGCCGAGCCCGTTTACCGTGAGCCTCCTCGACAACATCCGTCGACTGAAGCTCGACGTGCAACGCATCGTTCCGGTTCACTATCCGGCGGACAACCGCGTCGTGACGATGGCGGAGCTGACGCGCTGGGTAGGCCGGACCCCGTCGACGCAGTAAGGGACCGAAGAGCTCGGCCGATCGTCGCATTACGGATGCACGTGAGCGCCGGGCGTCCCGAGGCGGTGGACCGTGTCGTCCCGAGGCGCCCCGCGGGCAAGGCGCGACGACCGAGAATACCGGGAGTAGTTGAGCGAGGAGCAACGCAGCCGGCGGGGATGCATCGCTCGTCGAATGCAGCCAGACTTTCACCACGGGCTGCTAGCTTGACTACACAGAGCAACGAAGCAACGAAGAAAAGCAACCGCTCTCACATTCCCGCATGAACGGCGTCACGCTGCAATTGTGGCCCACGTGGCCACGTTTTAACCGCTGAGAGCGCGGAGCTCGCAGAGCGAGGAACGTAACCACGAAGCACACGAAGGCCACGAAGGACACGAAAAGACCGAGCGTGCGACCGGCCCGGCTCGCGGGCCGCGATGGCGCCAACGGCACCCAACACAAACGACCGCGATGGAACGTTTGTGATTGCGACGCCGTTGTCGCCATCGCTGAGCGGCCGGCTACGCCGGCCGCCCGTCGCACGCGCTGCTTCTGCGGGCTTTGCGGTTCTCTGCGTTTAAACCGTCGTCTTTTTTCGTGTGTTTCGTGTGTTTCGTGATCTTCGTGGTAGAGAGTGCAGATGGGTCATGATATCGAGCGTCGTGGAGGCTCCCATGCGCCGCACTCGGAACGCTCGGTTGAGCACGCTCAGGAAAGCAGGAGACGATGAAAGCCGTGTTCGTGATGCTCGTCGCGGTGGGTGCGATTGCGAGTCCGGCACCGCAAAAGCTGTTTTTCAGCCGCGTGTTTCCGGTTCCGGGACAGGTCGGTCTGTTTGTCGCCGCCGCGGACGGCAGCGACGAGCGTCCGCTGCTTGCCTCGCCCGACATCGACTACAACCCCGCGTGGTCGCCGGACGCGGCGTGGATCGTGTTCACGTCGGAGCGTGCAGGCTCGGCTGACCTGTATCGCGCCCGGCCGAACGGCGCAGATCTCGAGCGGCTCACGGACAGCCCGGCATTCGACGATCAGGCCGCCTTCTCACCGGATGGACGCCAGCTCGTCTTCGTCACGTCGCGGGCCGGCGGCACCGCCGATCTCTGGACGCTCGATCTGCAGACCCGTCGCGCGAAGCCGCTCACCTCGGGCGCCGGCGGCGACTTTCGTCCCGCGTGGTCACCCGACGGCAGGTGGATCGCGTTCTCGTCGGATCGCGGCAGCGGTCTGCCATTCGCGCACGGCCGATGGGAACATCTGCACCTCGTCGACATCTATGTCATTCGGCCGGACGGCTCCGGGCTCAAGCGCGTCACGGAACACGGGAACTTCTGCGGCAGCCCGAAATGGTCCTCCGACAGCCTGCGCATCGTCGCGTACTGCATGTCCGCGGAAGAGACGTTGACCTATCGACAGCCGAGGCTCGACGGCGGCGACACGAGGATTGTCTCGATCGACATCGCAAAGGGAACGACGGCGGACGTGGCCGCGGGCCCGGGCGTGAAGCTTGCGCCGGCGTTCCAGACGACGAACGAGATCGGATTCATCCGCAAGGACGTGGCGGGCGCCGGCATTCACTACTCGAGCGGCAAGGCTGGACCGAAAGGCGATCTGCGAAGTGCGGCGTGGTCACCCGACGGCACCCGCGTCGCGTTTCACAAGCGTCTGGCCGCGGGTCCCGGCGTGGGCCACAGGATGTGGAGCCGCCGGCCGGACTTCGAGCTGAGGCTCGGCGGGGTTCAGCCGTCGTTCCATCCGTCCGGCGACCGCTACGCCATGACGACGTACGTGCCGCCTCCGGGGAGCAACAACCTCCTGGTCGTCGAGTCCGACAGCGACAAATCGACCGTCGTGTTCCACCAGGACGGGCGCAGCGTGCTTGGGCCCCAGTGGTCGGCGCGCGGCGACGCGATCATCTTCGGCATCGGCAGGTTCGGGGCGTTCTTCAACGGCTTCCACGACCTGTTCCTGAAGCCGGCGGATCGTGTCGACGGCGGCGCGCAGATTGCGGTCATCGCCCCGGACGGAACCGGGTTCCGCGAAGTCACCACGGGACCGAACAACAACGGCTTCCCATCGATGGCGCCGGATGGCAACCGTTTCGTCTACCGCTCGTTCGGACCGGAGGGGGACGGTCTGCGCATCATGAACATGGAGACGAAATCCGTCACGACGCTGACCCGGGGCTACGACAACTTTCCGGTGTGGTCGCCGCGCGGCGATCTGATCATGTTTTCGCGGCAGGAGAAGGGCGACTACGAGATCTATACGATCAAACCGGACGGCACCGGCGTCCGTCGTCTGACGTTTTCGCATGGGAACGACGCGCACATGGCCTGGTCCCCGGATGGCGAGCGCATCGTGTTCGCCAGCTCGCGCATGGGGTTCAAAGACGAGGTGTTGTACACCGACGCGCCGCAGCCGTATGGCGAGTTGTTCGTCATGAAGTACGACGGGACCGATGTGCAGCAGCTCACCGATAATCAGTGGGAAGACGGCACGCCGGCGTGGCAGCCGTCGCGGCCGCAGGTGTCACGATGAAGAAAATCGCACTTCTCCCGATTGTGGTCGTACTGTGCACCATCGCCCCGTCCGGCCAGGTCGCGAAGCCCGCCGCGCAGGCGACCTTCGCGCCGGACCGGCTCGCGCGCATCGACCGTGCGCTCCAGGAATATGTCGACGAGAGCCGCATCGGCGGCGCGGTCGCGCTCGTGCTGCAGGACGGAAAGCCGGTCTACGAGCGCGCGGTCGGATGGAGCGACAAGGAAGCGGGCCGGCGCATGACGCCGGACACGATCTTCCGTATTGCGTCCCAGACGAAAGCGATCACCAGCGTCGCGATCCTCTCGCTGATGGAGGAAGGCAAGGTCGGTCTCAACGATCCGGCGGGCCGCTTCATTCCAGGTTTCGAAAAGACGACGGTCGCCGAGCGGAACGGTTCGGACGTTTCGGTGGTCCCTGCCAAGCGCCAGATCACCATCCGCGACCTGCTGACGCACACCGCGGGCGTCTCGTACGGCACCAACGCATCGGTCGCATCGTTGTACGAAAAGAAAGGTCTGGGGCCGGCGGCCGGATTCGGCTGGTACACCGCGGACAAGAGCGAACCCGTCTGCGACACGATGGAGCGGCTCGCCACGCTGCCGTTCGTGGCGCAGCCCGGCGAGGCGTGGGTCTACGGCTACAACACCGACATCCTCGGCTGCATCGTCGAGCGCGCCTCCCGTGTGCCGCTCGACGAATTCATTCGCACGCGGATCACCGGCCCGCTCGGCATGAAAGACACGCAGTTCTTCCTGCCGCCGGCGCAACGCGATCGGCTCGCTGCCGTGTACGCAAGCGGGAGCGACGGACGGATTACGCGCGCTCCGGATGGACCGAAAGGGCAGGGCAATTACGTCGACGGTCCGCGGCGCAGCTTCTCCGGTGGAGCGGGGCTCCTGTCGACGGCGCGCGACTACTCCCGATTCCTCGAGATGATCCGCAACGGCGGCGCGCTGGACGGCGTGCGCATCCTGGCGCCTCGCACGGTGGAGTTGATGACGACCAACCAGGTCGGGTCGCTCCATTCGCCGACCGGGCTCGGCTACGGCCTTGGATTCGAAACAACCGATCGCTTCGGGGCGAACGGCCTGGACTCGGCCGGTGCCTTCGGCTGGAGCGGTGCATACGGGAGCCTCTACCGCGTCGACCCGAAGGCCCGGTTGGTGATCACGTTGATGATTCAGCTTGTGCCCAGCCGCAGCGACATCGGCAACAGGTTCCCCACGCTGGTGTATCAGGCGTTGTATTGAGCCGCCGGCGTTCGTTAGCCAAAACAACATGCAACCACGAAAACACGAAGAACAAGAAGAACACGAAGAACGCAGGACGGAGGTTTTGTACAAGACTGCTTCGTGAGTCTTCGAGATCTTCGTGCTTTCGTGGTTGAAGACGTTGCGCGTTTGCAACGTCGCCGCTGAAAGCAGGCTGCTGTCGGTAACGAAGGCCTACCGGGCCATGACAAAAAGATCTGCGGCCTGCGAGGCACAAAGTGGCTGATTTCCTCCAGGCGCTCGCGGCCCGGGGACCCTTTACGTCGGACTGTCCAGTCAGAAGTCGAACATGTTGGTGAACTTCACGATCAACCCGCGCTCGAGGAGCGCGCCCGAGGTGGTCTCGCGCCGCTCGTTGTAGACGACGAACAAATCGCTCAGCGGCCGATGAATGAGGTTGAATCGCGTGTTGGCGCTGAACTGATTCGTGGTCGCGTTGTACTGCAGGAACGAATACAGAAACGCCCGCGTCGAAAACCCGTACAGCACGCGCGCCCCGACCACGGTCGTCGCGAAATCCCCCTGAGGCAGCCGGACGTCGCTTTGGCTCAGGTTGAGCGCCACGTTGACGTGATAGTTCGGCTTCATGTTCAACGTGCCCGTGATGGACGTGGCGTGGCCGTCCCAGAACGCGCCCGTGTTGAGGGTCGCGCCGCCCTCGATCTGCCGGCTCTGGTCGCTCGTGTAGTTGAGGGCCATGCTCGCGTACTGATAGTCGCCGGCCGGAATGTTCACGCCCGGGTAAATGGCGAACGGCACGACGAGTCGATCGAACGTGTTCGAGACGGTGGCTCCGAGGCTCGCGCCGCTCTGAAACGACAGCCCCGTGTTGACGCTTTGCTGGCGGGTCTGTAGGGCGCCGGTGCTGCTCGCCGCATAAAAGTCGGCGGTCGTTCCGAGCGTGTAGTTTCGAATTCGCGGGCTGTTCTGCGGCCGCGGGCGCCAGGACAGATCGGTTGAGTAGTGGCCCATGTCGGTCCGCCGGACAAACCCGACTTCGGGATTGAAATTGGGCTGCACCGCTTCGTACTGGCCGCCGAGGGTCCAGTCGTCCTCACGCCACGCGACGCCCAGGCGCCGCGCCTGATCCTGCCCCTTCCTCGACGTCGTGTCCGTCTTCATCAGGTAGGAAGACACCTCGAGCTTTTCAAAAAACCGCAGGAAGGTATCGACGCCGTACAGCCGGTTGTCATCCGGTGACGCCGAGGTGCGCGATGTCAGCAGCGCTCCAATGGTGGATTGGCCCCTGAATGTCCGGCGGACGCGGCCCACCAGGAAATCGGTCGAGCGGATCGTGCCCTGGCGGCCGGTCATCATGCCGAGCATCCCGACCTCATAGGGTCCCGTCCTGCCCGACAACCGGGCGCCGCCCACGATGGGAATTGGCGAGCCGCTCGAGCTCAGCCCGATCCGGCGGCTGAAGAACGGGATGACGTTGTCGCTCGTGCTGCCGGATGGTCCCGCGGCGGTCGCGATGCCGAAGATGCCCGCGTTCTCCAGGAACAGCTCGCGCTTCTCCGGGAAGAACAGATTGAAGCGCGTGAGGTTGACCTGCTGCTGATCGGCTTCGACTTGCGAGAAGTCCGTCCGGTAGCCGAGGTCGAGCGTCATCGACTCGGTCAGCCCGTACTTGACGTCGAGCCCGCCATCGACGTGTTCAGTGCCTGCCGGCAGGCCCGTGTCCAGCGTCTTCGCGATCGCAAAGGGTTTGATCTTGAGGTTACGTCCCTGGTGAATGTCGTCCAGGCCGGTGAGCGTTCCCGCCATCGAGGCGCGCCCGACACGGTAGCGGCGCGGCAGCGGCGACCAATGGCTGTCCTCGTTGGCGCGCCGGATGCGACGCATCATGTTGACGCCCCACTCCTGATGTGCGGCGTTCGAGAATCGGAGCGTCTTGAACGGCACGATGAATTCGGCCGTCCACCCCGAGTCGTCCACCGTGACCTTGACGTCCCACACGCCTTCCCAGTCCACGTTGCGATAGGTTTCGTCGCCCGAGTACTGAACGTCGTGGTGCGCGCCGACGGGGTTCGTCGCGAAGTAGAAGCCCGACTGACCGTCATGGAGGCTGTCGATGAAGATGCCCACGCCGTCCTGGTTCCCGCTCGCGAAATCGCGCTCGAGCCCGTTGACGGTCAGATGGCGCGAATCCGAGTCCCAGCAGCGGACGCCAACATACAGGTTCTGCGCGTCGTACACGAACCTCACGTCGGTGTCTTCGGACGCGGGGAGGCCCGGGTGCGGATTCCACTGGATGAAGTGGTTCGCCGGCTCCGCGCGCTGCCAGGCGGCCTCGGTGAGCTTCCCGTCAATGGTGATGGGTTCGTCGATGCGCAGCGCGTGAACCACCCGCTCGAACCGGGCAGTCGCGTAGTCGATGGGGTTTGTCGCGATTGCGGCGGCGTCGCCAGGCGCGCGCTGCATGGTGCCCGGATCGGCTCGAGCCGCCGTTCCCCGGAGCAGGCAGGCAGCTGCACATATTCCGGCTATACCTGGTTTCAGTTTCACGCCGCGCTCCAAGTCCCATGAGTCGGCGACGACCCGACGCATGGCAGACGATCCGAAACAAATCGCGAAGCGTCGGCCACCGAACAGTGGAGCCCTGCTCACCGTGGTGTGGTGGCCGAGCCTGCCCGATTGCGCCGACGTCGAAGAGACGAGAGCCTTTGCTGCTACGCCGAAGTGAGAACGGCTCTGGCAGACAGCAGTACCCGGGAGTATCCTGCCGCATGGGGGAGCCCGCGCCCCGTCGATTGTACTTGCCGCCTCCTCCAGGAGCGTGTTCACGTTTCGTGGACACAGTGGCGGGCCGTGGCAAAGGCATCTGCGGCCCGCGCCCTACGACGCGGCGCCCTACAACGCGGCGCCCTACAACGCGGCGCCCTACGACGCGGCGCCCTACAACGCGGCACCCTTCGGTGTCTCTGTGGGAAAGGCGTGGCTGATCGCCGTCCTGGTCGCGTCCCCGGCGGCCACTCCTGCCTCCGCACAGTCACGCGTCACGTTTTCGAAGGACGTCGCGCCGATCATTTTCGAAAAGTGTGCTCCCTGCCACCGTGCCGGCGAGATCGGGCCGTTCAGCCTGCTGACCTATGAAGACGCGCGGCCGCGCGCGAGGGCCATCGCCCTGGCGACACGCACTCGCGCCATGCCACCGTGGAAGCCGGAACCTGGCTCCGCGGAATTCGTCGGTGCCCGGCGGCTGACCGAACGGCAGATCGAAACCATCCGGCAGTGGGTCGAGGAAGGCGCCATTGAAGGCGACCGGTCCGATCTTCCCCCGGTGCCGCAGCTCACCGAAGGCTGGCGGCTGGGACAACCGGACCTCGTGATCAGGCTGGCCGATGCCTACACGCTGAACGGCGGCGGATCAGACGTGCTGCGGAACTTCGTGATTCCCATCCCCGTGACCAGCACGCGATACGTGCGCGGCATCGAGTTTCGTCCCGGCAACGCGCGCGTCGTGCACCACGCCAACATGCGCATCGACGAAACGCCGGCCTCGCGCCTGCTGGACGAGGCCGATCCCGGGCCCGGCTTCGATGGTCTCGTCATGTCGGGGAGCTTTCCCGACGGCTACTTTCTCGGCTGGACGCCAGGCCAGCTTCCCCCGCTTCTCCCCGACGGCATGTCGTGGCGACTCCAGCCGAACAGCGATCTCGTGCTGCAACTGCACATGCACCCGGGCGACTCGTCAGAAGTCGTTCAGCCCAGCGTGGGTTTCTTCTTCACCGACCGACCGGCGGCTCGCACCCCGCTGATGCTCAGGCTCGGCCGCCAGAACATCGACATCCAGCCCGGCATTTCCGGTTACACGGTCGAGGATCACTACACGCTGCCGGTCGATGTGGACGTCTCCGCGCTCCAGCCGCACGCGCATTTCCGGGCGAGGGAGATCAAGGGCCTTGCGACCCTGCCCGATGGCACGGCCAGATGGCTCATCTACATCAAGGATTGGGACTTCAATTGGCAGGACCTTTATCGCTTCGCTGACCCGTTGGCCCTTCCGAAAGGGACGACGATCTCCATGCACTACACCTACGACAACTCGGCCGGCAACCGGCGGAACCCGGATCATCCGCCGAAGCGGATTCGCTGGGGGCAGAACAGCACTGATGAAATGGGCGACCTGTGGATCCAGGTGCTCACTCGATCCCCCGACGACCGCCGGCGGCTCATTGCCGACTTCGGACCGAAAGTTCTGGCGGAAGACGCGAGCGGCTACGAGAAGCTGCTCGACGCAAATCCGGGGAATGCCCGGTTGCACGACGCCGCCGCGGCGATCTTTCTGCGGCTGCAGAACACCAATCGGGCGGTGGCGCACTTGACTGAAGCGCTCCGCGTGGACCCTGACTTTGTGTCGGCGCATTACAACCTTGCGACGGCGCTCGTGCGGCTCGACCGGCCGAACGAGGCGGTCGAGCACCTTCGGCGGGCGGTCCAGCTTCGGCCCGACTTCGTCGCCGCCCGCGTCAATCTTGGCGCGAGTCTTCGCCTCCTGAAGCGTTACGACGAGGCGACCACCGAGCTTCGTCTCGCGCTGCAGCTCCAACGCGGGAATGCCGTCGCGCACGCCAACCTTGGAGGCATATTTTCGGCCGAAGGCCGGCCGCGCGAGGCGATCGCGGAGTACCGGCTGGCGCTCGACGCCAATCCCGATCTGCTGGAGCCGCTGGCGGCTCTCGCGTGGACGCTGGCGACATCCCCTGATGCCGGGCTCCGACAGCCCGCGGAAGCCGTCCGGCTCGCAGAGCGCGCGGCCACATTGACCAATCGGCGCGACGTCACCGTGCTCGACGCGCTGGCGGCGGCGTACGCCTCCGCCGGCCGGTTCGTGGACGCCGTCGCGTCGGAGCAGTTCGCGCTCGATCTGGTCCAGGCCGCCGGGGCGACAGCGGCCGCTGCACCGATCCGCTCGCGGCTGGAGCTGTATCGGCGGAAGAAACCGTTCCGCGACCGTTAGCGCAGTGTCGAGCTCGATGTCTTTACACGCTCGTGGTGAGCTTGTCGAACCACGAGCCCGGCTGGTGGCTCGTCCTTCGACAAGCTCAGGACGAGCGGTGGACAGAACCGTTGATCTCGGCAGACCAGCGCCTGGCCTGGCCAAGCCAAGCTAGTGTCCCGTAACAGTGATTCGTCACATAATTCCCGGGCGGGGCATCCTCCTCCACCCCAACGCGGCTGCCGCGTTGGGGACGCCGGGGCTGGCTGCGTTGCTCGTCGCTTACATACTCCCGAATACTCCCGGCATGCGCGCTCCTCGCGCCTTGCCATCCGGGCGCCGCGCTCCGGGACTTATGCAACGAATCACTGTTACGGGACATTAGAAGCTGTACGTCATGCTGAACTCCATGATGCGCGGCTCCATGATGACGGTCGGCTTCAGGAAGTTCGGCCCGGAGAGGCGCGTCACGTCCAGAGTGGTGTTGGCATTGAGCGTGTTGAAGACGTTCGCGCGAACCGCGAACCGCTGCTGCTTCGGCAGACTGAACGTCTTCTCGACGCGGAGATCGAGCTGCGTACTATCGGGCAGCTGACGCGCCCCGATGGGCTCGACGTTCACCGTAATATTCGGGATCGTCCTCCCGCCGGTGAAACGGACGGAACGCGCCCAGAAATACCCGCTTCGCTCCTCGAGGTGCCCGAGACCAGGATCTGGAACGGGAACTGGTAGACCCCGGAGACCTTGGTGCTCGATTCCCACTCGTGCTCATGGGCATTGATTTCCCCGTTCGGATTG
>QHWJ01000297.1 GCA_003222535.1 Acidobacteriota bacterium | reverse complement strand
ACACACCGGCGGCGGCAGGGGCGAATTGCTCTTCTTCGACGTACACGACGGTGACGTTGTCCTTGCCGCCGGCCGTGTTGGCCGCTTCGATCAATGCCCGCACAACCAGGTGCGGCTGCCCGGCCAGCCGTCTCACCACTTGATTGATGGACGATGATTCGATCAGATCGGTCAGGCCGTCACTGCACAAGAGGAGCGCCGCATCAGGCTCGAACGGAATCTC
>QHWJ01000296.1 GCA_003222535.1 Acidobacteriota bacterium | reverse complement strand
GATGGATTTCGTTGTTGGCGATCGTGATGGCCTCTCGCACCCGATCGATGATCGGTCCTGTCTCCCGTTCCAGTCTCCTTCTGAGCATCGTCAGGGCGATGTCGGCGGCCTTTCCACCCGCGGCCTGGCCACCGACCCCGTCGATGACGATGAACAGGCCCCGCGGGATATCAACGTGGAACCGATCCTCGTTGACATCCCGTTGCAGTCCGGGATCGGTGTCGCCTGCCGCTCTCAGCGCGCTCACCGTCCGGATTGAGCCGTTCACCGTTCCTCCCGCGTCCGGAACGCCGTCCATGCGAAGCAGGTGACGAGCAGAACGAGCACAAGCAGAAACGCCAGACGGGCCCACAACAGCACGGCCATCAGCTAACCCTTTCGAACTCGAGGAAGACCGTGTCGGCAAGGCCTATCCGCGCGCTGTCCGGTAACGGCGTTTCGGCCCCGTTCTCCCTCCTGGCGCCATCAACGTCGTCATAGCCTTTTGGAACGTGGCGGCCATTCAGCGTGGTACCCAATGAGCTCAGATCGATCACGAAGAAACGCCCCGTCTTTGGATCCCTGCGGATGCGCGCGTGCTCGCGCGACACGTCGGGCGACGCCGCGACGCGAACGTCAACGGGGTACGCGATGCCGCCACGTCCGATCGTGAAAGAGTCCTTCACGACATCGTACGAGTGGTGACCCGAATCATCGTTGTAGGAGATACGAGCCAGGGGTGATGCAGTTGATCCCGAAGGCAACCGGTTGACTGTCTGCTCTCTGGTGGTCGTCCGGTGACCAGTGTGAGCGGTCGTGATCCGCCGCGTGCGTTCTCCCATGCCGAGGTCCGGCCTCGCCGGCAGAACGAGCTCCGAGTCGATGAGAAGATCGCCCTCGTTCATCTCGCCGTCGGGATCGGCCAGGAAATCCACGTGCCACTCGACGCCGGCCTTGCGGATCTCCGGTTCGGCATCCCCCATCAACCGGCCAACCCAGCGCCGCAGGCCCGAACGCCGGTTCAATCTCAGGATTTCATCGGAGAGCGCGCGAATGGTCTGCTCCTGAAGGACCGGAATGATCCCCTCCAGCCGCGCGTACTCGCCGGGATGCAGGTAGACGATGAAACGGCTTGGAGCGAGCGTGGAGTACTTCAGCGGCTCGAGATTCTTCTGCATGTTGTGCACGACGGCCTCGATCAGATCGCGCGCCGGCCGTCGGTCCGTGTGAGCAGCCGGGTCCGGGCGGGGTGCAGGCACACCGTAGCGCGAAGGCTTCAGCCGAGCGTCAATGGTGGAATCGTGTCCGGCGGGAAATTGTTCGATCATATTCGGTTCCGACACGATCCGGCTCCCCGGACAGCTGCAAAACTGTTTGCAGGCCGTGGTGAAAGTTCGACACGGCCTGCCAGGCACAAGGATTATGGCCACAGAGACTCAGAGACACTGAGAAAACCCTGCGATTCTCCGTGTCTCGGTGTCTCCGTGGCCCATTCTCGGTGCCTCGCAGCCCGTGACACGACTTCCGCCACGGGCTGTTAGGATGTGGCCGCGTCGGAGAAGAGTCGTGTTCGAGTATGGAGCAGCGACCGGGCCGGAGTCTTAAGGAATTCCGAAGGATTCCATAGTTCCTGATACGTGAGGATTCGATTCGGACCGTTCATCGTCGACTCGGAGACGAGGCAGCTGCGCCGCCAGCAGCTCGAGATCCACCTTCCCCCCAAGGCATTCGATCTGCTTTGCATTCTTCTCGAACGGCGGCCGAAGGTTGTCGACAAGGCGGAGCTGCACACGCGAATCTGGCCCGATACCTACGTCGTTGATGGGAACCTGAATGTGCTGATTGGCGAAATCCGGAGAGCGCTTGCGGAGAATGCGGACCGTCCGCGATTCATCCGGACGGTCCACGGTATTGGATACGCATTTTATGGAGAGGCTCACGATCTTGATGAGCCGGCAGCCGCAGCGCGGGCGCGTCCGGCGCGCTTCTGGCTCGTGTGGAGGAACCAGACATTCCCGTTGTCGGAAGGGGACAACATCATCGGGCGCGATCCTCAGTGCGGCGTCTGGCTGGATGTGACCGGCGTCTCACGTCAGCACGCACGGATCCGGATTGACAGCGCGACTCGAACAGTTGCCCTGGACGATCTGGACAGCACGAACGGGACGTTTCTTCGGCGCCTGCAGATCAGAGCGCAGGAGCCCCTGACTGACGGCGACATCATTGGAATCGGCTCGGCTGAACTGAGGTTCCGGGAATGGTCCCAGGACAAGCCGCGGGAAACCGAGCGGATCCGCCGCCTTAGAAGAATTAGGAATTAGGAATTTGGAATTTGGAATGCGTCACGAATTCCAAATTCCCAATTCCAAATTTCACCGTTAGAACATATATCGCACCGTGAGCTGGCCCGAGCGCGGCGGCTGACGGTTGACGCCGAGGAACGACCCGTCGGGCCTCGCGGCGTAGTTCGCGCTGAAAAGCTGATTTCCGCCGTTCAGGAATTGCTGATCGCTGCCGGCATTCAGCAGATTGAACGTGTCGAACGCGGCCTCGAAGCGCCGCCTCCCGAGCACGAAGTTGCGTCCGAGCCGCAGGTTGAGGATCTTCAGATTCGGGGCTTTGATCTGACCGATGCCCCGGTCCGCATTCGCGAACCGGATCGCGGTCGCCAGCGGATTCGACACCACCCGGCCGTTCGAGAGCGTGACCGTTGGAGGGCCGAACCGCGGATCGGCCGCGCTCAGCCGGGTGACGATCGGGCCGGAATACGGTCCCGACTGCACTGAGAAGCTGGTGCCCAGTTGAATGCCCCACGGCGCCGAGTAGGACAGCCCGGTACGGAACTGGTGCTTTTCCCACATCGGATTTCG
Source organism: Acidobacteriota bacterium (assembly GCA_003222535.1). Taxonomy (GTDB): domain Bacteria; phylum Acidobacteriota; class Vicinamibacteria; order Vicinamibacterales; family CAVVIG01; genus QHWJ01. The sequence goes on along the minus strand of QHWJ01000296.1, from coordinate 13,657 downwards.
TGTGTCGGCCGTTCCTGAGAGGCTGTTCGTGCCGGCGCCGCGGATCGTCCCCAATCCTCTGTCGTTCGGGAACGCGTCCGGCTGAATGAACGACGCGGGATCGTTCGGCTGCCACGTGCCGCCGACGTGCTGCCACGCACGCGTGTAGGTCGTGATGAGCTGCGCCTTCGTGGTCCGTTTGGCCGCCGTGAGCTCGAGGCCCTGATAGATGAACCAGTTCCACTGGTTGTCGGTCAGGAGGAAGATGTCGTTGAGACTCTCGTCCCTGTACCCGCGGAACACGTCGTTGTCATAGATGCCGTTGACTTCGACGAGCGCCGGACGACTCTTGTAATCACGGCGCAGAAAGCTGACGTCGACGCTGACCTGACCCGGCAACTGTCGCCGGTAGCCGGCTATGAGCTCATCGACAAACGGCCATTGTCTGTTCGGGTCGGTGCGGAGATTCGGATTCGTCCTGGGCGCGGCAGGCGTCTGAAGCACCCGGTCGAAGACGCCATCGATGCTCGTGCTGTACTCGTCGCGGAACGCGAGCTTGGACGTGCCTCCGCCCGTGGTGCCGCCCGGCGAGGTCGGGTCGAGATAGGCCGAGTTCGGCACGTCGCCCACCCGTCCCCAGCTGGCGTGCACGATGTCCTTCTGATCCGCGTCCAGCACGTAGGTTCCGCCCACGCGCGGTCCCACGATGAAGTCGTCGAGCGTCACGAGGTCGTAGATCCGGTTGGTGTTCTTCACCCAGTCGAGCCGCAGTCCGCCGTTGATCGTGAGGCGCGGGGCCGGCTTCCAGGAGTCCTGAACGAAGACGGCGTTGTCGTGCGCGAGGAGACGCTGGCTGTCCTCCGTGGGCGCGCTGTAATAGCGCCGGTGAAACGGAATCGTGCCCGCGGCGGGGTTCGCCGGATCACGCAGGACCACCTCTTCGAGTGCAAAGCCGCCGCCCGAGTAGTAAATGGTGTTCCGCGCCTCGAGCCGCGGCTGGAGGTAGGTGCCAATCTGGATCTCGTGCGAGCCCGCGCGCCCGCCGGTGTGGAAGTAGGTCATGTCGGCGCTGAAGGTCAGCTTCGACGCCGGCGTGATGTTGCGGCTCGGGATGTTGTCGAGCACGGCGATGCGCCCCGACCCTTGAACGACGCCGCCCGAAATGAACGCCGTCGGATGAACCGGCCGGCTCGGGCCGCCGGTCCCCAGATGGTTGTCGAAGACGCTGAAGGACGGATTCACGCCCTTCGTGTTGTAACCCGCGAGCAGCCGCGTCGTCATCCTCGAGCCCCACACCGACGTCAACCGGCCGGTGTATGCGCTGCCGCCCGGCGCCGACACCTCGAAGTTCGCGCCGTCGACCTGGAAGCTGGCCTCTTCGGCGTTGGCGTCCCGCTGGACGTACCCGTACATCTGATGGTTGGGTGAGAGCTGCGTGGTCCCTTTCACGAAGTAGTATTTCAAATGGCCCTGGTTGTCGAACGGCTGGAAGTTCGGCACGAGCGCGTTCAGGTTCCCGAGGAGCGTCGCGTCGCGGCTGACGCCCGTGCTGCGGTCCGTGTAGCGCATCGACGCGAAGAACCACGCGCGGTCCTTGACGACCGGGCCGCCGACCGCGACATCCGGCTGGAACACCCTGGCCGCGACCGGCGTGCCGCCGGGGTTGTTGTCCCCGTTCCACGCTTTGGCCGTGTAGACCGCCGCCGCCGACCCTCGAAGCTGATTGGTGCCCGACGGCGTCGCGATGTTGATGACCATGCCCACCGCGAGCGGCGACGCGGCATCGACACCGGCCGTCTTGACCTGCGTGTCGCTGATGGCTTCGGTGTTGAGGCGCGCGAAGAAGCCCGGCCAGTTCTGCTCGAACGAGCCGACGTCGCCGCCGTCGATCTGGACGACGTGATTCTCGTTTTCGGTACCGCGCAGAAAGTAGACCTCGCCGCCGAACTGGTCGGTGCTGCGGCTCATGATGCCCGGCGTCAGGGCGAGCGAGTCCGACCACTCCCGCCGGCTGCTGAGGGGCAGCGCCCGCTGGAAGTCGCCGCTGATATTGACCGCCTGCACGGTCTTCTGCACTTCGAGCATCGGCGTCTCGCCGCTCACTTGAATGGACTCGGAGACCGACCCGATTCTCATCGTCACATCGACCTGAATGTTCAGCTCGGCGCGCACTTCGAGGCCGGTGCGCTCGAACTTCGAGAATCCCGCCAGCTCGCTGACAATGGTGTAGACGCCTGGCGGCAGGTTGATCAGCCGGTAAAACCCGTCAGCGTCGGTCATGGCGGTGAACGACGCGGACCGCGCCGGTGTCGTCGCCGTCAACGTGACGCCCGGCAGCACGCCGCCCTGTTCATCTTTGACGTAGCCCCGAATCGTCCCTTCGGCCGCGATCTGCGCGAGGGCGGTGGACGCGAGCATCGCCAGTGCGATCGAAAGGAACACCGCTCGCGAGGGCTGGGTCATGGAGATCCTCCGCGATCCCGAGGTTAATCGAAAACGGGCCGTACCCCTTTTTCCGACTTGGGAATCGGCTGATCGCGGGTTCTATACGAAACGAGTGTGGATAGCAAGCGGACGCGTCCTCACTGTTCGTTCCGGCAAGCGCTGGCCTCATTCAATTCAGACGAGCCGTTCGTGACGGAGTTGCGGCGCGGTGATGGCGTGGTGATGACACAACGGTGACAGCCGAACGCGATCTTTATCTGCGTGTGTCTCGACCGGCCGCCTCTTTACATTTCGCTGAGACGCGGGGACGTTCTCGAACGGGGACAATATTGCCCTCGTTCGACAACAGTGCGTGCGTTCGCGGCGAGCGGATGCACGACGCGAGTCGGCCTGACACCGCGACTCGAACATCAAGGGAGCGAGATCGTTGCGCGCGGGCAGGTGCGCCGCGAACGAGGGCTGGCACCTCCGTTGCGCGAACGATGCGCGAGCAGTCGCTGCCGCGACGTCAGCAATCGTCACGACGAGCGTGCACCTCAACGTTTTGTAAGGGCGAATGCTTTCGGACTGCTTATGAACATCGCGGTTGAATCGCGAGCGGACGCCCACCGCCAGCGTCCGTCCGCAGGAGGACGCCATGCGAGAGTTGATGATTGCCGCAACGGTCACCCTGCTCACGGCCGCGCCGTTGCTGGCGCAGAATGAACGCGTGTACGTCACCGGCGTGGGCGGCTTCACCGCCACGTCGGATACCACGTCGGGCAACGTCATGGGGGAAGCGGGTGTACGGATCGCGCCACACGTGCTCGTATTCGGAAGCCTCGGCGAGTTCCACAACCTGCAGCCGTCCGAATTGCAGCCGACAGTGGACAGCACGACTTCCGTCCTCGCCACAGGTCAGGGTCTCAACGTCCTCGGCACTGCTCGCGTGCCCGCGTGGTACTCCGTCGGCGGGCTGCGCTACGAAGTGCTCACGAAAGGCCGCGCGTCACCGTACCTGCTGGGAGGGATTGGCACCGCGCGGCTCAAACCGACCGCGCAGTTCACGTTCTCGAGCGGCACACTCCCGGATGGATCGACGCCAACGGTCGGCGCTGATGTCACCAGCCAACTCGTCGCGGCGGGCGACTTCACCGCACCTCCGCCGACGACCGCGTTCATGTTCACGCTCGGCGGCGGTGTGGAGATCCCCGTGGCGCGCCATTGGGGGATCGATGCGGGGTACCGCTTCTCCCGTGTCGCCGCAGACACGCCGTTGAATGCGCAAGGCGCGACGTTCGGATTCGGCTGTCGGTTCTGACTGGGGACTGGGGACTAAGGGGACTGGCAGTCCCCTTAGTCCCTTAGTCCCTAGTCCCTAAGTCCCCAGTCCCTAGTCCCTAGTCCCTAGTCCCCAGCGAGCTCACTCTACACCGACACGCCGATGGTGAGCGTCGCGGTGTAGCCGCTCGTCGTGTCGCCCGCCACCGTCGCCATCTCGTCCTGCACGCCGTCCGAGAACACATTGTCGCGCGCGTTGCTCGTCGGGCTCTGGCCCTTCGAGGCGTAGACGCCGGTCCTGTACACGGCCGCCGACACGTCTTCTGGAAACGCGATCTGCGTCGTTTTCACGGCCGTGCCGTTCACGAACACCTGGACGTGAATGTGCGTGGCGCGTCCGCTGTACCAGCCGGGATAGATGGTCTTGAACGTGACCCTGCCGCTGCTGTCGGTCGCCTGCACGCCGCGGAGAAACGTCTGGCCGACGCCGTTGAATCCCGGCTGCGCGTACTCGGAGTAGTTGCCCGACGCGTCACACTGCCAGATTTCGACGTTCGCGTTCGTGAGGGGGCCGCAGCCGGCCTTCACGTTGACGATCGTCAGCGCCAGCATCACCGGCAGGCCGGGGCGGGCTTCGGTGATGTCCTGCCTGAAGAACGCGCTGTCGTTGATCATGCCGTTGCGGTCGGGGTACGGGCCGGCGGTCTCTTCCGCCGTGACCGCGCAGGTCGACGTCGGCGTCGTGACGGTCGTCGACGTCGCCGTCGTCACCACGGTTGGACCGGCGGGCGTCGAGCCGCAGCCCGCCGCGAGCGCGGCGCCGGCGGCGCCGAGCAACTCGAGCGCCTGGCGGCGGCTTAGCAGCGGGGTCGACCTGTCTTTGCGGGAATTGAAATGAACCATGTCCGTATTCCACCGGATCGATGTCACAGAAGTATGGCGAGCATCTGAAAAGACGCTGACCGGACTGGACAAAATGCAACCACGAAGTCACGAAGAACACGAACACGAGGCACACGAAACACACGAAACAACGAAATACACGAAAAACACGAAACAGAACAGCCACAGGCACAGAAAGAACACGCGGGCGCTCGGCGGTGTTCGGCGGACGCCGCGACGCGGCGCTTTGCGCCTGCCGGCCGAAGCTCGCCAGCCCTCGTCGAGCGAAGGCTGGAGCTACGTCAACGCTTGCGCCAGGGTGACGGGCACCAGCGCCGCGACGGCTTTTACTTCAACGACGATGAGATCTCGCGGAGCAAAGCTCAGGCCGTCCGGGATCGTTGGCGAAATCGCGAGGCGTCGATGGTGCGTGCAGTTCTTGCCGCGCACCACTGAAGGGTGTATCCGAGATTCTGCGTACCCGGGATGAGGCAACGGAGCATACAGAGGTAACGGCCAAACACGGAGACACGAAGAAACGGAGGCACACGGAGGGCGGTTCGACGGGCGTCGCGAAGCGACGCGCGCTGCCGGATCGGATTGGAAACACGAGCGCCATCCGGATTTCGAACCGTGCGTCACTCCACGTCGACGAACTTGTAGCCGACGCCCCACGCCGTGAGAATCAACTCGGGATCCTGGGGATCGTGCTCGACTTTCCGGCGGATGCGGCTGACGACGGTATCGACGGTACGTTCGGTGACGAAGGTGTCACCGTGCCAGACGCGGGCGAGCAGGGCGGCGCGGCTGAACACGATGCCGGGCCGGCTGGCGAGGAGATACAGGATGTCGAATTCCTGCTTCGTGAGGTCCGCATCGCGATCGTGCACCTTGGCGCGGCGTCTGCCGGGATCGAGCGTCAGACCGCGCGACGAGATGATGCGGCCCTCGTCTCCGCTCGCGCTGTCGGCCGCCGGCCGCGTGCGCCGCATCACCGCGCCCACGCGCGCGATGAACTCGCGGACGCCGAACGGCTTGGCCAGGTAGTCGTCGGCGCCGCTTTCCAGACCGATGACTGTGTCGGCTTCGGTGTCCCTCGCCGTCACCATCAGGATCGGCGTCGCGCGGTTGGCGCCTTCTGTGCGAATCGCGCGGCAGACGGTGATGCCGTCCAGGGTTGGCAGCATGAGGTCGAGCACGATGAGGTCGAACGCTTCGGCGCGCGCCCGCTCGAGCGCCTCACGGCCGTCGGCGACTTCTTCGACGTGCAGCCCCGCCAGTGCGAGGTGCATGCGCATCAATTCGCGGATGGCCGGATCGTCTTCGACGGCGAGCACGCGGCGCCGCGGCGCGGGACCGGACATGGGCACCATTGTCCTATGAAAACAAATGCAACCACGAAAGCACGAAAGATGAGAAGAACACCGAAGAAGATGTCTCGTACGACGACGGACCGTCGCAAAAGTGTGGCGACCGCATGAAAAGACCATGACGCCTCTTCCGACGCGTACGGCGGCGCATAATGGCGTCGATGGGCCTCCTCGCCTCGGAGCGCGCGCGCTGGTATCGCAGCTTCTATTTCCGGATCGGATTCGGTTTCGTCGTCTTCGTCGTGGCGCTCCTCGCCGCGCAGAGCGCCATCTTCAGCTACATCATTTCGCGCAGCGGGCCATTTCCGCCGCGGTCGCCGAACACCGTCGCCGCCATCGTCGCGGCGGATGTCGGCGCGGCCCTCGCGCAGGATGCTCAGATCGATCTCCAGGAGTTCGTGAACCGCGAGTACGCGCAGATTCAGCCGCTGTACCTCGTGATGAAGGACGGTGGCATCGTGGCCAACCGTCGCGAGCCGCTCGCCGACAACCTGCGGCGGGCCGCCGGCGCGTTGCTCGGAAGCGACAGCTTCGCACGCGGACAGGAGCCACGGTTCGAAGGGCCGGCGGTGGTCATGGCCCCGATCCAGGTGGGCGGGACGCTGCGCGGCATGGTGGTGTTGCCGCCGCGGCCGCTCGGGAGTCCGGTCGTGCGCGATGTCGGCCGCATCCTCTCCATTCCGGGCACCGCGCTGCTGGTTGTCGCCGCGATCGTCGCGACCGCATTCATCTTCGCGCCCGCGCGCCGGCGGTTGAAGGCGCTCGAGGCGGCGACCGGGCGATTGGGCGCCGGCGATTTATCGGCCCGGGCGCCGGAAACCGGCGGCGACGAGATCGCCCACGTCGCGCGCGCGTTCAACCGGATGGCGGTGGACCTGGCCGCACGCGACGAGTCGCTGCGCACCGCCGATCGCCTCCGGCGGCAGATGCTCGCCGACGTGTCTCACGAGCTGAAGACGCCGCTGACCGCCATGTGCGGCTACCTCGAAACGTTGCAGATGCCGGAGGTCGAGCTCGACGCGCCCACGCGGCAACGCTACTTCCAGACGCTCGAGCGCGAGACGCGGCGGCTCGATCGCATCGTGCAGGATCTGGTCGATCTCGCGCGCCTCGAAAACGGCGTCGGCACGCTCGACGTGCGGGTGTTCGCGCTCGATCGGCTGTTCGGCCACGTCGCCGAGCGGCACGACCAGGACGCGCGGGCGCGACAGGTCACCCTGCGCGCGTCGATTGCTCCGGAGGCCGACCAGGTCCTCGGCGATCCCGATCGCCTGGAACAGGTCGTCGAGAACCTCGTCGCCAACGCCCTGCGCCACACGCCCCGCGGCGGCCACGTCGAGATGTGCGGCCGCGCCGAGGGAGATGCGATCGTGTTGACCGTGGCGGACTCGGGCTCGGGCATCGCGCCCGAGCACGTGCCTCACGTCTTCGAGCGGTTCTACAAGGTGGATGCGGCGCGCACGCGCGACGGGAATGGCAGCGGCCTCGGCCTGTCGATCGCAAGAGCGATCGTCGAACGGCACCGGGGCTCGATCCAGGTGACGAGCGTGCCGGGGCGCACGGCCTTCACGATCGTGCTGCCGCGGCAACAGGTCGAGCGGGCGGCTCACTCCACGTCCACGAGCCTGTAACAGACCTCACAGGAGATCAGGAGATCTGAGTACAGCATTTCGTAATTACGCCGGCGTCTTGACTTGGACAAGCCACTGAGACACTGAGACACAGAGGCGCTCGACGCGGTCGGCCTGCAAGCAGGCCGAGCCGTGAGGCGCGCAAACCGCAAACGAGCGACCGAGCCATTGTCCAGGGGTCGTTCGTTTGCGGTTTGCACGCCTCGCCCGCCGCTGGGCGGCGCCGCGTCGAGCGCTACGTGTTTCTTCTCTGTGTCTTTGTGTCTCCGTGGCTCAAATATGTCGTCGTATTTCCGAAATCGGGCACCAATCGCCGTCACGAAATACGTCGCCGTAATCGTGAAAATCGAGTACTAAGAGTCGTTCTGTTCTTCAAGAGAGATGTTCAAATCCTGGTTTTCATTAGGTCGTTTTCCGGTTCCCGTCGGCGTCGATCCTGACGACCAGCACCCGCCTCGGCAACTTGTCGGGATCGACCTTTGCCACCCGCGTGATCTTTCGTCCCGCTCTGGTGAGCGACGTCACCTCGACGTCGATTCGCGCCTCGCGCGAGAGACCGAAGTGCACCGGCATCGCGTTCTGAGAGCAGTAGCCGCTGCCCGTGTCCACGATTCGGCTGCCGAGGACCTTGCGTGTGCCTGGGGCGTAGATCCGCACCTCTGAGCCGGCTCGAGTGTGGTGGCCTTTGCCGTCGAGCACGAGCACCTGAACCGAGCGCCTGGCGCGCTCCGGCGGCAGCAGATTGCGATAGAGCGAGAGATGGCCTTCGGGGTTGTTGTTCGCCATGGCGAGGTCCAGCGCGCCGTCACCATCGAAATCGACCCACTGAATGCCATGCGTGGCACCGCGCCTGGCGAACTCCGGCGGGAGCACATCCCGGAAATGGCTCCCCTCGTTGTGATACAGATAGTCGCGCTCGTTGACCGGTCTGTCGACGTAGGACGACACATAGAGGTCCGGGCGGCCGTCGTTGTCATAGTCGCCCCAGCTCGATGGCGTGGCTTTATCGCCGCCCGCGACGCCAGCCTCCGCAGCCACATCCGTGAATTTCCCGCCGCCATCGTTGTGGTACAGGAAGTTGCGGCCGTAACCCGCCACGAAGAGATCGAGGCGGCCGTCGTTGTCATAGTCAATCACGCTCGGGCCGTTGCTGCCGAAGTTCGCCGGACGACCATCGGCGTCCATCCTCAGCTCGTGCGCCACATCCACGAACCGCGTCCCGTCGTTTCTGAAGAGGCCGTTCAGCGTGCCATCCTGATTGGCGACGAAGAGATCGAGACGGCCGTCCTCGTTCATGTCGAACCAGACCGCGCCAACAGTCTTGCGCGGATCGTCGACGCCCATCTCCCTGGCGACGTCGATGAAACGGTCGCCGTCGTTGTGGAACAGCATGTTCGGCGCGTCCCTGAACGCGACGAACAGATCCACCTTGCCGTCGTTGTCGTAGTCAATCCAGCTGACCTGACGGGTCTCGCCCACGGCGTCGACGCCCATGGCGCGGCCGACCTCGGTGAAGTGCTTGCCGCTCCCGTCATTGCGATACAGCTTGTTCGGAATTCCCGATCGCCTGCTGAATCCGACATAGAGATCCAGTTGACCGTCGCCGTTGAAGTCGCCCCACGCCGCGGCCCTGGTATCGTTCAGGTCGGCCAGATTCAGCTCGGCGGCCACCTCCCTGAACGTGCCATCGTCATGCCGATAGAGCCGATTCGGGAGGTCGGCCTTGAACCCGACAAACAGGTCGAGGTCGCCATCGTTGTCGAAGTCGGCCCAGCAATTCGGCTGACCGCCGGAGCCGGCGAACAGGTCTGGTTGAACCAGCTCGAAGTGCGGGACGGACAAATCCGGACCGGCAGGACCCGGCTTCCTTGCCGATGCACGCTGTCGCGCGGGAGCTCCGGCATGGGCGCGGCGTCCGGGGCCCATCATCGTGGCGAACCCGGCCGACGCCAGCTTCATGAAATCGCGCCGATTGGATCTCACTTGTTGTTCTCGGTCGCCTGCGGCTTTGCCGGCGGGGGCGTCTTCCGAGGCAGCTTCTCGGGGCGCATCGCGGTGTTGTAGGCGAAGGTCGCGGCGACGACCGCCATCTGGATGAGGTCGTCGCGCTGGATGCGGTCGACCGTGTCCATGTTGGAATGGTGGGTCCGCGAGTTGTACTCCAGCCGGTCCTGCATGAACTGGAATGCCGGAATGCCGACCGCGTCGAAGGACTGGTAGTCGGATCCGCTGACCGAACGGGGGGCGATCGTCGTGACCCCCAGATCGCGCAGCGGTTCGAACCACGCCCTGAAGATCGGCGCGATCGCGAGATTGCCTTGCAGCCAGACGCCGTGAATTCGCCCGGTGCCATTGTCGATGTTGTAGTAGGCCGACAAGTTCTGGTACTCGGGCTTGAGGCTCCTGGCTGCCGGATCGCCGAGGTGCTCTCTGACGTACGCCTTCGAGCCGAGCAGGCCTTCTTCCTCTCCGCCCCAGAGCGCGATTCGGATGGTGCGCCGCGGTTTTGCCCCCACGGCCTTGAGAATGCGCATCACGTCCATCATGACGGCGCTGCCCGCGGCGTTGTCGGTCGCGCCGGTCGCCGACTGATGGCTGTCGAGGTGTGCCCCGATCAGGACGATTTCGTTGGCCAGATCGGTTCCCGGGAGATCCGCAACGACGTTGAATCCATTCAGATCCGTTTCGTCGTGGAACTGCGTCTGGATGTTGAGCTCCACTTTCACGGGCGTCCCCGTATCGAGGATCCGGACCATCCGGTTGTAGTGCTCGACCGCCAGCGTCACGGACGGCACGACGTTGCCGGCGTTCGCGTTGTCGTGCGGCCCGCCGGTCGTGACAAAGATCGTCCCGCCGTCAGTACGCTGGGTCCGCCACGACATCTGATTGTCGCCGGCAACGAGAAACGCGTCGGCTCCGCGATCGAGTGTCGCCACGACGCCTTCTTTGAGAAGGAACTGCTGGATCCTCTCCTGAAGCGTGGGCTGCCCGGGCCGGCTCGGGCGCGCGGCCGCCTCGGCTGGCGGCCCTGGCGGAGTCGATTCAGACTCCTTCAGCAGCGCGTCGGTCCACCGCTGAACGATGATCCCCTCGAGCATCCGCACATCACGCGCCGGCTGGGTCAGAACGATCTTCTGAGCCAGCCTGCCGCGGTATCGCTCGAAGTCGGCGTCCGAGTTGATGTCCGCTCTCACCACGTCGGCCGTCACGACGCCGCTGGTTCCAGGCGTCCACGACTTCGGATAGCCGATGAGCGGCTGGATCTGCGGCTCGATCATGTGGGCGTGGAAACGTACGAGCGACCACCCTTTGCCGAACGGCCACGATTCCTTGTGGACGTTCGACAAGCCCCACTCGCCAAGCTTCTTCACGGCCCAGTCGCCAGCCTGCCGCAGTCCGGGCGATCCGGTGACGCGCGGGCCATACACATCGGCCAGCCGGACGACGTGCTCCATGGCCTGCGAATGCGCGAGCCCCTCGTCGCGGATCGCCGAGATCATCGCAGCGTCCAGCTTCTCCGCCGCCTGTTGCTGCGGCTGGCCGGCGGCCACGGCGACCGCACACGTGACGACCGCGACGATGAGCGCCGGTGTTCGAAGTTTCACGTCGATCTCCTTCTGGTCGCTAGAAATCCAGTTTGAAACCGAACTGCTGTTGCCGCTTCGGGAACTCGACTTGCGGCTGCCCGAACTGTGACGACTGGAGGCTTCCCTGAAAGCTCGTGAAGTTGTCCGTGTTCATCACATTGAACGCTTCCCAGAAGCCGGTGGCCGTGATCCGGCCGCCGAGCCTGAAAATCTTGCTCGCCCGAAGGTTGAGGCTCTTGTAGTCGTCCCCTCGCCGCGACCCGCGGGGCTCCGGGCGCGCGAAGACGACGGTCGAACTGGTCACGCTGAAGGGCAGCGGACTGGAATAGCGCCAGATGGCGGCCGCCTGGAAATCGAGCGGGAAGACGTAGGAGCCGTCGAACGCGAAGTTGTGCCGCCGATCTTCGTTGGCCGGCCCCTCGTCGATCGACAGGTCGAGCGGGTTCGTGGCCGCGCCCCCGCCCACACCGGTGGCCAACGTGTTCGAGAACGTCTTCGCCAGCGTGTACGAGCCGCCGAGACGCAGCTTCGATCCTCTGTGCTCCGCGCGCGTCTGCAAGGCGTCGTAGTCGATCCACCCGCGGTTCTCGAACTCTGTGAAGCCGCCGAACCGCGGGTCGATCGTGACGAAACGGCCGTCCACCTGCTGGACGTTGACATTCCTCGACAGGACCGCGTCCTTCCCGGTCGAGTGCACGTAGTCGGCCTGGACGTACATGCTCGATCGGAGCTCGTGGGTCAGCCCGCCCGTGACCTGGACGGTGTACGGAATCCTGAAGTCTGGGGCCATCCTGTTGATGAACTGCCCGCCGGAGCCCAAGAGAGAAAAGTCGGGCCAGTCCGGGAAATTCTGCGCGAGAAAGGCACGGAGCCTCAGGGCGCTTCCCGCCGGATCGGCCGGACTGAAAAAGGGGTTGGTGGTCGAATCGTTCGAATTGAATGAGTACCTCCTGATGGCCAGGAGCGTCTGGTTGATGTACACATCGTTGTAGTTAAAGTGAGACTGGTCGTAAAAGATGCCGCCGCTTCCACGGACGGTGGTACGGCGGTCGGATGTGGGAAGCCAGACGAGCCCCAGGCGCGGCGCCACGTTGTTCAGATCCCGCTTCACGCTGGTGAGGGGTGCGGCTCCACCGAACGCGGTGACGAACCGCTGGTTGTACGCGTCGACGAACTGGTTCCCCGTCAGGATCGAGTTGTCGACGTCATACCGGAGTCCGAGGTTGAGCGTGAGATTGTTCCTGATCTGCCAGGTGTCCTGGACGAACAGTCCTCCGTTCAAGTGCCCCTCGATGTCCTTCGCCGTTCCGATGGCGAGCGACAACGTGGTGGGATAGCTCGCCGGGTCGTTGAGGTTGAACACCCGGTCGGAGGTGAAGCCCCATCTGGCTTTTTGAGAACCGTCGATATCCATGTACATCGTCACGCGGGCCAGTTGTCCCCCGAGCTTGAACTGATGTTGACCTTTGACCACCGTGAAGCTGTCGGTGAAATAGAGATTGGTTTCCCCTTCGAGCCCGCCCGTGACACTCGAGCCGAAGGCCGCGCCCGGGTAGTTCTTTTCCGAGTACAGGCCTCGATGCGCGACGTCGCTGATGAGCGCATCGCCATACTTCCCCGCGAGGTTGGACGTGATGATCAGCTTGTTCACGCCGTAGTACAGACGAGCCTCATTGAACGCCCGATTGCTGATCGTGCTCGTCAGATTCGTCAACGCGCTCCAGAGCGGTCCGTCAAAGGTGGCGCGTTTCTCGAGCGTCCAGTTGGGCGAGCTGTTGCAGCCGTCGCCGCCCTGGCCGCTGCAGTTGGTATCCCGCTGGACGGTGCGATCGTGCCGCAGGGACAGGCGGTTCCCGGGGTTGATGGTCCAGTCGGTCTTCACGATGAACGGCCTTCGCGTGTTGCTGGTCGGAATGATCGACGCCACACCCTGATTACGCCAGTAATCGGAAATCGACAGGCTCGTCGTCGCGCTGTTGTCGAGGCTTTCGACGCCGCCAAAATAGAACAGTCTGTTCGCGACGACGGGCCCGCCCAGGAACCCGCCAATCCGGCGTTGATTGTAAGGCGGCGTCGTGTCGAGGAAGACCGGCACGTTGTTCGTGTAGTGCCCGGAGTAGGGCGCGGCGTTGAAGCGGCCATTTTGGAAGAATCCGTACGCGCGTCCCTGAACCGTGTTCGTGCCGCTCCGCGTAATCACGTTCAACACGGCGCCCGACGCGTTTCCGAATTCCGCCGAGAACCCGTTGGTCATCACCTGGAATTCCTGGATCCAATCCTGAGGAAATGACTCTGCCTGCGTTCCATAAAACTGCATGGCATTGGTGGCGCCGTCGACGAAGACGTTGTTCTGGTACTGATGCTGTCCGGCCGCCGAAAACCCCATCGACGATCCGCCCGTGGACGTGACGCCCGGCGCCAGTTGGGCGAGGTCGGCGAAATTCCGGTTGACCGTCGGCAGGTTTTCGACTCTCGCCGCGTCGATGAACGCGCCGACAACGTG
>QHWJ01000295.1:20178-27045 GCA_003222535.1 Acidobacteriota bacterium | reverse complement strand
TTGATGTGCCAGTTGAAGTCGAAGTGATCGACCGAGCTGAGAATCTCGGTCGTGTTGTTGACCGGATTGATCGCCTCGAGCGTCATCCCGCGGCCGCGCATGTGCATGTGCGGCTGGAACGCGTCGATGCGCGCGTTGCGCGGCAGGCGGAAGTAGCCGTCGGTCCGCACCACCGTGTTCGGCGGCACCTCGAGCTCGTCGTTCGGGATGTTCCGCAGCGCCTGGGACCGCACCTGGTACTTCGGCACGACGCCTTTCGGGTAGAACTTGAACGCCATCGTCGTCTTGTTGTGCTGCTCCGAGCCGATCGCGAAGTAGTGCATGTCGTAGCGCAGGCGCGTGCCTTTCTTCAGCAGCCGGCCGGTGTTGTCGCCGAAGATGTCGCCGTATTTGCCGACGGCGTACTCGTGGAGCTGGACGCCGGTTTCCGGCGTGCCTTCCGGCGCGTCCGGCTCGATGACGTAGATCACGACGTGATGGACGATCTTGGGATTGCTCGGCTTGATCTCCATCGCCTTGATCCAGCGATCTTCGTCGAGCGTCACGTCGGCGAACTGATCGATCCACCAGTCGGGGCCCCTGGCGTACATCACGAAATCGTTCGGCGTGGTCACCTTGAGATCGGGCTCGCCGATGAACCAGTTGGCGTCGGGGGCAAAGGTGAGCGGCGTGGGCATATCCGCCGGGTTGCCCTGCGGCGCGCCCGCGTCCACCCACCGGACAATGGTGGCAATCTGGTCGTCGCTCAGCGAGCGGTCGTTCTTGTAGTGACGGATGCCGACGGTCTTGTCCAGATGCCAGGGCGGCATGTCGCGGTTCGCCACGCGCTGTTGAATCGAGCGCGCCCACGGCCGCGCCTCCTCGTAGGTGACGAGCGACATCGGCGCCGACGTGCCCTGGTGATGGCACGTCTGGCACTTGGCCTGGAAGATCGGCGCGATGTCCTTCGCGAAGGTGGGAGCCTGCTGATTGCTGACGGCAGATTGCAGATTGGTGCGCGCGCCTGCTCCTTTCACCGTGATCTTCACCTGTGTGTTCGTCCAGCAGCAGTGATAACCGAAGTTGCCGGCCGACTCGCCCGAACCATCGTCGACCACCGCCTGCAGGATGTAATCGCCGGGCTCGCTGAAGCTCGCGGCCGTCGAGGCTTTGCCGTTCTCGAGCCTGGCGTTCGGCGCGGAGAACTGGACGGCGCCGGGCCCCCGGTACTTCGCCCACATCACGGTCATGCCGACCGGCTCACCGCGACGCTTCGGCAGGACGTCGTCGGTGGCGGCGAGCGTCAAGGTTGTCGAGGCCGGCGCGGTCAGCGTCTGCCCGGACGCCTGCACGGTGACCGTCGGGGGCAGGTTGCTGCTGATTTTCTCGCTGTTGCCGCCGCGGGTCGTGCGGAGGCGATCGATCTGCCACACCGGCTTGAGCGTGGCGACCACCTGCTGCGTCTGGCCGTGCGCGACGATTCTCCAGGTCAGCTTCTGATCGCCGAAATCTTTCGGCACGGGGACGCTGAATACGTCTTTGTGGCGCCGCGGGGTGAAGTGCGTCGGCTGCCCGCGATCGCCGCCCGGCTCGAACGCGTTCGCCGCGCCGACCGGAAGATCGAGCGCTTCCTCGTAGTTGCGGTTCATGTAGCCAAACCACATGTTGAAGGAGCCGTCGGGATTGACGTCGAAACCCTCGTACACGGGCGAGACTCCCTGACCGGACGCGTGACGCACGGTGACGAGCTGCGACGGACTCTGCTCGGCGACCAGCGACGCGTCCGCAACGAATGCGGTGAACGCAGAGCCCGCAAGCCTCGCAAACCAAGAGCGGTGTCACACTGCATTCACGTCACGAACGGCCCACCACGAAACACACCCGTTTTGCTCAGAGCCTCGTCGAGACCATCCAAATGGGGTGTTGATGGCAGAAACCGCAAAGACCATCGACGAAGACGATGGTAGGATTTGTAGCAATGGGTGCGAAGCGCGAAGCCACAATCGACGACTTGTACCACGTCGAAGGGAAGGCCGAGCTCGTCAACGGAGAGCTGGTGCTCATGCCGTTGAGCAGTGGCCTTCACGGGTTCGCCTGCCTGCGAATTGCCGCGAGCCTTTTGGGCTACGAGCAGCAAACGAAACGCGGACACGCGTTCGGCGACAGCGGTCGGCTTCATCGTCAACCTTCCGCACCGGCGGTCGTTCGGTCCCGACGTCGCGTTTTGCACGCAGCCTCTCACGGACCGGTTCGTAGAGGGCGCTCCACTCTTTGCCGTCGAAGTGAGGAGTCACGACGAGTACGGGCCCGCGGCCGAGCGCGCGATGGCGGAGAAACGCTCGGACTATTTTGCTGCCGGCGCTCGTTGTGTGGGACGTCGATACGCTGAAGGATCAAGTCGTCCGCGCGTATCATGCGAGCAGTCCTGACGATCCCATCGTCTTTCGTCGCGGCGAACGCGGCGACGCCGAGCCCATCCTTCCCGACTGGTCGATGCCGGTCGACGATCTGTTTCCGCAGGTCAGATAAATCACGCTGCGATCGAGTCCACGTACGGATGAACGCAGAGCCCGCCAAGCCCGCAGAGATCGAACGTGGCGCAGGCCTTCAGCCTGTCGTATCGTGTAGCGCGAGCCTCTAGCGCTTAGCTGGCAGCTAGCGCTAGCTCCACCTGACCCACCCGACGCACTCGATCTACGCGGGCCCACCTGACCTACGCAACCCACCTGACCCACCGGACCTACCCGACCTACGTGACCTACGTGACCTACCTGTGACCTACCCGACCCACCTGACCTACCTGTGACCTACCCGACCCACCCGACCTACCTGCCCTTCTCCGGCAATGCAAAGACGTACAGCGCGTTGCCGTTCAGCGGATGACGCACGTCCGGGCTGATCGTGCGCGGAACCTGCCGCGGGCTGCCGCCCCCGAGGCCCGTCGGCACCGCGATGTACTGCCGTCCGCCGACGCTGAACGCGACCGGATACCCCTGGACCGACGTGCCGAGCCGCGCCTGCCAGAGCGTTTCACCGGTCTTCACGTCGAACGCGCGGAACGTCCGATCGAGATCGCCCACGAACCCGATCCCGCTCGCCGTCGTCAGCACCGACGTGAGGAACGACGCGCGCTGCTCGCGGCTCCAGACTTCCTTCATCGTCTTCACGTCGTACGCCGCGAGCTTGCCGACGTTGCCATCGCTGCCGGGCATCTCGAAGAAACGGCGGTCCGCGCCGGTGCCGCCCGATCCGTTGGTGAACTCGATCTTGCGGCCCGACATCTCCATGCACGACTGGCTGAGCGGGATGACGAGCAGCCCCATGCCCGGGTGATAGCTCATCGCCTGCCAGTTGTGCCCGCCCTCGGTGCTGGGACACGACTGCACCCATTGGCCGGTCTGCTGCTCGAGGATGTCGCCCCGATACTGCGGCGTGCCGGTCTTCGGATCGATCGACTCGAAGACGTTCTGGAACACCGTTTCCTTGTAGCCGAGGAACCCGCCGTTCCTCCGATCGATCTTCCACAGGATGCCCGGCTTGCCGATCGTGAAAACGACCTTCTGGTCGCCGATGTCGACGAGCACGCGTTCGAACACTTCGTCGAGATCGAGCGATTCGCCCGGCGCGTGCTGGTAATGCCACGCGAGCGTCCCGTCCTTCGGCCTGATCGCGATCGTGGAGCTCGTGTAGAGCACGTTGTCGAAGTTGGTCGTTCCCCGGCTCGCGCGCATCCACGGCTTGGCTTGCGCAACGCCCCAATACATCAGGTCGAGATCCGGATCGTAGCTGCCGGCGATCCATGTCTCGCCGCCGACGCGCAGGTTGTCGGCGAGCTTGCCCCACGTCTCGCTGCCCGGCTCGCCGTCTCGCCTGACGGTGTTGAACTTCCAGAGCTGCTTGCCGGTCGCCGCGTCGTAGCCGCTGATCCAGCAGCCGTCGTTGCCGTACCGATCGCAGCCGACCAGACCGTTGACGACGACGCCGTGCACGACCATCGGGCCGGCGGTGTTCGCATAGCCCTTGGCGCGGTCGGCGAGCGGGGTATCCCACACCTTCTTGCCGGTGCGCGCGTCGAGCGCGGTCAGACGAGCGTCGGTGGTCGCGAGAAACACCTTGTCCTGGTAGATCGCCATGTTCCGCATGGCGGCGATGCCGACCGTCGCGTTGGGGCCCACCCGGTGCTCCCAGATCAGATCGCCGGTGCGTGCGTCGAGCGCCTGCAGGACGTTGCCGGGGTTGGCGAGATACATGATGCCGTTGTGCACGATCGGCGTGGGTTCGTTCGCGCCGCCGTTCTCGTTCATCGCCCACACCCACGCGAGCTGCAGCTCCTTGACGTTGTCGCGCGTGACCTGCGTGAGCGGCGTGTAGCTCCAGCCTTGATAGTTGCGCCGCGCCATCAGCCAGTCGCCCGGATCGGGATTACGCAGCATCTCGTCGGTGACCGGCACGTAGTTCTTCACCTCACCGGTGATCGTCAGGCCCAGCGGTCCGCCCGCCCCCGCGCCCCCGCGGCCGCCGCCCGGGCCCTGCCCGCCGGCGGGCGGACCGCCCTGTCCGCGTTGTCCGCCGCCGCGTCCGCCTGGCGCTGCACCCGGTGCCGGATCGCCGGCTGTCCTGTTGGCGGGTGCGACGCCCGTCGCGACCGCACCAATCGGCGCAGACGAAGTCGGCGTGAGCACCAGCGTGCCCGGCGCCGCGCCGTTGGACTGAAGAATGTAGGCGACGATGCTCAGATATTGATCGGCGGGAAGGGTTTCGCCCGACGGCGGCATCGTGCTCTGAATGAGCTCGAGCAGGTCGCGCGTGGACCGCGCCCGCCACGTGTTCATGAAGTTGATGCCGGCAAGCTGCGGCGCTTCATTTCTCCCCCCGAGATCGGCGAGATGGCAGCTCGCGCAGTTCGCCTGATACGCGGCGCGCCCCGCGGCGGCCTGTTCGGCCGTGTAGACGGCCGCGGGCGGCTGCTGACCCGCGACGAGCGCGATCCCGAGCGTCCCAATCGCCGCCACCGGGACCAGCGCGGCCAACGTCCGTTGCAGACGGCTCATCGCTTCTCCTGAAGCAGGAGCCAGCCCCACAAGTTGCCGTCGGGGGCTTTCTCGCTGTGAAGCTGCACGTAGAGCCGTCCCTTCTCGAGATCGGCCACCTGCAACGGCGTGAGATCGATCGACCCGCTCAGTGTCCCGCCCGTGCCATCCGACGCCTTCGAAACGGATAGATCGATAACGACCGGCCCGCGAACACCCCTCATCGGCCCCTTGTGCACCTGCGCAATGGTCGCGGGCGAGCGCAGCCTCTCAAAGGTGCCGCTGATCGACAGTTTCGAGCCTGTCAGCACCGCCAAAACCGATCCGGAGCCCGCGACGGTCGCCTGCATTGCGATGTCGATGGGCACGGGAGACAACCGCGCCTTGAACGTTCTCGGGGCCTGGCCGCTCAGGACTACGCCAAGAACCGGGACGAACAGTAATGGGAGCCACTTCAAAAAACGCATGGATGCCGCTCCTGATGCCGGGACGCGGCAATCATAGCGCAGCCAATGATGGCTGATGGCTGATGGCTGATGGCTGATGGCTGATGGCTGATCGCTGATGGCTGATGGTCAACCCATCGACCATGCCCTTAGCCCTTAGCCCTTAGCCATTTTTCAGCCCTTGGGGATACCCAGGCGAGGCAGTTCGGTTTGCGGAGAGTGGAGCTCGTGAAGGCTTCCGGCAGCGTCGAGGGTGTACTCCGCCACGGCGTCGGTCACGTCATTCCCGTAAAGGTCGGCCGTGCCGCCCGGCCGGGCACGTGGTGACCGCCGATCGTGAGCATCCGTGACGAAGTCCCCGATTGCCAGGGGGAGGTCGACACCATCGGTGACGGGCGCAAGCTCGACCGCGAGAAGTGCTGACTGAGAAGAGGTAACGAACAGGTGTATGGAGACCGCTCCCCCGAGGAGGACGGAACCCGCGACCAATCCCAAACTCGCGATTGCGCTCACGCTGCCTTCGGCGGTGCAACTGAAATGCCACGATGCGGATGAGCCGCCTTTGTTGTGGCGCGCCTGTTGCACTCCGGCAACGGCATGGAATTGTGTCTGCGGCAGCGACTGGCCGGTCTGAAGGGCGAGTGGCGCCAGGCGTGGCTCAAGCAGCCGCGCATCGTGACGGGCGTTGTCGCGGCCTTCGTCGTTGTCGCGTCGATGTCGATCGTCGAAGGGGTGTGGTTCCTGACGGGTCTTCGCGCCGGGATGCCGGGCCTCGACGCCCTGCGCCGGATCAGCGAGATGGATCAGGCGACGGCCGTGTTCGACAACTCGAGTCAGCTGGCGTTTACCATTTTCAAGGAACAACGCATCGAGGTGCCGCTGGCGCAAGTCTCTCCCAACCTGACGAATGCGATCATCGCAATCGAAGATCAACGGTTCTACGACCATCGCGGGTTCGATCTCGTCCGCATCGCCTCGGCGGTGATGGCCAACCTGCGCCGCTACCGGAAGGCGCAGGGCGGGAGCACGATCACGCAGCAGCTCGCCCGCCAGAGTTTCCTCACCCCCAACAAGTCGTATCACCGGAAGGTTCAGGAGCTGATCCTCGCCGCGCGGATCGAACGGCTCTACAGCAAGAAGGAGATCCTCGAGCTCTATCTGAACAAGGTGTATTTCGGCGACGGTCTCTATGGGGTGGAGGCGGCGTCGCGCGGGTATTTTGGCAAGCACGCCTCGGAGGTGACGGTGCCCGAGGCGGCGCTGCTCGCCGGCCTCGTGAAGTCTCCGTCGACTTACGCGCCGACCGTCAGCATGGATCGGGCGCTCGGCCGCCGGAACGTCGTGCTCCAGGCGATGCTCGAGTCGGCGGCGATCGACCGCCCCACGTGGCAATCGGCGCGCGCGACGACGAT
>QHWJ01000295.1:0-20172 GCA_003222535.1 Acidobacteriota bacterium | reverse complement strand
CTGGCAGCGCGTCTACCAGGGCGGGCTGCGCGTGTTCTCGACGCTCGACATACCGATGCAGCTGGCGGCGGAATCGATCGTGTTCGAGCACATCATGGCCATCGAGGCGCGTCACAACGCCTGGCAGTCGAAGCGTACTTCGGGGCAGAACGCGGCGCGCAAGGCCAGGAACACGGGGCGGGTGTCCTCCGACGTCCTCCAGGCTGCGCTGATCGCGCTCGATCCGGGCAGCGGCCAGGTGCGCGCGATGGTCGGCGGCCGCAACTTCGCCGCCAGCCACTTCAACCGGGCAGTGCAGGCGCATCGGCAGCCGGGCTCGGCGTTCAAGCCGTTCGTCTACGCAACCGCTCTCGAAGCGGGCTACTCGCCCGCGACGATGATCAATCACCTTGATGATCCGGTCCTGATCGGGCGCGTGGCCTGGACGCCGGAAGACGGCCACTCGTCCGGATCGGCCATGAGCCTGCGCACGGCCCTCCGCACCTCGAGCAACCGTGCGGCGGTTCGTCTGCTCCTTGATGTCGGCATCGCGCGCACCGTGCGCTATGCGAAGACGATGGGCATCGGGGACGTGCCGAGCGTGCCCTCGCTCGCGCTCGGATCGGGCGAAGTGACGCTGCAGGCGATGACGGCGGCTTATGCGGCGTTCGCGAATCATGGCCTCGTGCCGCGTCCTACACTGATCCGTCGCGTCGAGGACCGGGACGGCCACGTGTTGTACGCCTCGCAGGAAGCCCCGGTTCGCGCCATCAGGGACACGACGGCGTTTCTGATGTCCACCATGCTGGCCGACGTCGTCAACGCCGGCACGGGCGCCGGGGCGCGCCGCCTCGGGTTCACGCTGCAGGCCGCAGGAAAGACCGGCACGACCAACGACTTCAACGACGCCTGGTTCATCGGGTACACGCCGAAGCTCGTGACCGGCGTGTGGGTCGGGTTCGATGAGCCGCGAATGATTCTGCCGAACGGGTTCGCGGCCGAGGTCGCCGTGCCCGTCTGGGCGAAGTTCATGAAGGTGGCGACGCGCAATGACAGGCCCGAGTGGCTCGAGATGCCGTCAGGCGTCGTCACCGTGAAGGTCTGCCGGCTCTCCGGGCTCCTGGCGACCGAGGCCTGCAAGAACGGCGAGGTCATCAACGGCGCCACCGGTCAGATCGATCGCCGGTCGACCGTCTATACGGAGTACTTCGCGCGCGGGACCGAACCGACGGCGTATTGCGAGGCGCATCAGACGCAGGGTGTGCGGGTCGCCGGGCTCCTCGGCGCCGAGGAGAAGCCGCCGGCACCCTATGTCGACTTGAAGGCCATCGCGCCGCCAGGGGACGCCGCCGAGCACCGCATCGCGCCGGCGCCGACCGGCACGAGCGGCACGGTCGAGCTGATCGAGAACCCGTCCACGGCCATGAACACGACGAAGAAACGCGGGTTCTGGTCCAAGGTGTTCCGCTGGACCGTCAAGGACAGGCCAAATCAGCCCGAGCCCCAACGTCCTCCTCCGTCTCCGCCTTCAAAGAAGCCAAGCGGCCGGTAAGCGCTCGACCGGTTTCGGTGAAGCCCCGCGTCCAGTTCACGACGTAGGGCGACCCTTTAAGGCTCGCCCTGCATCGGTCGACGCGAACGCTCGCGGCCGTCACCGCGCCACCGCGGCTGAATTCCGCATCCGGTGGAGCCATTTCCGTGATGCCGCAAACGCCGGGTGAAATCTCCTTTCGTGAGCCCATGAAGTGCGTTACGCTCGATTCAACGTAAATCATGCCTTTTGCCCAGGTGTTCGGCCACCGGCGCCTC
The DNA here is from genome assembly GCA_003222535.1 of Acidobacteriota bacterium. GTDB lineage: Bacteria > Acidobacteriota > Vicinamibacteria > Vicinamibacterales > CAVVIG01 > QHWJ01. The sequence continues at coordinate 18,384 of QHWJ01000295.1, read as the reverse complement.
GTCAGCCTGCTGTCGCGGTCGATTGAGAACGATTCGCTGCCGCCCAGCCTGCTGTTTGCCGGGCCGGCCGGAGTGGGGAAGCGGGTGACCGCGATTGCCGTCGCGCAGGCGCTCAATTGTCCAAAAGGTTCAAGGTTCAGGGTTCAGGGTTCAGGGTTCGCGGTTCCGGGTTCAGGGTTCGCGGTTCCGGGTTCCGGGTTCACCGTTCCGGGTTCCATGTTCGACGCGTGCGGTACGTGCGCCGCCTGTAAGCGCATCTCGCGTGGCGTTCATCCCGACGTCCCGATCGTCGGGCCGGGCGACAGCGGGGCGATCAGGATCGATCAGGTCCGCGAGATCGTCGATCGCGCGGCGTATCGGCCGTTCGAAGGGCGCCGGCGCGTCGTGATCATCGATGGCGCGGATGCGCTCGTGACCGCCGCGCAGCACGCGTTGTTGAAGACGCTCGAAGAGCCGCCCCCATCGTCGGTCTTCATCCTCGTCACGTCGCGTCCTGACACACTGCTGGCGACGGTCCTCTCGCGGTGCCCGCAGCTTCGGTTCCGGCCGCTGGCCGCGGACGACATCGCGGCCGCGCTCGTCGCACGTGGTTACAGCGAAAGTGATGCGCTTGCCGTGGCGGCGACGGCGGACGGCAGCCTCGGCCAGGCGCTCGCGGCGAGGGCAGACGAGCGCGTCGAGGCGCGAGACGTCGCGCAGCGGGTCCTGGCGCACGCGGCCGCGACCGCTGAACCGGGGCGCCGGATTGACGGCGCAAAAGAGCTCCTGATCAAGACCGGCGCAGGAGGCGCCGGCGACCGTGAGCAGCTCGCCTCGCATCTGCGGGCCATGGCGTCGCTGCTCCGTGACGTGGAAGTCCTGGCAACCCGCGCGGACGATCGCGCGCTCGCGAACCCTGACGTGAGGCCCGCACTCGAGCGGCTGACAGGGGCGTATCAAGGCGAGCGCGGCGTACGCGCGTTTTCGGCGATCGATCGGGCCCTGGGGGCGCTGGAGCGGAATGCCGGCGTCAAGGTCGTGGCTGACTGGCTGGTCTTGCAGCTGTGAAGCGCGTGCTTCTCGTGACCGTGGAGCGCGAAGGCTCGTGACCACGGAGCGCGAAGGCTTCAGCCGAGCGGCGACGACCTCCGGATCCGATGTGATCGCCTTATAGATGGATAGAAGGTGTCCCGTGAGCGCTCCGAGCCGCGTGCCGCTCGTCGCCGTCAAGCTGACGCCCGTCGGCCGGGCCCAGACCTTCCTGCTCGGCGAGCATCCGGCGCAGTCGATGCCCCGGTCCGGCGACCGGGTCGTCGTGCAGACGGAGGGTGGTACGGCGGTCGGGACCGTCGTGCGCGGGATCCCACAGCTCGACGCGAAACGGCGTCCGCCAGCGGACTCGCCGCAGCGCGTCGTGCGGCTGGCGACCAGGGAAGACATCGTCGCCCGCCTGAAGCACCAGCACCGTGAGCAGGAGGCGTTTCGCATCGCGCTCCTGAAGATCCGCGAGCACGGACTGGGGATGAAGCTGGCACGCGTCGAGCAGGCGTTCGACGGATCGAAGCTGCTCTTCTATTTCACCGCCGACGGCCGGGTCGACTTCCGCGAGCTCGTGCGCGAGCTCGCGGCGGAGTTCCGGACGCGGATCGAGATGCGGCAGATCGGTGTTCGCGACGAGGCCAAGATGTACGGCGGGTACGGTACCTGCGGCCGTCCGCTCTGCTGCACGACGTTCCTGCAGACGTTCGAGCCCATCTCCATCAAGATGGCCAAGCAGCAGGACTTGAGCCTGAATCCATCCAAGCTCTCCGGCCTGTGCGGCCGGCTCAAGTGCTGTCTTCGCTACGAGCTTCCCAACGCCAAGGGTCTGACGCACGGTGGTTGCGGCAGCGAAGGCGGTTGCGACAATCCGTCCGGCTGCGGGTCCGGCGGCAGCTGCGGCTCGGGCAGCTGCGGTTCCGGCGGTTGCGGTTCTTGTGGACACTGAAACAACTCTCAACTCTCAACTCTCGAGGTTGAAGTCGGGAGTCTGACGTCCTGAGCCATGAAACCGCGCGTCGCCATCACAATCGGAGATCCTGCTGGTATCGGCCCTGAAGTCGCGGCGCGAGCGGCGGCGGACGCGCGCGTTCTCGACGCCTGCGAGCCCGTCGTGTACGGTCCGCCCGCCGGAGCGACGTTCGCGCCGGGCGTGCTGAGCAGCGACGCCGGCCGCGCCGCGTACGACGTCATCGTCCGGGCGGTTGCAGATGCCCGTCGGGACGTGGTGCAGGCGATCGCGACGGCGCCGGTGAACAAGGAAGCGTTCCGGCTCGCCGGGTTGCGCTGGAGCGGCCACACCGATCTCCTGGCCCACCTGACGGGCTCGCGCGACGTCGCGATGATGTTCTACTCCGAGGCGCTGCGGGTCGTCCTCGCGACCGTGCACATTCCGCTGGCTGATGTTCCCGCGGCGTTGACCACGGCGTCACTCGAGGCGACGATCGCACTGACCGCGCGGGAGCTGCCGCGGTTCGGCCTCGATCATCCGCGGATCGCCGTCGCCGGGCTCAATCCGCATGCGGGGGAACGCGGGCTGTTCGGCCGCGAAGAGGACACGGCGATTCGCCCGGCGATTGCGGCCTGCCGGGTGCGCGGCATCGACGTCGACGGTCCGTTCCCGGGCGACACGGTGTTTGTCCGCGCCCGCCGCGGCGACTTCGACGTCGTGGTGGCCTGCTATCACGATCAGGGGCTGATTCCCGTGAAGCTCGTCGCGTTCGGACAAGCGGTGAACGTCACGCTCGGGCTGCCGATCGTGCGCACGTCGGTCGATCACGGCACGGCGTTCGACATCGCGGGCAAGGGCGTGGCGGATCCCGGGAGCATGATTGCGGCGGTCCTATTGGCAGCGCGACTGGCGCGGGGGTCCCATTCACGAATCGGGTAATCGAGTAATCGGGTAATCGGGTAATTGGATCGGGTAATTGGATCGGGAAATTTGAGCAATGCAATTACCCGATTACCAGATCTCCCGATTACCAGGTGCAAGCGTCATCCCATGGCTGAAAAAACGGAGCGCGAAAAGGCGCAGAGCAGCATCGCCGAGAACCGGAAGGCGTCCCACGATTTCCATTTGCTGGAGACGTTCGAGGCGGGCCTCGTGCTCCTCGGCACCGAGGTGAAGGCGATTCGCGAGGGAAGGGTCAACCTGCGCGACAGCTACGCGCGCGTCGAAGACGGCGAAGTCTTTCTCTACAACGTCCACATCAGCCCGTACAGCCACCGCGGCTACGCCGACCATGAGCCGCTGCGCCGCCGCAAGCTGCTGCTGCATCGCGACGAGATCCGCAAGTTGATCGGCAAGACCGTCGAGAAAGGGATGACGCTGGTCCCGGTGCGCCTGTACTTCAAGAACGGCCGCGTGAAGCTGGCCGTCAGCCTCGCGAAGGGCAAAAAGGATTACGACAAGCGCGAGACGATCAGGCGCCGCGAAGTCGATCGCGAGACGCGGGCGGCCGTCAAATCGCGGCGCTGACAACGTTTACCGCAGAGCACGCATGGTTCGACGAGCTCGCCATGAGCGCTCATCCCGAGCCCTTCGACTCGCCGCTCATCCTGAGCCTGTCGAAGGATGAGCCGCTCGCTCAGGACAGGCCTGTCGAAGGCGGCGGTCTCGGCGGTTGGCGTCGGTTTCTTCACACGCTCTGATGGGGTGATATCGTGAGGCCCGTGATCAGGACCAACGCGCAACCCGCTCGCCCGACCGGCGCGGTCTCCGGGCGCGTGCCCGGCATCACCACGCAGATTTTCATCGGGCTGCTCCTCGGCATCCTCGTGGGCTATCTGTGGCCGGGGCTCGGCGTCGCGATCAAGCCGCTCGCCGACGCGTTCCTGCGGATGATCAAGATGATCATCGCGCCGCTGCTCTTTGCCACGCTGGTCGTCGGCATCGCCGGCACCGGCGACATCACATCGATGGGGCGCATCGGCCTCAAGGCCATCGTGTACTTCGAAGCGGCCACGACCATCGCCCTGTTTCTCGGCCTGGCGATCGTGAACATCTTCAAGCCCGGCGCGGGGCTCGCCATGCCGATCGGCGCGGATACGGCCGCCGCCGCCGCGATGGCGCAGAACCAGCAGCACGCGTGGGACATCTTCCTGCACCTGTTCCCGACGTCGGTCATCGACGCGATGGCGCGCGGCGACATCCTGCAACTCGTCGTCTTCTCCCTGTTCTTCGGGATCGCGCTCGCGGCGATCGGGCCGAAAGGGCAGCCGGTCGTCGCGGTGCTCGAGAGCACGGCGCAGGCGATGTTCAGGTTCACCGGCTACGTGATGGCGTTCGCCCCCATCGGCGTCTTCGCAGCGATTGCGTCCACGGTCGGCGGCAAGGGGCTGGCCATTCTGTTCACGCTCGGGAAGCTCATCGCGCTGATGTACTTCGGCCTCGCGATCTTCGTGCTGATCGTGGTCGGCGGCGTCTCGTACCTCATTCGCGTCCCGTTCCTGGCCTTCGTCAAAGCGGTCCGCGAGCCGTTCCTGATTGCGTTCACGACGGCCAGCTCGGAGGCGGCGCTGCCGAAGGCGCTCGAGGTCATGGAACGCTTCGGCGTGCCCAAGAACATCGTCGGCTTCGTGCTGCCGACCGGCTACAGCTTCAACCTGGACGGCACGACGCTCTATCTCTCGCTGGCGAGCGTGTTCGTGGCCGAGCTCGCCGGCGTGCCGATGACGTTCGGCCGGCAGCTCGTCATGATGCTCACGCTGATGCTCACGAGCAAAGGCGTCGCCGGCGTGCCGCGCGCGGCGCTCGTCGTGCTCACCGCGACGCTCACGCAGTTCGGCCTGCCGCTCGAAGGCGCCGCCATCCTCCTCGGCATCGATCAGATCATGGACATGGGCCGCACGGCCGTGAACGTCATGGGCAACTGCATCGCCACGGCGGTCGTCGCGCGCTGGGAAGGCGTGTTCGACGATGCGAAGATGCGGGCGTTTGCGGGCGACACGACGTCCCGGGCCGCCTGATGCGGATTGCGGTCGTCGGTGCGCGCGGGCAGCTCGGCGCGGCGGTCGTCGACGAATGCGCGCAGGCTCACGAGACCATCGCGTTCGGCCACGCGGACCTCGACGTCGCCAACGATGCGGCCGTGGCGGCGGCGATGGCGCGGGCGAAGCCGGACGTCATCGTCAACGCGGCCGCCTATACGAACGTCGACGGCGCCGAGGATCACCCGGTTGACGCGTTGAACGGCAATGCGTTCGGCGTCCGCGCGCTCGCGCGGGCTGCCGAGGCCCGCGGTGCGACGCTCGTCCACTACAGCACGGACTTCGTTTTCGACGGCCGGGCGTCGGCGCCGTACACCGAGTCGGATCGGCCCGGCCCGCAGAGCGTGTACGCGGCGTCGAAGCTGCTCGGCGAGTGGTTCGCGACCGACGCGCCGCGCGCGTACATCCTGCGGGTTGAGAGCCTCTTCGGCCGGGCGCCGGGCGCGGCTCCGGCGAAGGGCAGCGTGGCCGTCATTCTCAATACGCTGCGCGCCGGCGGCTCGCCGAAGGTGTTCGTGGACCGCACGATCTCGCCCACCTACGTGATCGACGCCGCTCGCGCCACGCGGCGCCTGCTGGAATCCGACGCGCCCGCCGGGTTGTACCACTGTGTCAATTCGGGGCATTGCACGTGGCTGGAGCTCGCTGAGGAGCTCGCGCGTCAGCTCGGGGTCGAGCCGCGGTTCGTGCCGGTGCGCGTGGCGGACGTGCCGCTGCGCGCGACGCGTCCCCGGTACTGCGCGCTGTCGAACGAGAGGCTGCGATCGGTCGGCATCGAGATGCCGGAGTGGCAGGACGCTCTGGGACGGTACGTTCAAAGTCTGAAGTCTGAAGTCTGAAGTGTGAAGTCTGAAGTCGCAGACTTGAGACTTCCGACTTCAGACTTGCATGATGTCCACCCTTTGCCACCCTGCTACGATGCCTCGTGGATTCTGTCGATGCGATCGCCGCCGCCACCACGGCGGCGGAAACGGCTTCCGGTCTGAGCCTGCTCATCCTGTTTGGTTCCCGCGCGCGCGGCGACGCACGGCCTGCGTCCGACCGGGATTTTGGGTACATCGGGTCGACGACGTTCGATCCCGATCGGCTCCTTGCGGCGATCGTCGCCGCCGTTGGCAGCGATCGCGTCGATCTCATGGATCTGGCCACGGCCGCGTGCCTGCACTTCAAGCTCGGCGCGCCGGCCAGCTACGCCGACGCGTTTCAGCGTCTCTGTCACGCTGGCGTGATCGGCGAGCCGCTCGCGACCGGGTTGAGCCGTGCGGCCGGATTCCGGAACGTCGTGGCGCACATGTACGACGCGGTCGACATGGCGCGTGTCTTCCGCGCCGCCCGCGAGGGTCCGGCAGATTTGGGTGTTTCTGCTGGCGCTGCGGGTCCGCGGGCGCACATCGTTGGCGAACCGTTCGTTCGGAAAGCCGCGGGACCTGTCGCAGCAGAAGACGCGAGCAGCCGTTGATCCGCTCGCTAATCATGGCGATTCCATCTCGTGACGTGCGTGCCTGGCCGTCCCTGCACGCTCGTGGTGAGCCCGTCGAACCACGAGCCCCCGTTTGGCGGCTCGTCCTTCGACAAGCTCAGGACGAGCGGTGTACAGCGCCACGCTCATAACACTAGGCGAGCGCGTCCGCCACGATTGTGGAGACGAGCCGGCCGACGGCGAGGCACGACGTCAGCCCCGGCGAGTCGATGCCCGACGCCTGCACGACGGCGGGATTCTCGCGATCGCGGCGAACCATGAAGTCCGCGAACGATTCGCTCGGCGCATGCAGCTTCGCTCGGATGCCGCTGCCGGACAGCCGCAGATCGTCTACCGTGACGTCGCGCAGCAGCCGCCGCGCCGGCTCGACGAACGCTTCGACCGGCAGCCGGTTGCTTTCGTAGTCGTCCTTCCGTTCCTGATAGTGAATCGTCGGTCCGATCCACACCTGGCCGCCGGTCGTGCGCACGAGGTGCACGCCGAGCCCATGCCCATGCGGCAGCGGGTAGACCAGCGCGTTCACCAGCGACCGCTTCGCCGGGACGAACTCCGCGTACTCGCCGCGGCACGGGTAGATCGTGAACGTCTCGCTCCCGAGCGCCGCCGACGTCTCGTCCGCGTACAGACCCGCCGCGTTGACAACGACGCGCGCGAGGATGGACTCGCGCTCAGTCCGGAGCACCATGCCCCCGGCGTGTCGATCGGCGCCGAGGAGACGCGTGCCCGGGAGAAAGATGACGCCCTCTTCCGCGCCGGCGCGCAGCAGCGCTTTCACCAGCTCCTCGGCGTTGACGATGCCGCTGTCGGGCGACCAGAGGGCGGCGACCGCCGACACCGCCGGCTCGCGCGCGACGATGAAGGCGCGGTCGACCATCAACAGGCCCGTGACGCCGTTTTCCACGCCACGCCGTTGCAGCGCCTCGAGCTGGGGAATCTCGCTCTCGTCGTGCGCGACGATCAGCTTGCCGGAGCGGACATGCGGCACGCCGTGCTGCGCGCAGAATGCGTACAGCAGGTCGCGGCCTTCGACGCATAGCCGTGCCTTCAGCGTGCCGGCGGGATAGTAAATGCCGGCGTGAATCACGCCGCTGTTGCGCGTGCTCGTGTCCATGCCGGGCCGCGGGTGCCGTTCCAGCACGCACACCGGCGCGCCGCCCGCGGCAATGGCGCGCGCGGACGCGAGGCCGGTCACACCCCCGCCGATCACTGCGACGTCGATGTGTTCCATGCGTTTGCGCTAGCAGCTAGCCGCCCACGCGACCCACCCGCCGCGCCCGACCCACGTGACCTACCCGACCTACACGACGCACCCGACCTACGTGACTCGCCGCTCGGCTAACGCGTGATGCGCTGCAGGAACAGGATCAATGCGGCCGCGCAGTGCCGGACGTCTTCGCGGCTCACCGACGATTGCGCGTGGAGATCGACGACCGTGCGATCGAGCGCCGTCAGCGCCTCGTTGTAGAGGCGATCGGCGTCGAGCCGCTCGCGCTCGAATCGCTCCGCGTCGGTGAGAGGCATGCCGATTCCATGTTATGCCGCGGACTCCGCGGCCGCAAAATGCCGCGCGCCGTCCGTCACTGATTCGATTTTCCGGCCGCGCTACTCCGGATCATGCTCATCTGCGCTTCTTGACCTGTCTGCCGGGAAGCTCATAAAATCATGCGGTTGTGCGTGTCACTCAGGCGCGCGCCATGCCAACGCTCGAACCGATTGAATGTCCAAACGGGCCATTATCACCGGGATTACCGGGCAGGACGGATCCTATCTCGCCGAGCTGTTGCTCTCGAAGGGCTACGACGTCGTCGGCGTCGTCCGCCGCTCGAGCTCGCCGAATTACTGGCGCATCCAGAATGTGCTCGACCGTATCCGGTTGCGTCCCGCCGATCTGCTCGATCAGTTGTCGCTGATCCGGCTCGTCGACGAGGAGCAGCCTGACGAGCTCTACAACCTGGCCGCGATGTCGTTCGTGCCGGCGTCATGGGATCAGCCGATGCTCACGGGCGAATTCAACGCGCAGGGCGTGACGCGCGTGCTCGAAGCCATCCGGCAGGTGAATCCGAAGATCCGTCTCTATCAGGCCTCGTCCAGCGAGATGTTCGGGAAGGTCCGCGAGGTGCCGCAGACCGAGCTGACGCCGTTCTATCCGCGCAGCCCGTACGGCGTGTCGAAGGCCTTCGCGCACTACATCACGGTGAACTATCGCGAGAGCTACGACCTGTACGCCGTCTCGGGCATGTTGTTCAATCATGAGTCGCCGCGGCGGGGTCTCGAGTTCGTGACGCGCAAGGTCACCGACGCCGTCGCGCGCATCAAGCTCGGGCTCGCCGATGCGCTGTCGCTCGGCAACCTGGATACGCACCGCGACTGGGGCTATGCCGCCGATTACGTCAGGGCGATGTGGCTGATGCTTCAGCAGCCTCATGCGGACGATTTCGTCGTCGCCACGGGCATCTCGCATTCGGTTCGCGACCTCGTCGAGGTCGCCTTCGGCCACGCCGGCCTCGATTGGCGGAAGTACGTCGGGCTCGATCCGAGGCTGATTCGTCCGGCCGAGGTCGAGCAGCTCATCGGCGACAGCACCAAGGCGCGCAGCCAGCTCGGATGGGCACCGACCGTCGATTTCACAGGGCTCGTCACCATGATGGTCGATGCCGACCTCGAGCGCGTGGCCGCCGCGCCCCGGCTGGTCGACAGGTTGTCCACACTGTAAGGGCCGATCGTCCGCCCATCGCGGACCTGACGGTTTCCACCCATGAGCACAACACACATCGCCACGCTTCTCACCCGCATTCGCAACAAACAGGCGCGCGTCGGAGTCATCGGCCTCGGCTACGTCGGGCTGCCGCTGGCCGTCGAGTTCGCGCGCGCCGGGTTCGACGTCACCGGCTTCGACGTCGACGCCTCGAAGGTCGCCGAGATCAACGCCGGCCGCAGCTACATCCCCGACGTGCCGACCGACGAGCTCGCCGAGGCGGTGACGGCCGGACGCCTGCGCGCGACGACCGACGTGACGAAGCTCTCGGAGATGGACATCGCCGACATCTGCGTCCCGACGCCGCTGCGCAAGACGAAGGATCCCGACCTCTCGTACGTCGTGCAGGCGCTCGAAGGCGTCGCCGCGGCGCTGAAGCCGGGCCAGCTCGTCATCCTCGAGTCGACGACCTATCCCGGCACGACCGACGAAGTGGCGCTGCCCATGCTGACCGAGGGCGGCCTGAAGGCCGACCGCGATTTCTTCCTTGCGTTCTCACCCGAGCGGGTCGATCCGGGCAACCCCACGTATCTGACGCGGAACATCCCCAAGATCGTCGGCGGCCACGGGCCGTCCAGCACCGAGGCGGCCACGCTGCTCTATTCGCAGATTGTGTCGACCGTCGTGCCGGTCACCTCGACGCGCGTCGCCGAGATGGTGAAGCTGCTCGAGAACACGTTCCGTGCCGTCAACATCGGCCTCGTGAACGAGCTCGCGATGATGTGCCACAAGCTGGACATCGACGTGTGGGAAGTGATCGAAGCGGCGAAGACCAAGCCGTTCGGCTTCATGCCGTTTTATCCGGGCCCGGGCCTCGGCGGCCACTGCATCCCGATCGATCCGTTCTACCTGTCGTGGAAAGCGCGTCAGAACGGGTTCGAGTGCCGCTTCATCGAGCTGGCCGGCCAGGTCAATTCCTCCATGCCCGACTACGTCGTCGAACGCGTGGCCGACACGCTGAACAACGCGCGCAAGCCGATCAACGGGTCCCGGATTCATCTCTACGGCGTGGCGTACAAGAAGGACGTCAGCGACATGCGTGAATCGCCCGCGCTCGACATCCTCGAGCTCCTGACGCGCCGCGGCGCGGTCGTGTCCTACACCGACCCGTACGTGCCGACGCTGAAGCTCGCGGGCCACGTCCTGAAGGCCGTCCCGGACGCCGAGGCGATGCGCGGCAAGCCCGACGCCATCGTGATTTGCACCGACCACTCGAGTTTCGAGTGGAAAGCGGTGGTCGAGAGCGGCGCGCCGATCGTCGACACCCGCAACGCGCTGCGGGGGTACACCGCGCCGAACATCGTCCGGCTGTCCGGACGGGTGATTGCCGCAGTGCCCACCGCCGTGTAAAGGATCGGGCGCGCGTGGCCATGTGCCCGCCCGGTCATCACCACGGTTGATCGCCTGCCGTTCGTCGAAGTCCTTCGGAGATGAACTGCGGCGTCGCGCCCTTTCAGTCGCGCTCTTCACAAATTCCGCATCGCGAGTCGCGAGGACACCGCGAAGATGATCCAGGCGAGCCAGCCACACACGAGGAACGCACCGATTCCTGCCAAAACCCGGTGAGGCTGCCGCAGATGAGCCAATGCCCTGGCCGGCCGGGCGGCCAGGACGACGGCGCCCAGGATCCGCAAGGGATCGATTCTTGAAAATCCACTCCGCGCCGGCGACCAGCCAGCCGGTCATGGGCGGCCAGAAGAGGTGCCGCTCGCCCGACGTCAGGAGGGCTGTGCCTGTCGATAGTAGCTCTGCTCGTCGCACGCGAACCGGTTGGCTGGCAGCATCAGCCAGACCGCGAGCCGTAGCCCTGCCGCCAAGGCCACGGGCCAGTACGCGATCAACCCGAGCGCGCCGGTGCCTTTCTGCTCAGTCGCCGCCGGAAACATCCCGCGCGGCATGATACCGGATGTTCTCCGTCGCGTTCTCACGTGGCGGCTGGAACGGAAACTACGACGCCCGGCGCTTCCGCAACGACCGCAGCTGTTGGACGCCGTGGCTCGAGACAATCGCGGCAAATGTCGTGATGAACAGGATACGTCCGGGCGTTGGCCGCTCGGTCGTGAGCGAAGCGGCGAAAGGCGCAGTGAGAAAGCCGGCCAGGGACAGGCGCGCGAGCGGGGTCGATTCGCTGATCAGGATTCGGTACAACCCGGCTGGAAGCAGCACGACGCAAGGAAAGAACAGAACGCGGCCTGTCAGAAAGAGAAATGATGGCTTGAAGTAGTCGTAGTACGTCTCCGAGCGGGCGGTCAGCCCGACCCAACTGACCATCTCGTGCACGCCTTGCAGCACACTGAAGCGATGGGCGTCATACAGGTGGTACGCCGTGACCACGCGCCGGAAGTCCTCGGGATGAAGGAACAGGGACAGCGCGAAGGGTCCGGCCGCCACCGAAAACGCTCCAACGAACACGGCGAGTTGGACGGGTGAGGCTGCTCGCGCGGGAGCGAAGACGGCGATCGTCAGGACCAAATAGAGCGGCATCATGACTGCCGAGGCGCGCGAGCTGTACACACCCAGCCCGAGGAGCCCGCCGGCGACCGCGGCCCACCATGGCGCGCGCCCGTCCCTGAAATGAGCGACGGCCCACAGCCATCCGAGCACGAACGGCAAGGGATACAGCGAGGCGGGTGCGTCCTGGACTTGCCGCCAGATCAGGGGCGTCAGTGCGAAGATGCCGGCGGTGACGATCCCGAATCGGGAGCTGGCGAACATCCATGCGCCGAGGAGGTACATCAAGCCGACCGATGCGAGCCCGACGAGGAATGGGAGCACAGCGCCTGAGTGGCGAGATTCTGACCGATTATCCGCGACGCCGCAATGCAGACGAACGGGCGTCATGGGGAACCCTTCAGGCCCTGAGCAGTATGATTCGTGTCTTGACCCATACCAGCGATTGTCGGCGACTCGCGGCGGCAGCGAGGGTCGTCGGCATAGCGGCGTGCATCGCCGTGCCGGTGTTCCTGTTGTACGGGACGCGACTCGGCTATTCGCCGATCTATCTCGCGCACGACGAGGCGATCTACGCGCTGTGCGCCCACGCCATCGCGACCACCGCACGAGACGTGAACGGGCACCTGCTGCCGCTGTACTTCTACATCGGCGGCAACTTCTGGGACACGCCGATCGGTATCTATTCCATGGCTCTCTTCCTCAAGGTGTTCGGTGTGTCGGAGTCGATCATCCGCACGCCGAGCGCTGTCATCGGCACGTTGGATGTCGTGCTGGTGTATTTCGTGGCGCGGCGGTTGTTCGCGAGCAGGCTGCAGGGGGCGACCGCGGCCGCGCTGCTCGCGCTGACGCCTGCGCACTTCATTCACAGCCGTCTGGCGACCGATCACATCTACGTGCTGCCGTTTGTCCTCGGGTGGCTCCTGTGCCTGATCGCCTTCTGCGATCGGCAACGCGCCGGCGCGTTGTTCGCCGGTGGGAGCCTGCTCGGCGTCGGCGTCTATACATATCTCGCGTCGGTCGTGTTGATGCCGGCGTATCTGCTCGTGACATTCATCGTCCTGTACCGAAGGTATGGAATGACGCCGCGGCCGTTTCTCGTGGCGATCGCCGGCTTTGCATGGCCGCTGATACCGCTCGTGCCGTGGCTGCTGTCACACCCCACGCAGTATGCGGACCACCTGCGGATGTATAGCCTCTATGATTCCCGGCACTTGAGCACGCTACAGGGGTTGAAAGAGATGCTCAGCCGCACGGGGGTGACGGCGCGAACCGACGTTTACTACGAGTTCTTCAACCCTTCGTTTCTCTTTTTCGCCGGCGATACGAGCTACATCAACGGGACGCGGCACGCCGGCGTATTCCCGTTGGCGCTGGCACTGCTCCTGCCGTTCGGCATTTACGCGGTGCTCTTGGCGCGTCGGACGCCGATGATCGAGACGCTGTTGCTCGGATTCTTTCTTGCGCCCATCGCGGCGGTACTGGTGGCGGAGGTGAAGATCAACCGCGCGCTCGTGATCATGCCGTTCGCGGCACTGATCGCCAGTGCAGGGCTGGCCTGGATGCTGGGTGGTGGGCGCGCGCGGCAGGCGGCCGCGTTGGCGCTCCTTCTCGCGGTTCCGCTGCAGTTCCGCTCTTTCTACCGCGACTATATGAACGAGTACCGCCTGCTATCCGGCTACTGGTTCGAGGGCAACATTCGCGGCGGGCTCGAGGAGCTCATGCGGCGCAACCCTCCAGGCGCCGGCAGGCCCGTCTATCTGGGCACCGACATTCAGTGGCTCGACTGGTATTGGCCGCTGTATCTCGTCAAAGAGCGGCGCCAGGATCTGCAGGCCCATACGGTGTACTTCGATCCGAAGACGATCAACGTACACAAGGTGCCCACGGGGAGCTCGATCCTCGCGCGAACGGAGGCGGCATCGCAGCAGCCGTTCCTGTCCGCGGGCCCGCTGCGCAACCTGACGCCGATCCGCGAGCCGAACGGCTCTGCGTATTTCGCGGTCTTCGAACGCTGACCGTTCGTCGCGCGGACCGTCGACGGCCTGCGAGTGAAGTCCTGACGAAAGTCGGCGGAACCTGGCCTGATCCTGAGGTTGACACACAGGCCGTTCTGGTGTTCAATCCCTGAACGCGTCCGTCAACTGCCCTGCTGTTTGAAGTCCTGTCGCTTGCCCTCAAACGTCCTCGCCTCGATAGCTAAGCGAGAGCCCGTGAAATCATGGAAACCGGCGATGTGAATATCGCATGAAGATCGCGCTCCTGCAGATCAATCCCACCGTCGGCGATCTCGCCGGCAACGCCCGCCTCATCGCGGACGCCGTGCGTCAGGCCGGGCGCGACGGCGCCGATCTGGCCGTCACGCCCGAGCTCGCGCTGGTGGGATACCTGCCGCGCGACCTGCTGCTCGACGATGGCTTCGTGCGGCGCAGCTGGGACGTGCTCGCGGATCTGGCTCACGAGCTGAAGGACCTGCCGCCGGTGCTCGTCGGGTTGCCCGAGCCGAATCCGGGAGACGAGGGGCGGCCGCTCTTCAACACGGCGGCGCTGCTCGGCGGCGGCCGGCCGGACCAGCGCTTTCGCAAGGCGCTGCTGCCTACCTACGATGTCTTCGACGAGAGCGCCGCCGCTATCACCACGACCCAATCGAGGAGCTGCTGCGGGCCGGCGCGCAGGCCGTCGTTAACCTGTCGGCGTCGCCGTTCTCGGTCGGCAAGCATCTGCGCCGTGAAACGATGCTCAGCAGCATGGCGCGCAAGCACCGGGTGCCTGTGGTCTACGTGAATCAGTTCGGCGGCAACGATGATCTCGTCTTCGATGGCCGGAGCTGCGCGTTCGACGCGGAAGGCGCCGCGACTGCGCGCGGCCGGTCGTTCGAATCGGACGTCGTGATCTGCGACATCGATCGGGCATCACCGATTGCGCCGCCGTCGGACGTGGTTGCCGAATCCGAAGTGTGGCGCGCGCTGGTGCTGGGCACCCGGGACTACGTCCGCAAGTGCGGCTTCACGAGCGCCGTGCTCGGGCTCTCGGGTGGTGTCGACTCGGCGCTCACCGCCGCCGTGGCCGCCGACGCCATCGGGCCCGCGCGCGTCCTCGGGGTGCTGATGCCGTCGCCGTACTCGAGCTGCGGGAGCATCGACGATTCGCTGGCGCTCGCACGGAACCTCGGCATCGAAACCCTGACGCTGCCGATCGAGCCGGCGATGCGTGCGATGGACGACACACTCCACGAGGCGTTCGCCGGAACCGTTCGCGACGTCACCGAAGAAAACATCCAGGCACGCATCCGCGGGAACCTGCTGATGGCGCTCTCGAACAAGCGCGGCGCGCTCCTGCTGACCACCGGTAACAAATCGAAGCTCTCCGTCGGCTACTGCACGCTCTACGGCGACATGTCGGGCGGCCTCGCCGTCATTGCCGACGTGCCGAAGACGATGGTGTACCGGGTCTCGCGATGGCTGAACGGGACGAACCGGCGCGCGATCATCCCGGAGCCGATCCTGACGAAGGCGCCGTCCGCCGAACTGCGGCCGAACCAGACGGACCAGGATTCGCTGCCGCCCTACGACGTGCTCGACGACATCCTGCACCGCCACATCGAGCAGCATCAGCCGGCCGGCGAAATCGTCGCGGCCGGGTTCGACCCGGCAACGGTCCGTCAGGTTCTACGGCTGGTGCGGCTCGCGGAATTCAAACGCAAACAGGCCGCCCCGGGCCTGAAGGTGACCGATCGCGCCTTCGGCACGGGCTGGCGCATGCCCATCGCCGCCAGGCCGGATCTCGAAGACGTGTCACTGAAGAAGACCGTATGACGACCCCTCGGAGAATCCTCGTGACCGGCGCCGGCGGCTTCATCGGTCATCACCTCGCGAGCTACTTCCGGAAGCAGGGCCACTGGGTCCGCGGCGTGGACCTGAAGCATCCCGACTATGCGCCGAGCGACGCCGACGACTTCCAGGTCCGCGACCTGCGCGATCCCGAGCACGCGCGGGAGGCGACCCGCGGCGTCGACGATGTGTACGCGCTCGCCGCGGACATGGGGGGCATGGGGTACATCTCTTCGAATCACGCGACGATCCAGCACAACAACGCGTTGATCAACCTCAACACGCTCGAGGCCGCGCGCCAGAACGGCGTGGCCCGCTATCTCTACACTTCGTCTGCGTGCGTCTACCCTGAATACAAACAGACCGCCGCCGCCGTGACGGCGCTCAAGGAAGACGCGCATCGTCCGCTTGCATAACATCTTCGGTCCGCTCGGCACGTGGGACGGCGGGCGCGAGAAAGCGCCGGCCGCGATGTGCCGCAAGGTCGCGATCGCGAAGCTGACGGGGCAGAGCGAGATCGAGATCTGGGGCGACGGCGAGCAGACGCGATCGTTCTGCTACATCGACGACTGCCTCGACGGCCTCGTTCGGCTGATGACGTCCGGTTATCACGACCCGCTCAATCTCGGCCAGGACCGCCTCGTGACGATCAATCAACTGGCCGACCTCGTCTGCGCGACGGCCGGCGTGACGCTCGCGAAGCAGCACGTCCCCGGTCCGCAGGGTGTGCGCGGCCGCAACTCCGACAACACGAGGCTGCGCGAGGTGCTCGGTTGGGAGCCTCGGATTTCGCTCGAGACCGGCTTGGCGCGTACGTACGAATGGATCGAGGCACAGGTGCGGCAACAACTCGCCGCGACCGCCGCGGCCTTCGCACGCGCGTAGCCGCCGGCCTGTAGAATATCCGGACCATGCGCGTACCCCTGCTCGATCTCGATGCGCAGTACCGCCCATTGCGCGAGGCGCTGCTCGCCGCGATGACCCGCGTGTGCGACAGCCAGCGGTTCATCATGGGCCCCGAGATTGACGCCCTCGAGCGCGAGCTGGCCGCCATGCTGGGCGTCCGCCACGCGATCGCCGTTTCGTCCGGCACCGACGCGCTCCTCCTCGCGCTGATGGCGCTCGACATCAAGGCCGGCGACGAGGTCGTCACAACGACGTATTCGTTTTTCGCGACGGCCGGCGCGATCGTCCGCCTCGGCGCGCGGCCTGTGTTGGTCGACATCGATCCCGCGACCTTCAACATCGATCCGGTGCAGGCCATCAACGCGATCACGCCGAGGACGAAAGCGATCCTGCCGGTGCACCTGTTCGGCCTGAGCGCCGATCTCGATCCGATTATGGACGTCGCGGTCCGCGCCCGCATTCCGGTGATCGAGGACGCGGCGCAGGCGATCGGCTCCACCTATAAGTCGCGTCCGCTCGGTGGCATCGGGGTTTTCGGCTGCTTTTCGTTCTTTCCCAGCAAGAACCTCGGCGCGTTCGGGGACGCGGGTCTGTTGACGACGGAAGACGAAGCGCTCGCGGCGCGGGCGCGGCTGCTGCGGACGCACGGGATGCAGCCGAAGTACTTCCATCATCTGGTCGGCGGGAATTTCCGCATGGACGCGCTGCAAGCCGCGGTGCTTCGAGTCAAGGCGCCGCACCTCGAGGCGTGGACCGAAGGACGGCGGCGGAACGCCGCGCGCTACCGCAGGTTGTTTCGCGAGTCGGGTCTGGAGGGCGCCATCGCCTTGCCGATCGAGCCGCCGGATCGCCGTCACATCTTCAACCAGTTCGTCATACGCACGTCGGAGCGCGACGCGCTCAAGCGGCACATGGACGGCCTCGGCATCGGGACCGAGATCTACTATCCCGTGCCGTTCCATCTGCAGCCGTGCTTCGCGGATCTCGGCCATCGCCGCGGTGATTTTCCGCACGCCGAGCGGGCGGCTGACGAGAGCCTCGCGATCCCCATTTATGGAGAGCTGACCGCCGCGCAGCAGGAAGCCGTGGTGGCCGCGATCGGCCAGTTCGTCCATCAGCGGGTCGGCGCATCCCGGTGATCCGGCTCGAGTCGCACGGCGGCGCTGCTACGAAATGAGCGTCCGCCAGACGAGATCCAATTTGACGATCGCGTCTCTCCTGGTTCCTTCCTTCTGCTGCCGCAACGCGACTTGGCGTTCCAGATCCGCGATCTGTCGATCGCGCTTCGCCAGTTTCTCGCGGAGGTGCTCAATCTCTCGCTGCAACCGCTCGACGTCTGCCGCCTGGCTACTATCGCGATCAGCGGGCTTCTCCGGAGCACCTGCGCGTCCCTTTCGCGGCGGTGGCGTTCGCCTGGCACTCACGCACCATACGGTACGCTCGTCATGTCAGCTTGCACAGCCTGAACTGTTACGTCTTCGGAAACCCGATCCATCGTGCGTCAGTTGCGCTTCGTGAGCGAGAAGGTGAGCTCGTAGCGGCTCCCTTGGAAAACGCCGCTTCCAGATAACCGAAACATCCCGGTCGTCGCAAAGGTGCCCGCGATCGGAATTCCATAGCTCATCGACACCCCGCTGTAGAGTCCGTGTTCGGTTACTGCCGCCTGATCCAGATAGCCGCAGCGGTCAAGCGCAAGGTTGTTGGCAACCGTAATCGTGTCGGTCGAAGGACACGACGTCGTTGTTGCAATGTTCGCGCACACGTCGCGCGCGCTCTGCGGCGTGCAAGCGACGTCGATCTTCACCGCCGCGGCCAACGACACTCCGAGCCGGCGCGCCACTGCATACACAAGGAGGATGTTGCACAGCGCCACGAAGACGGTCGGCAATCTGACGACCCACGGCAACGGCCGAAGAACGCCGAGCACGGGCGCCATGGCGTACACCAGCGCCGGA
>QHWJ01000294.1 GCA_003222535.1 Acidobacteriota bacterium | reverse complement strand
CGCTTAGATAGTAGATCAAGCCAGAGAGTCGCAGAGGCACAGAGAAACGATTTGAACGCAGAGCCCGCAAAGTCCGCAGAGGCAAGGGCCCCGTGGTGAATCCCGTCTTCCTGACGTCTTCGTGTTTTCGTGGTTGCCCTTATGGTTCAGAGCGCGGGCCGCCGCGTCTACTCGTGTCGCAACGCTTCCATGGGGTCCACGCGAGTCGCGCGACGCATCGGGACGTACGCTGCCAGCAGCGCCATCGCGATCATCGCCGCCGAGGCGAAGGCGATGGGCAAGGCGTTGTCGAGTGGCAGGGTGACGCTAATACATTAGTACAAGCTGTCAGCCCGCTGGATGAATTGAGGAGATCTTGGATGAAGCGCGTGACCCCGCTGATTCGCTTCAGACCTTGTTGTCGATCGGGAACACCTTGCGCGGCCTGCTACGAGCCGCCGGGCAGCTTCGAGGCCAGGTACCGTTTGCGCGCCCGCGCGCTCAAATCGGGCTTCGACAGATGGATCGTGAGTTCGTGCATCTTGCCGTCGAGCCTCTCCGGTGTGAAGCCGAGCGCGTACTGGTGATGGAGCTCGTCGGCGACCTTTGCGAATGTCGCCGCCAGATCTCTCGGCGACGTCAGCTCGAAATACCCGCCGCCGGTGGCGGCCGCGATCTTCGGCAGCCCCTCGTCCGGTTTTTCCATCTGCGGTTGGCTTCCGCTGTACCCGCCGAGACCGCGGCCGCCGAGGCCGCCGAACGCGCCGGGGCCCATCCCGCCGCGGCCTCCGCGATCGCCGCGTCCGACCGGGCCCGGCATGCCGTTCTGGCCCGCCAGCCCGATCGCGTAGACCATGACGTTTTCTTCCTCGGCGCGCTTCATGACGTCCTTCAGCGACTTGTTGCGATTGCTGAAGTTCATCGGCATGTCGACGCCGTCGGTGAACACGAGCACGACGCGGCGCCCCTGCTCGACGAGCAGCTTGTCGATGCCGGTATTCACCGCGTTCCAGAGCGGCGTGGGTCCGTCTTCCTGCAATTCGTTGCGGAGAATCTTGAGCAGCGCGTCGCGATCCGAGGTGAAGTCGGGCGGGTCCACTTGAATACTCTTGGCGAAGCTCCCGACGCGCGCCTTGTCGGCCGGAAGCATCTCACGCACGAACGCCTCCGCCGCCTGCTCCTCGAGATCGAAGTTGGGTTTCATGCTGCCGCTGCGGTCGAGCAGCATGACGAGCGTGATCGGCTGGATGTCGTTGGCGAACAACGTGAGCGTCTGCCGCTTGCCGTTGTCGTCGATCACGAAATCATCGCGCGACAAGTCGGGCACGAGGCGCCCGCGCGCGTTCGTGACGGTCGCGTAGAGGGCGACCGTGCGCGTGGCGGCCACGAAAGCGGGCGGCTGCGTCTGCGGCGCGGCCATCACGACGCCGACCGACGCCGTGATGAGCGCAGCGACGCGGCTGAACGTGCGGCACATGGAGAGCTCCTTGGCAGCCGTTGGCGTCTCCGATATTAGCCCACCGCGTGATCGATTGGGAACGCCTGACCGGACCACGCCTTCGCCGACGTCCACGGCTGCGGCGGCGCCGACCAGAACGCGTCGGTCGCGGGCAGCCCGAGCGGCAGCAATCCCACCGCACAGAGATACAGGCTGCCGGTGGAGATGTAGGTTTCGCCCACGCCGGGCTGGTGGCCGCAGAGGCCGATCGGCAGCCAGCCGTCCCTGTCGAACGTGCCGGGTGCGTCGATCGTGCGCGTGATGACAGAGGTCAGCGCGCCGCGGACCTGGGCTGGCGAGACGCCCTCCGGCAGCGAGCGGCGCAGCGCGACGTCCGCCAGCAGGTGGAACGCGCCGCACCGATACGCGAGCGATCGGCCGATGGCGGGAAAGCTGCCGTCCGGCGCGATGAACCGTTCCTGAATCGCCGCGTACCGCTCGGCCCGCCGCGTAATCGGCAGCGCGAGCTCCTTCCACGCTGTCGCCTCGTCCTTGCACGCGTCGACGACCGCCAGCAGCAGCGGGTGGATGACGAAGCTGTTGTAGTAGTCCCAGTGGAAGTCCGGACCGTCGCCGTACGCGCCGTCGCCCTTGTACCACTGCTCGTGCTGTCGCAGCGCGTAGTCGACACGCAGGCGATCCCATCCCGCACCGAGGTTCTTCAGCCCCGCTTCGACGGTCGCCGAAAACAGCAGCCAGTTGTTGTAGCCCGGCACGATCGGCCGCGTGGATTCGAGCGCGGCGACCAGGTGGCGCTTCGTCGCCGCGTCGAGCCCGTCGCGAAGCGCCCGCGGCGCGCGCAGGACGCCCAACGCGAGAAACGCGGCGTCGACGAGCGGCTGGCGGTCCCGCGTGAAGTTCAGAAAGTCGGGCGATGCCGGATCGACGGCGCGCGCGATCGCGCGACGCGCGAGGGCGGCATACTCCGCGCGCAGCCGCCCCTCGCCAGTGTCGTCCGCGGGCAAGTCGATCCAGGGCGCGAGCCCGGCCAGCAGTCGACCGATCGCCTCGAGGTGCGTGACGGGCCGGCGGTCGCCGCCGGCCGCCTGCTCCACCGGCATGCGCGCTCTGAGTGTCCCGTTCGCCAGGTTGGTGAGCACCGGATCGGCAAGCTGGCGCATGACGGCGATCCACGCGTCGCGATCGCTTCGGGCGGTGGCCGCGACCTGATCCGCTCCCGCGACGCGTGGCCGCGCCGACGCGACGCCGGCCGCACCCGCCGTTTTCAGAAATTCGCGGCGATCCATTTGTTCACTCTGGTCCGGCTATAAAGCCGGACACTACCGATATTCCGATATTCGTCACCGCGGACACGACCGCGCATGTTTCACTCGACACCAAATGTGAAGACCGTCTTCGACTCGAACGTCCGGCCGGGGCGCAGAATCGTCGACGGAAAGTTCGAATGGTTCGGCGAATCAGGGAAGTGCTGGGTCTCGAGGCAGAAGCCGCTGCGGCGGCCGAATCCGTTGCGCGCCAGATCGAGGTTGTTGCCCGCGTAGAACTGCACGCCCGGCTCCTTCGTCTCGACGTCCAGCGTGCGGCCGGTCGTCGGCTCGACGACATGTGCCGCCAGATGCAGGGAGGCTCTTCCGGACCCGCCGCCTGCGCCGGCGGCCCCGCCGTTCAACACGAAGTTGTGGTCGTACCCTCTCCCGCGGCGAAGCTGCTCGTGATCGGCGTCGATCCGCGCGCCGATCGCGGTCGGCGTGCGGAAATCGAACGGCGTGCCCTGGACCGGTGCAAGCTCGCCAGTGGGAATCAGGTTGTCGTCGGTGGGTGTGTAGCGGTCGGCGTCGAGCATCAGCAGATGCTGCAGGATGTCGCCGCCGCGTTCGCGGCCCGCGAGGTTGAAATAGCTGTGGTTCGTCAGGTTGATCGGCGTCGCCTTGTCGGTCGTCGCGCGGTATTCCAGCATCAGCTCGTCGCGCGGCGTGAGCGTGCAGGTGACGCTGGCCTTCAGCGCGCCCGGATAGCCTTCCTCACCATCCGGGCTCGTGTACGTGAAGACGACGCCGACGCTGCCGTGTCGATCGAACGGCTCGCCCTTCCAGACGACCTTGTCGAACCCCTTGTTGCCGCCGTGCAGATGGTTCGCGCCGCTGTTGGTCGTGAGCCGGATCGCGGCGCCGTCGAGGGGGAAGCGGCCCCCGGCAATCCGGTTTCCATAGCGCCCGACGACGGCGCCGAAGTAGCGCGATTTGGTGAGGTACGCCTCGAGCGTGTCGAAGCCGAGGACGATGTCGTCGACGCGTCCGGCGCGATCCGGCGTGCGCACCGACACGATCGTCGCGCCGTAGCTCATCAGGCCGACTTCGATGCCGTGCTCGCCGATCAGCGTGAAGCGGTCGACCGTCGTGCCGTCGGGCAGCCTGCCGAATGGGGTGCGGGTCACGGCGGCGGTCCTCGTGGCCGGAGGGATTGCGAACGCGCCGGCGCCGGCCGCGGGCGCGTCCAGATGGCCCCGCGTCTGCGGCTGCCCGGCGCCGGGCGTCACTGAACTGACGGCGAGCAGTGCGGCGACGGCGCAACGCGTTCTCATGGCTGTCCCCGCGCTCGAGTTTCAGAGCTTGACCATTTGATTCTCCGGAAGGGCAACCGTCTCGGTTGTTGACTTTACCGGTAAAGTATCGTATTTCCGATCCGTTCTGCAGGATGCGCCAGGCTGACACGGTCTGACGCCGTTTCGTCGACATTTTCACTCGTTGAAGGCCTCGGAGGGAAGGGTTGTTGTGTAACCGATGTCGAGAGACGGCTGAGGGTGTGTCCGGACCGGGCGCTTTCGCCCGGTCCGGACCGAGGGGCGTCAGAAGCTCAGTTGCCCGCTCAGCTGGAGGATCCGCGGGTCGAGAATCGTGGTTGGCGACAGCCAGTTGGGGCCGAACGTCGTCTGAATCGTCTGGACGGCGCTCGAGTTCAGTGTGTTGTACGCGTCGAGGTTCGCCTGGAACTTCACACGCTTCGTCACCTGGAAAATCTTCGTCACCCGCATGTCGAGACGGCGGATGCGGCCTTCGAAGAGCGTCTGCGGCGCGATGAGCGGCACGTTCGCAAACGTCGCGTTCCCGGCCAGGTTGCGGCCGAGTGACGGAGCGATCGCAGAATTCAGCGCCGCCCAGGTCGCCTCGATCGGGGGACCCGATATGTCCTGATACACACCGCTGACGACAAACCCGGCGAGCAGCGGCAACGATCCGTTGAGCTTCACCTGGGTTTGCCCTTTGAACGGGGTCACGATCCGACACACGCTCTTCCCGTTGATCGTCGTGCTGATCTGCGGGCCGAACGTGAGCGCCCCGAACGTCGTGAACCCGTAGTACCCCGGCGCGTCGACGGCGAAGCACGTATCGTTCACCGAGCGACCCGTGTCGAACCCGCCGCCGAGCCGCGTCCCGTGGCCCAATCGTGCATCGAGACCGAGCGTAATGAAGTCGTTGTAGCGGGTATTCTTGCCAAACGTCGACGTCGGCTGCACCACCTGCTGGACTTGACCGAACTTCGCCGGCTTGACGTCCGACATGCCGCACACCTGATATCCGCCGCTGCCTGGCAGCCGCGGATCGCTCGGCGCCGTCACGCAGTAGGGGTCGAAGTCCGCCGAAGTGACCAGGACGTTGTCCGTCACCCGGTTCTTGCTGTCGGTGTTCCGGAAGTAGCCGGCGGTGTTGTGATCCCACCCACCGCTCAGTGACAACCCTCTGCGCAGTTCGTTTCCCAAAGAACTGGTTGTTGAGGGCGCCGCACTCGCCGTTTTGCGCGAAGTTGCCGAGATCGCAATCGGGGACGAAGTTGCCGTTCGAGTCGGTCCACGCGCGTGCCGCGGCATTGACGGAGGTGTTGATGGGGTTCAACAGCTGCGAGACGTCGACGTTGGTCTTCGCGACATACCGCCCCAGCGACACCTTGAGCGCCGTCCGCCCGTCGCCGAAGAGATCGTAGGAACCGCCCAGTCGTGGATTCAGGTCTTTCCAGTTCGGGATGTCGTCGACCTGGCCGAAACTATGCGGGCCAATCCATTGATTCGCAAACGTGGGCGCGGTTTGGACGCCTGCATAGCTTCGGTCGAAATTCGAATCCGGCGAGCCCGGCAGATTCTGGGCGGGGTCGAAGCCGACGAAGCGGTCGAACCGCAACCCGAGCGTGAGCGTTAACCGTTTCAGTTTCCATTGATCCTGGGCGTAGATGCCGAGGTCGTGACCCCGGTCCAGTTCGAGGTACGGCGTCGTGCGCTGGGTGAGGCTGATCGGGACGCCACCGCGGAACGTGTAACTCATGTTCGCATTCGCGAAGATGAACTGGTCGGTCGCGAGCTGTTCCGTCTGAATACCGGTTTTGAAGGTGTGGGCGCCGGTCACGTAGGTCGCTGAGAACCGCTGGGTCTGCCGGTTGGTGAAGTCCGGCCGGCCGCGATAGGCCGCCGACGCACCGTACGTGATGCCGAGCCCCACGTCGGTCACGCTCGCGACGTTCGGCTGTACACCCGGTTGCCACAGTTGATTCCACTGCGAAATCGAGGCGCCGTACGCCGCCTCGAGCAGCAGCCGCGAGGTCAAGGGCGAGTTGTAGGTGAGCTGAACGAACCGATTTGGCTCGAACTTGTACTGCCCGGTCCCACCTCCGGCTTCCTGTGAGCCCACGGCAGACGTCGACCCGCAGTTGCACCCGATTTGATGATCGATGAAGAAATCGATTTTGTGTTTGGCGGCGGCCTGCCATGTCAAGCGGCCGCTCTGCGAGTCGTACGATTCCCAACGGCCACTGTACACGTCGGTTGGTCGATCCACCCACGGCGTCCAGGGGACGACCCGCAGCGTCGCGCCTGGCGGCGTCAGCGCCTGGTCCTGGGTTTGGTTCCAGAAGACGCCGGCGTACTGCTTCGCCATGCCCCACGTGCGGTACGCGCCGAAGAACCAGAGCTTGTCCTTCTTAATCGGGCCGCCGAGGCTCGCGGCTTCGTCGAAGATCTTCACCCGCTTGTTCGCAGCGTTCAGCCCGCGCGCCCGGAGATCGCCCGTCAGGTTGTCGCTCTCCATCGAGTGGTTGCTGTAGAGCCCGCTCAGGATCGTCTGGAACGTGTTGCCGCCCTGTTTCGGCACCACGTTCATCACCGGCCCGTCCGCGTTGACTTCGGCCGAGATGCCGCTCGTCTGCAGCACCATTTCATCGACGGTCGCCGCGTTGATCTGGTAGCTGCTGTTGCCCGAGCTGTTCTCCACGCCCATCCCGTTGAACGACACCTTCGTGCCGCGCTTGCCGTGGTAGGCGCCCGCCTCGAACAGGTATTGGCCGCCGACGTCGGTCACGCCGGTGTAGCCCGGCGTCAGCGTCACGAGCGTGTAGATTTGCTTCGAGCTGGTCGGCAGCGCGGACAGCAAATCGCTGGTCGCCACGAGCTGCTTCCGCACGTTCTGCGTGTCGACGAGCGGGGAAGCGCCGCTGACGGTGACCGACTCCTCCAGCGCGCCGACGCTCATCTGGGCGTCGACCGTTGCCGTGAAGCCGGAGGTCAGCGTCACCCCGTCTCGCTTGAAGGTGCTGAACCCGGTGAGCGTAAACGCGATCGTGTAGGTGCCCGGCTGCAGGTCGACGATGTTGTAGCGGCCTTCGCCGTCGCTCGTGGCAGTACGAACCTTCTCGATCAGCGCCGGGCTTGCGGCTTCGACCGTGACCCCGGGCAGCACACCCCCGGACGAGTCCTTGACCACTCCGGCGATGCCACTGGTCTGCTGTGCAGATGCCGCCGCTGCCCACAAAACGCCGGAAAGGAACACGACGACTACACCGAAACGATGTATCGGCACGAGTCACCCCCTCGACTGCATTTGCCTTCCGACGACTGGCTGATCCGCTTCGTAGGAGCGGGATGCTAGTGCCCCCACATCACGGCTGTCAACGAGCAAAACACCAAATCAGATGGCCACCATTACCTGGGACGCCCCCCCCATCCAATGTTTTGGATGCCAAGCTTCCGGCCGTGCCAGGCGGCTGGATGCGCACATTCTATGATGGCGACGCCGTTGAGCATGGAGGCGTCATGGCGAAGTAGGCGCTCGCGAATTTGAAGAGGAACGCGTTACCTTTGTCGATGCAGCCTCAGTCGAACTGCGATTAAAGGGTAGAGGCACCGTTTGCTGTCCGCACGCGGCTACGTATTAGCCAAATCTTAGGCAACTTCAAGAGAACGACGTTTTGGCGCCGGAAATAATCGTATCTTCGCCGTGGGTTAGATAGCCGTACCTTTCTTTCTGGCAGGGTGGCTGTTAACCCACCAGTCACAGCTCATTCGCGAACTTTGGTTAGCACTTGGCGCGCGGCCAACTCTTACACAAGGCTCATAGCTGCAAGCTGGAGCGAATCGAGCGGATGGTCGGAGCAGTATTTCGTCATCCATCCCTGAATTGCCATAGCGTCGGTGTCCGCCAGTTCTATCGACTCCCTGGACGACAGGACGGTTGAAGCTCCAGAGAGATAACCCTCGACCCTTAGCAGGTAGCTGGTTCTGATTGACGTGTCTGACAGAGGAGGCGACGCACTTTCTCTGCTGTGCGATTGGCTGTTAGATAGAATAGAGAAAAACTCCAACCGAGCTCGGTTTTGATCCGGAAATTCAGGTGCTTTCGACGTGGAGAATGTATTATCGTACTTCACTGCCATGATTCGAACAGTCTTCGTCAGCGGCATCCTCGCCGGCGGCATCCTCGCGCTCGCAGCCGCCTCGCATCCCGCCGCGCAGCCCGGGAAGGGCGGCTACATCATCCAGCACGACGCGGACATCCAGAAGGCCGAGCCCGGCACCCACAACGGCGGCGGGCAGACCATCGGCTACTCCTTCTTCGACAAGACGCCGGGGATGCGCTTCGTGTTCAGGAAGCGCGCGCTCAAGCCCGGTTCCGGCATCGGCTACCACGAACAGAAAGAGGACGAGGTCTACTACGTCCTCAGCGGCCGCGGCGTGATGACGCTCGACGACAAGCCGGTCGAGATCGGACCCGGGACCGCGGTCCTGACCCGCCCGGGGAGCTCGCACGGCCTCCGTCAGACCGGCAAGGAGGACCTCGTCATCCTCATCGCTTACGAAGTGAAATGACCGATCTCCACCTATCGGCGTCGCCGCGATCTTCGAAGCGCGCCAGCCGCGATGAGCTGCCCTTCCAGACGCGCGCGGGGCACACTGCCGTTCTGGAACCGGTACGTCATCTCCTGGTCCGTATTGCTGACCGCGATGTTACGACCGAAGCGCTCGCTGATCCCGAACTTCGCGAAGTGCGAGCCCGTCACGTACGACGCGGAGGCGCGGACCGTCTTGGGGTCGGTCGAGGTTTGCGTGTAGGCTGGGGCGGCACGGTACGTCAGACCGGTCGATTGCTCCGTCACCGAGATGGTGTCCAGGGTCACGCCCGGTTCCGGCCAGAGGGTGTGGACGCCCCAGCTCGCGCCGACCCCGACCTCGACCAAAGAGCCGCGACGTGGCTACGTACTTCGCAGTATGAGCCTGCAAATGCCTCCCACCGTCTACGGCTTGGGGGATGTCGTCGTCTTCGGGTTGAGCGGACCGATGCGCTGCTTCTGGTCCTCGAATTTGAGCCAGATCGACACGCGCTCTTCCTTGCTGGTGGTCCTCGTCGTGTGACCCTTGCCGGTGAGATCGTCGATGTACTCCATCGAACCGGGCGGCAGGTCAACCTTGCCTTCAGCGACCTCGAGTTGTCCACTCCCAGCGAGATTGATGATGTACTGGCGCTGGGGACCGACATGCCAGTCGCCGAAACGACCGGGCGGTGCAACCCGCACTTCCACGCTCGTCACCTTCTCCATCACCGACTTCGCATCCAGCACGATATCTTCGACATGCGACATGCCATCGGTGCCCGTGTAGATACGTTTCATAACGGCCGGCTTGCTGCTTCCCTGAGCCCCCACAACGTCCCAACTGACACTCGAACCCCACCCCAGCACACACACACTGACCAGTGCGCCTGCTACCAGGCATCTCATCGCGAATTTCATGCTGTCCTCCTCAGAACGGTCTGGCAGGTCTTCGTAATTCGCCTGACGTGATTGGGCCTGCTGTTTCAGGGTGCACTCCAAGCGCGAGCACGGAAGGGGCCACGCAGCGTTTCCTTGCAGCCCAAGTCTCAAGGATTGCGGTTAACGACCAACCCACGCAGTTAGACGCGTTTATACGCGCCGCCGGAGCGAGAGTCAACCCGATCGGCTCGTCAACGAAAAACATCCGAACGGAACGTGGTCCTCAGCTCACCCGAGTGCTACGAAGCGCCCTTTTGACGATGAAGTCTTTCGAATCCTTTCCGAAATTTCAGACGCCACCGCGTACTGGAATCTTGAGTGTCGATACAGGAAGGTTTCGTAGTGCCAAAAGGGTTGATGCTGCTGCGCGTGGATGACGTGCTCACCCTTTTGCAACCACTTAACAGACACGACCCGCCTGTCTGCCACGCGGAAAGTGACGGTCTGCGAAAGGCAGTGACGGGTTGGGACCCAGGCCCGATTCCTCGACTTGCTGAGTGATTCGGGCGCGCGCTTGCGCGACGCGAACCTGTGACCTTCGGCTCTTCCGACCGAGGGTCTCTCCGATATTCGTCGAAGTTGCCCAACCTGAAGATCGACGGAAGCACTTGTCGTGAAGGATTTTGTGGTCGGCGCAAAAGGCGAGGCGCAGGGCCTCGATGTCGGAAGCGTTTCGAAACACGCGCAGCTTCATCACAGCGACGTTGACGTTCGACTGACTTAACAATCGTGACGCCGAACACGATGGGCCGAACGGTTGGGCTGACAACGTCCCAGCCTGCCTTGTGCTCGCCTGCAGTGACGTCGGCTTGCCCCGATGACAATACCTTGCCGTCGATGCGCATCACGGTCCTGATATCGACGGGCTAAGCGCGATCCATGCTGCGATCGCGATCAGTACGCCGATCATGAACCGCTGGCGCAGGACGGGCGCCTCGCTGCGGCCGCGGGAACGCCGACCGCCAGCCTCGTGGGCACGGCGCCGACGACTGCCGCACCGGGGTCCACCCGGCGACGCCAATCTCTCTCGTCGAGAGCACCGGCTTTAGCCACAGGTGCTCCTCCTCAAGATCTCTCCCTTCAGGCGCCTGGAAAACGAACCTAACATCCGCTCGGTCACTGAATTGCGCCATACGGCCGGGCGCGTAGGTGCCGTAGGATTGCCGGCGAAAGTACGTGGGGAGTACTACAGTTGTCGCATTTGGTCGCCCTAAGTTGTTAATTTCACTGATCAAGGATCGTGGTTAGAAGGCCGGTGCTCTATCCAACTGAGCTACGGGCGAGTGCTCGGCGCATGGTTCAACTACTATCCCGTCGGGAGGGCGCTATGAAGTTGAAGGTTTGTTCAAGAGCGCGGATGGGCCGCGGCGGCGAGGTCACGATGAGCTGGAGCTCGCGCCGCCTCGGTCAGACCGGCAACGAGGACCTCGTCGTCATCATCGCTTACGCAGTGCAATGACTGCGGGCCGAAGGTAATTTGCCGTCGATGAACGTGCTGGACACCGGAGCCCTTGAATCGATCGATTCTCGCGAGCCGCGCAGCGTCCTCTTCGAGATCGCCACGATGCAGCCCGGGTGTCTGGCTGACGCGGACGTCGTCACGCATGGCCGCAGCCTGATGCTGTCGCAGTCGGAAGAGCACCGCCCGGACATCGAGGCGCCGCCCGTTCCGATCAGGTCGTGCCGGTGAACGGCTGGTCTCTCGTCGAGCGGTTCGTCACCTCGTTGGTCGTCATGGCCGCGGTGGCGCTGCTGACCTTCATGCTGATCGACCTGGCGCCCGGCAGCTACGTCGACGAGCTGTCGGCAAACCCGCAGATCTCTCCCGCCACGCTGGCTCGCATGCGGGACCAATACGGATTGGATCGGCCTTTCTATCAGAAATTCTGGCAGTGGGGACGGAGCGTCACCGAGGGCGACTTCGGGTACTCGTTCGTATATCAGCGCCCGATTCGCCAGCTCGTCGCCGAACGGCTGTGGAACACGGTGCGGCTGAATCTCGCGGCGCTCGTCGTCGCGTGGCTGGCGGGCATGGCGCTGGGACTTGCCGCCGCTGCCGCGCGCGGGTCGGCGGTGGATTGGACGATCGGCGCGGTCACGACCATCTTGCTGTCTTCGCCGGCCGTCGTGCTGGCCATCGTGCTGCTCGCCTGCGCCGCCCGTTCCGGCGTGTCGCTCGGCAGCCTCTTTCTCCCCGTGGCCGCCGTTGCCGCCGTCTGGCTGCCGGCGATCGCCCGGCATACGCGCGGAGCCCTGCTCTCGGCGCTCGACGCGCCGCACATGCTGGCCGCGCGCGCCCGCGGTATCGGGCACGCGCGCCTGCTTTTGGTGCACGCCCTCCGGGAGGCGCTCAACCCGCTGACCAGTGTAGTCGGCGTATCGGTGGCGGCGCTGCTCAGCGCGTCGTTGCCCGTGGAAGTCGTCATGTCCTGGCCCGGCATCGGCCAGCTCACCTTCGATGCGGTGCTCAAACGCGACATCTTCCTGGTCGTCGACCTGGTGCAGCTGTCGGCGCTGTTGCTGCTCGCCGGCAACACCGCGGGCGACGTGCTGCTGCACGCACTCGACCCGAGAATCTCACGCGCATGAAAGCCCTGCGCGTCGCGGCATGGGCGCTGCTCGTCGTGGTGTGTCTGATCGCGGTGTGTCCCGATTTCTTTTCGCCGTACTCGCCAAGCCGCCAATACCGCGACCTGCCCTACGCGGCGCCCGGCCGCTATCATGGCGCGTCGCCTCGATGGCTCGTCCACGGCGAGCCCTACCGCTGGCTCGGCGTCGTCCCGACCTCGCTCAGGCTGGTCGCCGTGCCCGAGCCCGGCCGCATCTTCCTGCTGGGCACCGACGAGTTCGGCCGCGATTGGTACTCGCGGCTGTGCCACGGCGCGTCGGTGTCCCTCCTCCTGGCGCCGGCGGCGGCGCTGCTGTCGCTTCTGTTCGCCGTTGCGATCGGCGGGTGGGCAGGTTATCAGGGTGGCTGGATCGACGTCCTCGTCATGCGCGCGAGCGAGGTGTTCATCGTGCTGCCGTGGTTCTACGTCGTCGTCGCGCTGCGCGCCGCGCTGCCGCTGACGCTCGGCAGCACGGCGACCTTGTTCACCGTCTTCGCGCTGCTCGCGACGCTTGGCTGCGCAACACCCGCGCGACTGTTCCGGGGGCTCGTGCTCTCGCTGAAGACCGGCGAGTTCGTCATCGCCGCAAGAGCGGCAGGCGCGGGCGGACCGCACATCTTCCGCTGTCACCTCCTCCCGTTTCTGCTGCAGGCGGCCTGGACTCAGTTTCTCGTGAGCGTCCCGGCCTACATCGTCACGGAAGTCACGCTGTCGTTCCTGGGACTGGGTGTCGCCGAGCCGACGCCGACCTGGGGCGGCATGCTCGTGCCGCTCCAGCAGTACGTCGTGCTCACGTCGTATCCCTGGATGTTCGCCCCGGCGGTCGCCGTCGTCGTCGTGTGCATGGCGCTGCAGATCGTCGCGCCGCCGTTCCGCCAGTCACCCGACGCCGTGACGATGCCCGTCTAGCGATTGCACGCCGTTTTCTTTGTTGCGAAAAGTGCTTTGACACATATTCGGATGCGCGCTAGCCTTGGCCAATATGTCGCGTCGGGCGGGCGAGCGAGCGGAAATGACCTTTTTCGGCCAGCATGCCGAAGAAAACCTCCAGTTCATCCGCCGCACGATGGAGCGCAGCTCGACGTTCACGGCCGTGCCCGGCCTGGGCGGCGCCGGCATGGGCGCCATCGGCCTCGCCGCCGCAATCCTCGCGGCCAACCAGCGCTCCGCCGAACGATGGCTCGTCGTCTGGCTCTTGGCGGCGGCCGTCGCCCTGGGCATTGGCGTCGCCACCATGTGGCGCAAGGCCGCCCGCCTCGGCGCGCCGCTGGCCGGTGTCGTTGGACGCCGCTTCGGGACGAGCCTGGCCGCGCCGTTCGTCGCCGGGGCGGCGCTGACCGGGGGCGTCTGGATGAACGGCGACCGGGCCTTGATACCTGCCGTTTGGCTGCTGCTTTACGGCGCCGGCGTGCTGGCCGGCGGCGTTTTCAGCGTCGCGGCCGTGCGACTGCTCGGCGTGGCGTTCATGGCGCTGGGCATCGCGGCGCTGGTCACGCCCTCGGCGTGGGGCAATGTCTGGCTCGGGGTGGGTTTCGGTGGGCTGCAGCTCGTGTTCGGGCTGTACATCGCGAGGAGACATGGGGGGTAGGGTGCTGATGTGGGAGTCAGAGTCGCGGGGCCGATGACGGCCAGGGCCAGGAAGCACGAGCAGCGCGCCGGTCGTCGTTCTGGTGTCGATCGTCTGTCGCCGGCACCGAAGATCAGGGCAACCTCCAGCAGCACGGCAGCCGGAATACAGACTTCTTGGTGCGCAGGAAGGCAACCTGATGAAGTGCCGGTGACGCCATCAGCAGCAAGGCCACCCAGAACACCGGCCAGTTGAACATCGTCGGCAGCACCTGCAGGATCGCGTCACGGCCATCCCGCAGCGCCCGCCAGGTGTCGATCATGAAGACGGCGAGCGCCAGCCCGATCCCGACGCCGGCAAGCGCCCACGCCCAGCGGGCGTCGGCCGTACCGTCACCCGACTGCGTCGCGAGCGTGCCCCACAGGATCATCACCAGCGCGATACTGACTGGCGCGAGCACGGGCCCCCACCATGGAAGCGGCAGCAGGAACAGGATGTCCCAGTCCATCAGCGTCCTCGGCCAGCCCGAGATGAGGCGAAGGAAGACGTAATAAAAGATGTCCCAGGCGCCGAACGCAAGCGCCGCGTAACCGGCGCGACGGCGCCACGTGCGCCCGGCGAGCCCCCCCAGCGTGGCGATCATCACAAGTGTGGCCGCCTCGCGCCACAATTCGACGTTGCCAAGCGCTCCGTTCATCGGCAGCGGGTCTGCCTGGTACGGCTCGATCCGATCGACGAGCGCGCGGACGTAAAACACGCTTGCGGCTTCGACCCAGCCCATCGCGATCGCGAAGGCCATGACGATCGCCCAGCGCGTTCGCTCCGGGAGGTGACCGGTCATTGCAGCCCCTCCGCGACGCCCGCGACGCATGGCGTCCGCGCCCCGACCTGACGGATGCGCGCCTCGACGCGGTCGATGACGTCGTCCGGCGTCGAGGTGCCGGCCGTCAGTCCCACGACCTTCGCGGCATCGAACCATTCGGGGCGGACGTCTGCGTCGATCTGCACGTGATGCACGCGGGCGCAGTAGCGCGCACAGGTCTCTACCAGCTCGCGCGTGTTGTTGCTCGACCGGCCGCCGACCACGATTACGACGTCGGCCTGGCGTGCCATCTCGACCGCCGCGGACTGCCGTTCCTTGGTCGGCTTGCAGACCGTGTCGAGGAAGCGCACGTCCGATTGCGGGAATCGCCGTCGGATCAGGTCGACCAGGTGCCGCACTTTCTCGACCGCCTGCGTCGTCTGGGCCGCCACGCCGAGGCGTGGATGCTCCTCGAGCGCGAGGACGTCGTCGTCTTCGAGCACGACGTCGAAGCGATCGAGATCGCCGGTGAGACCGCGCACCTCCACGTGGTCGCGTTGCCCGACGATGACGACGTGGTAGCCCTCGCGCGCGAGGGCCGCGACGGCGCGGTGCGCGACGTGTACGAGCGGGCACGTGGCTTCGACCACGGTCAGCCCCAGGGCGCGGGTCCGCGCGAGGGTCCGCTCGGACGTGCCGTGGGCCGTCACCATCAGGGTCGGCG
>QHWJ01000293.1 GCA_003222535.1 Acidobacteriota bacterium | reverse complement strand
CGACTGCCGAGAACCTTGCGTGTGCCCGGGGCGTAGATCCGCACTTCCGAGCCGGCTCGCGTGTAATGGCCTTTGTCGTCGAGCACGAGCACCTGGACTGATCGCCGGGCGCGCTCCGGCGGCAGCAGATTGCGATAGAGAGACAGATTGCCTTCCGGGTTGTTGTTCGCCATGACGATGTCCAGCGCGCCGTCGCCATCGAAATCGACCCATTGAATGCCGTGCGTGGCCCCGCGCTTGACAAACCCGGGCGGGAGTACATCCCTGAAGTGATTCCCGTCGTTGTGGTACAGATAGTCGCGCTCGTTGACCGGCCTGTCGACATAGGACGATACATAGAGATCCGGGCGGCCATCGTTGTCGTAGTCGCCCCAGCTCGATGGCGTCGCTTTCTCGCCGCCCGCGACGCCAGCGTCCCCACTCACATCCGTGAATCTTCCACCGCCGTCATTGCGGTACAGGAAGTTGCGGCCGTAACCGGCCACGAAGAGATCAAGACGGCCGTCGTTGTCATAGTCAATGACGCTCGGGCCATTGCTGCCAAAGTTCTCTGGACGGCCATCGGCGTCCATCTTCAGCTCGTGCGCCACATCCACGAACCGCGACCCGTCGTTTCTGAAGAGGCCGTTCAGCGTGCCATCCTGATTGGCGACGAAGAGATCGAGGCGCCCGTCCTCATTCATATCGAACCAGACCGCGCCAACGGTCTTGCGCGGATCATCGATTCCCATTTCCCTGGCGACGTTGATGAAACGGTCGCCGTCATTGTGGAACAGCATGTTCGGCGCGTCTCGATTGGCGACGAAGAGATCGAGGCGCCCGTCCTCATTCATATCGAACCAGACCGCGCCAACGGTCTTGCGCGGATCATCGATTCCCATTTCCCTGGCGACGTTGATGAAACGGTCGCCGTCATTGTGGAACAGCATGTTCGGCGCGTCTCTGAACGCGACGAAGAGATCCGTCCTGCCGTCGTTGTCGTAGTCAATCCAGCTGACCTGACGGGTCTCGCCGACGGCGTCGACGCCCAGCGCATGGCCGACTTCGGTGAAATGCCTGCCGTTCCCGTCGTTGCGATACAGCTTGTTGGGAATCCCCGATCGTCTGGTGAACCCGACGTAGAGATCCAGATGACCGTCTCCGTTGAAGTCGCCCCACGCCGCAGCCCTGGTGTCGGGCAGGTCGGCCAGACCCAATTCGGCGGCCACTTCCCTGAACGTGCCGCCGTCGTACCGATAGAGCCGATTATCCACTAATCGGCCGGCTCTGATGGCAATCACGGGGCTGGGCGCAACCTCTGGCGCCGCACGCTGCTGTTGGGCAACCGCTGGTTCCGCGAGCAACAGCAGCGCGATCGTCCCTACCGAAAAGCTTCTCATGAAGGTCTCCTCTGGAGCGAACGTCACGATCCAACGCACTTCTTAGCGGCCTTCGCGGCCTTTGCGTTCCAGGGCGGCGTTACTCACTCGGACACGCTGCTAGAAATCCAGTTTGAAGCCGACCTGCTGCTGGCGCCTCGGGAACTCGACTTGCGGCTGGCCGAACTGTGAGGACTGGAGGCTTCCCTGATAGCTCGTGAAATTGTCCGTGTTCAGCACATTGAACGCTTCCCAGAAGCCGGTAGCCGTAATCCGGCCTCCAAGTTTGAAAATCTTGCTTGCGCGAAGGTTGAGGCTCTTGTAGTTGTCCCCTCGCCGCGACCCGCGCGGCTCCGGGCGCGCGAAGACGACTGTCGAACTCGTCACGCTGAAGGGCAGCGGACTCGAATAGCGCCAGATGGCGGCCACCTGGAAATCGAGCGGCAGGAGGTAGGAGCCGTCGAACACGAAGTTGTGCCGCCGGTCCTCGTTGGCCGGGCCCTCGTCGATCGACAGGTCGAGCGGGTTCGTGGCGGCGCCGCCGCCGACACCGGTTGCCAACGTATTCGAGAACGTCTTCGCCAGCGTGTACGAACTGCCGAGACGCAGCTTCGATCCTCTGGTGACGAAACGACCGGCCACATGCTGGACGTTGACGTTCCTCGACAAGACCGCGTCCTTCCCGGTCGAGTGCACGTAGTCGGCCTGGACGTATACGTTGGAGCGGAGCTCGTGGGTCAGGCCGCCGGTGACCTGGATGGTGTATGGGATCCTGAAGTCGGGGGCCATTCGGCTGATGAACTGCCCACCCGCACCCAGCTGAGAAAAGTCGGGCCAGTCCGGAAAGTTCTGGGCCAGAAACGCGCGGAGCCTCAGAGCGCTTCCAGCCGGATCGGCCGCATTGAAGAAGGGGTTCGTCGTCGAATCGTTGGAATTGAACGAGTACCTGCGGATGGCCAGGAGCGTCTGGTTGATGTACACGTCGTTGTAGTTGAAGTGAGACTGATCGTAAAAGATGCCGCCGCTTCCACGGACAGTGGTGCGGCGGTCGGAGGTGGGAAGCCAGACGAGCCCCAGGCGCGGCGCCACATTGTTCAGATCCCGCTGCACCTCGGTGAGCGGCGCGGGGCCGCCGAACGCGGCGACGAAACGCTGGTTGTACGCGTCGACGAACTGGTTTCCCGTCAGGATGGAGTTGTCCACGTCGTACCGGAGCCCGAGGTTGAGCGTGAGATTGTTCCTGATCTGCCAGGTGTCCTGGACGAACAGTCCCCCGTTCGTATGCCCCTCGATGTCCTTCGCCGTTCCAATCGCGAGCGACAACGTGGTGGGATAGCTCGCAGGGTCGTTGATGTTGAATACGCGGTCGGAGGTAAAGCCCCATCGGGCTTTTTGCGAGCCATCGATGTCCATGTACATCGTCACGCGGGCCAGTTGTCCGCCGAGCTTCACCTGATGTCGACCCTTCACCAGCGTGAAGCTGTCGGTGAAGTAGAAGTTGGTTTCCCCTTCGAGCCCGCCCGTGACGCTCGAGCCGAACGCCGCGCCCGGATAGTTCTTTTCGGAGTACAGGCCCCGATGCGCGACGTCGTTGATGAGGGCATCGCCATACTTTCCCGCGATGTTCGACGTGATG
>QHWJ01000292.1 GCA_003222535.1 Acidobacteriota bacterium | reverse complement strand
GTTCCAGTCGGCCTTGACGATGTACGGCCTGCGCGTGTTGCTGGTCGGAATGACTGACGCGACACCCTGGTTGCGCCAGTAATCGGAAATCGACAGGCTCGTCGTCGCGCTGTTGTCGAGACTTTCGACGCCGGCAAAATAAAACAGTTTGTTCGCAGCGAGGGGCCCGCCGAGAAACACGCCAACCCGGCGCTGATTGAACGGCGGTGTCGTGTCGAGGAAGACCGGGACGCCGTTGGTGAAGTGGCCCGAGTACGGCGTGCTGTTGAGGCGCCCGTTCTGGAAGAAACCGTACGCGCGCCCCTGGATTGTGTTGGTGCCGCTCCGCGTAATCACGTTCAACACGGCCCCCGACGCGTTTCCGAACTCCGCCGAGAACCCGTTGGTCATCACCTGGAATTCCTGGATCCAATCCTGAGGAAACGACTCTGCCTGCGTCCCATAGAACTGCATGGCATTGGTGGCGCCGTCGACGAAGACATTGTTCTGGTACTGATGCTGCCCGGCTGCCGAAAACCCCATCGACGACCCGCCTGTGGAACTGACGCCTGGCGCCAGTTGCGCGAGATCGGCGAAATTGCGGTTGACGGTTGGCAGGTTTTCGACTCTCGCCGTGTCGATGAACGCGCCGACGACGTGCTGCGTCTCGATGAGGGCCGCCTGGCCGGCGACCGTCACATTTTCCTGAACCGTGCCAATACCGAGCACGACGTCAATCTCGGCTTCCTGGCCGACGCGCAGGACCACGTCCGTGCGCTTCGCGGTTGTGAAGCCGGAGAGCTCGACGGTGAGCTCGTACGTGCCTGCCGGCAGGCTTGGCAGAAAGTATTGGCCGGTCGCTTCCGTGACGCTGGTCCTGGTCGTATTCGTCTCGACGTGCCGGACCGTGACGGTCGCGCCGGGCAGCACGCCACCCTGCTGGTCCATCGCTTTGCCTCGCAGCGTCGCCAGGCTCGTTTGCGCGAATGCGGGTGCGGTGATGATGAACATGCTCGTCGCGAGCACCAGGGCCTGGACCGGGAGCCTGTCAGTTGTCGTCATTTCTCCGCTCCTTGCCTGAAAAACGAAAGCCCGCCGGAAACCGAACTGGCGCGCCGGCCGGCCGGATTCATTATCGTGCCGAAAGGGTTGTTCACACGTCCGCGCCGCTTGGATTGAGCGACGTGAAGTTGTTGCCGTAGATCGTCAGCCGATCGTCGGGCGCCCACCGGTCCTGCGCCAACAGCGAGAACATCGAGTTGTTGTCGTAGCCCGGCTGCCAGCTGTCGCCCAAATCGGCGTACCGGCCGACGTCGGCGAGCTGGATCTGGTCGATCTGACCGCTGCGCGGGAGGTACTGAATGGGGCCGGACTGGCCGTTAATCACCTGCCGATAGTGGTTCAGGATGTACTCGTAGCCAAGCTTGATGTCGTGGCTGCCCCGCTTCGCCGGCAGGAAGTTAGGTCTTCTCTTTCGTGTGTTTCGTGCCTTTCGCTCTTTCGTGGCTGAGCTGCACCGGCACGCCGAGCGGTCGCGTCCCCGCTAGAAACGCAAACCCGCCGAAAAACCGAACTGGCGCGCCGGCTGGTAGTCGTCGAACGCCTGCGGCTGACCGAACGTCGGACTGTAGTCCCAGTTCGCGCCCTGCACCGGCGCGGTCGTGAACGGGTTGAACGCCTGGAAGGCGGTGTTGTTGAAACGCGTGTTGATGTTGATGTCCCCGCGCTGCCGGGCGGTGTTGTTGGTCAGATTGCTGACGATCCCGCGGAAGAACACTTCGCTCCTGCCGGCCTGCCCGAGCTTCTTTCCCCACGTGATCGCGAGATCGGTGCTGAATGTGCTGTCCCAGCGGAACTCTCCGCGCGGGATGACGTAATACGCGACGTTCGAGATCGGCGTCACGTACCCCGGGTTGGTCACGTACGGCCGCGTGTCGACCGAGCCGTTGACGTCGACGGCCACACCCGAATCGGCGCGCTGCAGCACGCCCACCTCGACGTGACCGAGCGTCTCCCGCATCGGAACCGTGTAGGCCAGCCACGCACGCGTCTTGTGCCGCTGGTCGCCCGGGTTGTACCCGGTGGGGAAGTTCCAACTCTCCTGCCGGTACTCGGCGAACGTGTCGAACGTCGCGCGAATCGGGCCGCTTCCCACGTTCTCGCCGTTGAAGTTGCCCCACGTTCGGGACAGCGTGTAGTTGCCGCCGACCTGCAGCGACGTGAACCGGTACCGCGCGTCGGCCGTCAGCCCGTCGTACCGGCGTTTCGCTTGAGGCGAGTTGCTCACGAGCGTGAGATCGAAGGGGCGTCCCGCCGAGTCGGTCACGCGTCCCGTCGACAGATTCAGGAAGTCTCCGTACATGTCCGCCGACTTCCGGTGCACGTAGTCGAGGCGCCAGGCGCCGCGCCGCACCTGGTTCTGGACTCCCAGCGAGACCTCGTTGACGCTGGGCGAGGTCACATCGCTGCTGACCCTGGTGCTGAGGCCCGGAATATTGGGCGTGGTCCGCGTCGTGCGATTGTTCCCGCCGTTGGCGAAGAACCAATACTCGCCTGCCGGCCGCCGGCCGACCCGGCGTCCACGAGCGCCGTGCTGATGCCGGACACGTAACGGGCGAAACCGGCGCTCGTGCTCCACTTCCCATCGCCTCCCGGATCCCAGGTCAGGCCGACGCGCGGGCTCCACTGAGAATCCCTGACGACGGCCGTGCCACTCTGATCTTTCGAGCGGTTGAGATCGAAGCGGGCGCCGAGGTTGAACGAGAGGCGGCTGCTGTAGCGCCACGCGTCGTTGAGGTACGCCGAGTACGTGCGGATGTCGTTGCCGACGCTTTGCTGGAGGATCGGCAGCCAGTTGATGAACGTGGTGTTGTCGTTCCTGAACACCGGGTAAATCGTCGAGCCGTCGATGATCGTCGACGTCGCGGCGATGTTGTACTGGCTGCCGGACTGCCAGTTGTCGTTCTTCCGCCACTCCTTGAAGTTGTCGAAGCCGGCGACGAAATTGTGCGAGCCCAGTTTCTGCGTGGACAGGAAGTAGCTCGCTTTTCCGAACCAGTCCCAGTTGTCGCGATGCTCGAGCCATCCCCCGCCGCATACCGCGCAGAAGGTGGGCGAGTTGAACACCGGATTGGCGGTACCGACGAGCCTCTGGCGATCCGATATGGGAGTGCCCTTCACGAGATCGGTGAAGCGGGACCCGGTGTCCATCGTCGCCGAGATTTTCCGCGAGTATTGACCCTCGAGAAAGAAGGTGTTGCTGACGACGCTCGTGTAGTTCGCGGTGTACAGGTGTTGATCCGTTGAATTGTCGTACAGGCTCGCCAGATCCATGATCGTGCCGAAGCGGTTGTTCGCCACGCTGGTCGTCCGCTTCGTGTACCCGAACCTGGCGTTGTTGCCCGTGTTCAGCGCGTAGGTGACTTTGCCCTCGTAGCGCCGCTCATCGGTGCTCGTCGCGTAGTTGATGCCGGTGACCGACAGCGTCTGGCTCGTTTCAGGCTTCGTGAACCGCCCGGCGCCGAAGAACCAGATCCGGTCCCGCTTGATCGGGCCGCCGAGCGTGCCCTCGTAGACCGGCGCGATCTTGTTCACGGTCTGATCCGTCGGGAAGGGCGTCAGCGAGCGCCAGGCGTCGTTGTTGAAGGTCGTCCGGAGCGATCCGCTGAAGCTGTTGCCCCCCGACTTGGTGATCATGTTGACGACGCCGCCGCCGAAGCGGCCGTACTCGGCCGAGATGGCGCCGGTCGACACTTTCGTCTCCTGGACGGCATCCTCGATGAAGAGGTTCAGCGCCTGGCCGCGGAGGTTCTCGTTCACGACCACGCCGTTGATCAGATACTGGCTCTCGAACGAGAGCGCGCCCGCCATCATGATGTTGCCGCTCGGGCCGGTTCCCGAGACGCCGGGCGCCAGCAGCACGGCGTCGTTCAGCGCGCGGCCCACCGGCAGCAGCTCGAGCTGCTCTTTCCTGAAGTTGCTCGCCACCGTGGAGGAGAGAACGACGTCGGGCGACTGGCCGGCGACGGTGACGCTCTCGGCGACGGCCGCCAGCGCGAAGGTGATGTTCAGCGGCTGCGTTTCGGCCATCTTCACGCCGATGGTCCTTTTGACGGTCCTGAATCCCTGCAGCTCGAACGTGACCTCGTAGTCGCCGGCCGGCAGGAATGGAATGATGTAGTCGCCGTTGGACGAGGTCGTGGCCGTGCGCAGACCTTGAAGGACCGGCGAGGCCACCGTGACGGCGGCGCCGGGCACCGCGAGGCCGTCGGGGTCGCTCACATGGCCCGAAATCGTCCCCGTGGGATTGCCCTGAGCGGATGCGACGGCTGCACTGCCTGCGATGGCCGCGAGCGAGAAGAGGATCCTGGCAACACGCATGATCATGTCCTTCCGACTCCTTCCTGACTCTCCAGGGGGTCTATCTTAAACATGAATAAAGCAATTCAGAATTAGGAATTTGGAATTTGGAATTCGTGTGAGCGCCGCGTAATTTCTGCGGGCTTTGCGGGCTCTGCGTTGATCGTTGGTTGCTCTGCCGGTCAGCGGTCGCTCGGAAGTGGCATTGATCGTGTTGGTGTAGGGCGACCCTTTCAGGCATTGATCGTGTTGGTGTAGGGCGACCCTTTCAGGGTCGCCGTGTCTATCGAACGGCCTGAAGCGATGGCTGAACTCCCGGCTGAAGTCTCGACGTACTACTCGACGTTCGCGGAAGAATCGCGGCTGACGACCGGCGCGTCGCGCCTCGAGCTCGAGCGGACCAAGGAGATCCTCTCGCGCGTCCTGCCGCCCGCCCCGGCACGCATCGTCGACGTCGGCGGCGCCGCCGGCGCGTACTCGCTCTGGCTGGCCGGGCAGGGTTACGACGTCCACCTCGTCGACGCGAGCGCGCGGCTCGTCGAGGAGGCGCGCCGGCGCAACGAGCGCGCGACAAAACGCATCGCGTCGCTGACCGTGGCGGACGCGCGATCGCTGCCGCAGGAATCGATGTCGGCCGCCGCCGTGCTCGTGATGGGCCCGCTCTACCACCTCACCGAGGCCCGGGACCGCGCGGCCGCGCTCGTCGAGGCGTTCCGCGTCGCGGCGCCCGGCGGCCTCGTCGCCGTCGCGGCGATCTCGCGCTACGCCTCGACGCTCGACGGCCTTGCCCGCAACCTGACGCGGGATCCGCGCTTCCTCGCGATTCGCAATCGCGACCTGACCGACGGACAGCATCGCAACGGCACCGAGCGGATCGACTACTTCACGACCGCGTTCTTCCACCGGCCTGACGAGCTTTCGTCGGAACTGCGTGCGACGGGTCTGGCGGAGGTGTCGGTGCTGGGCGTGGAAGGCCCAGCCTGGATCCTTCACGATTTCGACGAGCGCTGGGACGATCCGGTGCTCAGGGAGGATGTGATGGACGCCGCGCGTCGGCTCGAAGCCGAACCATCCATCCTCGGCGCGAGCGCGCACCTGCTGGGCATCGGCCGCAAGGAAGTCAACCGAGCGTCGGCATGATGAAGCCTGGCGACGCCGCGTCCTCGTTCGGCCAGCGCGTCGTCACGGCCTTGGTCCGCGTGTTGAAATAGATCCCCTCGAGCCCGTGCATGTGCAGGTCGCCGAAGAGTGATTGCTTCCAGCCGCCAAACGAGAAGAACGCCATGGGCACCGGTATCGGCACGTTGATCCCGACCATGCCGACCTCGATCTCCTCCTCGAAGCGCCGGGCGGCGCCGCCCGAACTGGTGAAGAGCGCGACGCCGTTGCCGTACGGATTGCGATTGACGAGCTCGATCGCCTCGTTCAGCGTATCCACGCGCAGCACGACGAGCACCGGTCCGAAGATCTCGTCTTTGTAAATTGTCATCTCCGGCGTGACATGGTCGAACAAGGACGGTCCGAGGAAGAATCCGTCTTCGAAGCCCGCCACCCTCAGCCCGCGCCCGTCGACGACGAGCGTCGCGCCGGAGTGGACGCCGGCATCGACATAGCTGCTGACCTTGTCGCGGTGGGCTCGCGTAATCAGGGGGCCCATATCCATCCCTTCAGCCGTGCCACAGCCTGTCTTCAACGCCCGCGCTTTCTCCGCGAGCTTCGCGACGAGCGCGTCTCCCGCGCCTCCCACGGCGACGACGGCCGAGATCGCCATGCACCGTTCGCCGGCCGATCCGTAGCCGGCGCCGATCAGCGCGTCGGCCGTGAATTCCAGGTCCGCATCCGGAAGGACCACGGCGTGATTCTTCGCGCCGCCGAGGGCCTGAACGCGTTTCCCGCTGGCCGCCGCGGTCGAGTAGATGTATCTGGCGATCGGCGTGGAGCCGACGAATGAAACCGCCTTGACGTCGGGGTGATGCAGAATGGCGTCAACCGCCTCCTTGTCACCGTGCACGACGTTGAAGACGCCGTCGGGCAGGCCCGCCTCTTTCAGCAGCTCGGCCATTCGAACGCTGGCGGAGGGATCTTTTTCCGATGGTTTCAGCACGAACGTGTTCCCGCAGGCAAGGGCGATCGGGAACATCCAGAGCGGAACCATCGCCGGAAAATTGAATGGGGTGATGCCCGCGCACACACCGAGCGGCTGGAGCCGTGAATGGGCATCCACTCCGCGGCCGACGGACCCGGCGTGCTCGCCCTTGAGAAGATGGGGCGCGCCGGCGGCGAACTCGACGACTTCGATGCCACGCTGCACCGAGCCCATCGCGTCGAGAAATACTTTCCCGTGCTCCTCGCTGATGATCAGCGCGAGCTGCTTCTGATGCTGCTCCATGAGCTCGCGGAACCGCGTCAGGATCCGCGCCCGGCGAAGGGCCGGGGTCGACCGCCATCCTGGATAAGCGGCGACCGCCGCTTTCACGGCAAGGTCGACGTCCTCCCGGTTGGCGAACGGGACAACGCGCACGACCTGACCGGTCGCGGGGTTGGTGACATCGCCCCTCCTCGTCGAGCGCGATGCCGTGCGCGCGCCATTTATCCAGAGCGGGACGGTCGTCGCGGACGTGACGGCCGGCATCGAGCTTTCTTCAACACTCCTTGCCATGGTGATCTTTCTCCCGCGTCGGGTTTCTCTCGGGCTCGCAGACACGGGTCAGCATACCTTGCCAGACATCTTCTAAAGCCGTGTTCTCGCGAAATCAAGCAAGTTTTCGCCGGTGTGGCCTTGGAAGCTGTCTTCGCGGCCGCACAGCGGCCGCCTGGTAACGAAGATTCGCAGGACCGACCGCTCGTCGTCACTCGGCGGTTTGAGGCGAAGCTTCGTTACTGGTCCGGCGGGCAATGGCCGGCCGCCTCCGGTCCATCCGTCACGGAAGATAGCTGTCGGCCTGAAACGGGAACTCGTGCCGCGCGAAGCGGAAGTGCTAGAATCCCTCGACAAAAGGAGTGGGCTTATGATCCGTCTCTCGCTCCGGACAGGTGTGCTGACCCTCGCGGCATCGTTCATCGTCTCAGGTCTGGCGACCGCCGCCCCTGCCGACGGGGACACTTCGAAGCCGGTGACATTCTCCACCGACGTCGCGCCGATTTTTCAAGCGAAGTGTCAGGAGTGTCATCAGCCGAACTCCATCGCGCCGATGTCGCTCATCACCTACCAGGACGCACGGCCCTGGGCGCGATCGATCAAGGAGCGCGTCGCGACGCGGCAGATGCCGCCGTGGCATATCGACCGCAGCGTCGGCGTGCAGAAATTCAAGAACGACATGTCGCTCAGCGATGATCAGGTCGACACGATCGTCCGCTGGGTCGACGGCGGAGCGCTGCAGGGCGATCCGAAGGATCTGCCGCCACCCAGGCCGCTCGTCACCGACAATGAGTGGAAAGCGGTGCGCGACGGCTACGGTCCGCCTGATCTCATCGTCCGGTCGTCGGAGTACACGATGCCGGCGGAGCACCAGGACGTCTGGTACCGCCCGATGTCGGAGATTCCCCTTACCGAGCCGCGCTGGGTGAAGATGGTCGAGATCCGTCCGACCAGCCTCAAGGCGCGCAAGATCATCCATCACTCGATCGCGCACCTGGTGTTGAAGGACGATCCCGACTCCGTCAATACGCTCACCGCGACTGGTCCCCGTCGCGGTCCGGGCAACGATCCCGACGCCATCGTGAACAGCCGGCCGCAGTTGATGGAGTGGGCGATCGGCAAGGGCTACGATCTGTATCGGCCCGGCACGGG
Organism: Acidobacteriota bacterium; assembly: GCA_003222535.1. Lineage (GTDB taxonomy): Bacteria > Acidobacteriota > Vicinamibacteria > Vicinamibacterales > CAVVIG01 > QHWJ01. The sequence continues at coordinate 6,335 of QHWJ01000292.1, read as the reverse complement.
CAAGTTGATGCTGCCGGGCGAGACGATTACGTGGGACCAGCACATTCACGCGGTCGGCGAGGAGATCACCGGCGGCTCGGAAATCGGCATCTGGCTCTACAAGAAAGGCGAGGAGCCGAAGAAGCGCAGCTACCTCGTCGGCTTCACGGGCATCGATCGAGCGAAGATGCTCGACATCCCGCCCAACTCGATGGCGATGACGGAAGGCTTCACCGTCCTGAAGGAGAACGCGCTCATCGAAAACTTCCAGCCGCACTTTCATCTGCGCGGGAAGTCGATGCAGGTCGAAGCGATTCTGCCCGACGGCAGCCGGCAGGTCCTCAGCTATGTCGGGAACTTCAACTTCAACTGGATGACGAACTACATCTACGACGACGATGCCGCGCCGCTGCTGCCGAAGGGCACGGTCGTCCACGTGTCGGCCTGGTACGACAACACGAAGGCGAATAAGAACAACCCGGATCCGGATCAGTGGGTGGGCTTCGGCGACCGCACGGTCGACGAAATGGCGCACGCCTGGATGAACGTCACGTACTTCAACGACGAGGAGTACAAGGCGCTGCAGGCGGAGCGTAAGGCGAAGTCGGCGAAGGCCACGAACACCGACGAAAAGCAGCAGTGAGGGCGTCGTGAAACGACTTGTTCTGGTCGCGGTTGCGGCGGCGTCGGTGACAGCCCTCGGACAGGCGCCGGCAACCGGCGTCGCGGTCTTCGAAGGCGCACGCGTCATCGTTGGTGACGGGCGCACGCCGATCGAGAACGCGTCGTTCGTCGTAAACGGCGCCCGCTTCGTGCAGGTCGGCAGGGCCGCCGACGTGCGCGTGCCCGCGGGCGCGACACGCGTGAACCTCGCCGGCAAGACGGTGATGCCGGCGATCATCGACACGCACACCCATCTGAGCCAGACGCGCCAGATGCTCATCGACGACCTGCGCCGACGGGCGTACTTCGGGATCGGGGCAGCGCTGAGTCTCGGTCAGGACACGACGGACGTGTTATTCCAGGTTCGCGCACAGACAATGCCGGGCCTGGCGAGGTTCTTTACGGCCGGCCGCGGGATCACGGCGCCGGAACCGGGGCGCACGACCGCGCCGTACTGGGTGACGACGACTGCGGAAGCACGCAAGGCCGTGCAGGAAGACGCGGCCAAGAAGGTCGACATCATCAAGATCTGGGTCGACGACCGCATGGGCACGGTGAAGAAGCTTTCCGCCGAGCTCTACAGCGCGGTCATCGATGAAGCGCACAAGAATCACCTTCGCGTCATCGCGCACATCTACACGCTCGAGGATGCGAAGGCCACGCTGCGCGCCGGCCTCGACGCGTTCGCGCACGGCGTGCGCGACAAGGAGCTCGATGATGAGTTCATGGCGCTCGTGAAACAGCATCACGATCTGGTCCTCGGGCCGAACATGCCCGATCGCGGGGTGGTCGCAGAGATCGACTGGCTGCGGCAGAGCCTCCCGGCGGCCGAGTTCGAAACGCTTCAGAAGGGCAACACCAATCGACCGGACGCCCAGGCATTCTGGGGCATCCAGGCGCGCAACCTCGCGAAGATGAGCGCCGCGGGCGTGCGGATCGTCGTCGGGACCGACGGGAATACGCCGTACGCGCCGCACGTGGAAATGGCTGACATGGTGGCCGCCGGGATGACGCCGATGCAGGTGATCGTGGCCGCCACGCGTAACGGTGCGCAGTTTCTCAGACTGACCGACGCTGGCACAATCGAAGCGAACAAGAGCGCCGACTTCCTCGTGCTGGACGCGAACCCGCTGGATGACATCACCAACACGCGGAGGATCTCGTCTGTGTATCTGCGCGGCGCCCCGGTGGAGCGCGCCTCGTACAAATAGCTGTTGTCATCTGACAAAGTAGTACGAAGACAGGAGCGCGACAGCGCAAAAGGCTGGTCAGTTGTAAAAGCGATTGATCAGCAGTCGTCTACTCCCGGCTGATGTCTGCTGGAACGAACGTATCGGCCCCTGGGCCAGGACAGATCGTTCGATACCGGAACCGGACGGATGTGGGAGTCGTCGGCGTAATTGATCCGTCTGGAACATTCTGCAGGTTGTCACGCGCGAACATTACAGTTTGGACCGTTCTGCTGGACTTGCTAGTCAACGGCTCGACCGCGTTGATGCAGACATCGCCGCATGGCAGGAATTGGTCGAACAGAATCCGACCAGCCGCCACGCCCATCTCGGCCTTGCGAAGCTGCTCAATGTTGGGGGTCGAGCTGTCGGTCGACGCGTCAGGTTGGGAAGAGCGCTGCGGCGGGCATCGCAGCCGCGCTTCCGGACGGTGATGCTCGCATCGTGCGCGACGCTGGCGCTGGTGCTCGCGGCGGCGGATCTCTCTAGGGCGTGATCGCGTACACGGTGTCGCGGCGGACGACCGAAATCGGCATTCGCATGGCCCTCGGTGCTGCCCGGCTGACGTCGTCGTCATGGTCGTCGGCGAGGGCGCGCAGCTGTCGACCGGCGGAATATCGGCATCGCGGCCGCGTTCGCGCTCACGCGGCTCGTCTCCGGCTTGTTGTACGGCGTCGCGCCGGCCGATCCGCTGTCCTTCTTCATCTCCGCGTCGCGTTACCAAGTGCGCCCACCACCGCGCTCTTGAGAGCCATGGCCCGGCCGTGCCGAGGCACGAGCGTGAAGAGCAATGTCACTCCTCTCGCAGCGCCGACGCCGGGTCGATGACCAGTCCGCGCCGCGCCGCAACGAGGCACGCGACAATTCCCGTGCTCGCGATGACACCAACGGCCGCGCTGAGCACGAGAGGATCGCGCGGGCGGACGTCAAAGAGCAAGCTCGCGACGAGGCCTCCGATCGCGAGCGCGGCACCGGTGCCTGCGACAACGCCAGCGGCTATTGCGGCGACGCCTTGCCTCATCGCCATCGCGATCACCTGCCGCGACCGTGCGCCGAGCGCAACGCGAATATTCATCTCGCGCCGACGCTGCGTTACGCCGTACCATGTCACGGTATAGACGCCCAGCGTAGCGATGAACAGCGCAACGATGCCGAAGGCGACAAATAGCTGCATCTGGTAGCGGCGCGCCGCGACCGACGCGTCGACGAGCGCGTCGAGCGGCCGCGCGTTTCCGATGGCGATGTCCGGATCGATCTCACGCACCGCACGCCGCAGCGACGGCATGACCAACGCAGGATCGCCAGCCGTCTTGACGAGCAGCGAGGTCGTCGATCGGGCGCGCCACCAGTACGGCAGATAGACGATGAGCGGGGGTGTCCGCTCGAGCGAGGTGATCTTCGCGTCGGCGACGACGCCGACGACCTCGAACCCGTCTTCGCCGGGAAGGCCGCGGCTGAACCGCTTCCCCAGGGCATCCTGCCCCGGCCACAGACGCGCCGCGGTGCGATCGGAGACGAGCGCCGGCATCGCGTGCCGCGGCGGACGTTCCGCATCGGTGAACGGCCGCCCGCTGAGCACCGCAATACCCATGGTCCGGAAGAACCCGGGACCGACGAAGCGGAAGTTTGCGCTGGGATATTCCGATCGCGGACGCGCGCCGCCCTCGGGCACAACGGTGTTCACCTGTCCGGAGCCGCCGAGCGGTGGCGCCGAAATCGGCGACGCCGCGGCGACGCCGGGCGACACGCGGACGGCGGCGATCAGTCGATCGTAGACGGCAATCAGCGCCGGCTCCGTCGCATATCGACTCTGCGATAGCGAGACCGGCACCAACAGCACGCGCTCGGAGGCGAACCCGCGGTCGACCTGCATGAGCCGCGTGAAACTGGCGCCCAGAAGGCTGGTGACGACCAACAGCGTCAGTGACAACGCGACCTGCAGCGCGAGCAGCGCGGCTCGCGCCCGTAGGCCCCCGCGATCGCTCGTGGCCGTCAGTGCGCCGGCTCGCAGCGTCTGCTCGAGGTTGCGGTGCGCCGTGCGCCACACAGGCAGGATCGCGACGACGGCGCCGCAGATCAGCGAAATCCCCGCGGCGAACGCGACGACGGAGACGTCGATCGCCGCCTCGTTCACGCGCGGCAGATCGATCGGCGCGGTGCGAACGAACACTCGGAGCGCCGCCCACGCGACGGCCACACCCAGCGCGCCGCCGATCGCCGCCAGGAGCAGCTGCTCGATCGCGGCTCTCGCCACGAGCCGCGACCGGCTCGCGCCAAGCGCCGACCTGATGCCGGCGTCGCGCAGGCGTCCGACCGCGCGCGTCAACGAGAGGTTTGCGAGGTTCGAGCAGGCAATCAGGAGAACTGCACAAATCGCGCCCAGCAGCAGCAGCAACCCGCGCCGCGCTTTGCCGACGAGCGCCTCGGCGAGCGGCGTGACGGCGCTCGCGAGAGCCACCGGCTCGTGCGCTTCGCTCGTCGCCATATCGCTGACCTGCGCCTGCAGCACATCGAGCTCCGCGCGCGCGTGCTCCTGCGTTTCCCCCGCGCGCAGCCGGCCGACCGCCTCGTTGTTGTGATCGCCCCACCAGCCGACGCGCTCCGCGTCCATGTGGATCGGCACGAACGCATCGCCGTTTGACGCGAGCCGTTCTGTGGGCAGACGGAAGTCAGGCGGCAGAACGCCGACAATCGCGCGCGGCTTTCCGTTCAGCACGAGCGCGCGGCCGATGATTCCGGGATCGGCGCCGAATCGCTGCCGCCATGTCGCGTCGGTGATGACGGCGACTTCCGGCCGGTCGCTCGGCTCGTCGGCAGGCGTCAGCGTCCGGCCGAGCGCGGCCTGCACCCCCAACACGTCGAAGAGCGATCCGCTGACGCGGCCCACGTTGATCTGCGTCGCGTCGCCAACGCCCGTCAGGTTCGCGGGCAACACGATGTACTGCGCGAGCGACTCGAACGTGCGCGTGTGATGGCGCCAGTACTCGAAGTGCTGCTCGTTCACTTCGAACGCTGAGGTCCGCTCGGACCGCTGGCGCCAGATCTCCTTGACCGCTACGAGCTGATGCGACTCGCGGTACGCGAGCGGCTTCAACAGCACCCCGTTGACGATGGAGAAAACGGCAGTGGTGGCTCCAATGGTCAACGCGAGAGTGCCGATGACGATGAGGGTGTACGCCCGGTCGCGGCGAAGCGCGCGGACTGCATCGCGGAAATCAACAGGCATAGTGCGTTCGACGGCCCACGCCGGCTATTGGTTGACTGGATGTGCGCCGGCCGGCAGGTCCGTGCCGTTGTCGATCCGACCGAACCGCGACACCCCGACCCCCACTGGAATATGATCTGGGCCTCTTGAAACTCCCCAATCAGATGTATTGAACGACGAGGAGATCTTCATGACATCGCGAACAACAGAAGATTCATGCACCGCGCTCATCACGGGCGCCTCCAGCGGCATCGGACTGGAACTGGCGCGGACCCTGGCGGCAAACGGTCACTCATTGGTTATCGTCGCGCGCGACGAGGCGCGACTGAAGGCCGTGGCCGCACAGCTCGAGTCGGATTACGGCGTTCCCGTGACCTGGCATGCGAAAGACTTGTCCGAGCCGCGCGCGGCAGACGATCTGTGGTCCGATCTCTCGAAGGCCAACATCATCATCGACGTCCTCGTGAACAACGCCGGTGTCGGGTTGTACGGCGATTTTCAGGATGAATCACTCGATGCGGTGCGGCGGATGCAGATGATCAACGTGGTGGCGTTGACCACCCTCACGAGACTGGCGCTTCCCGGGATGCTCGCGCGACATCGCGGTCGGATTCTGAACGTGGCATCAATGGTCGGCTATCAGCCGGGCGGCCCCCGGATGGCGGTGTACTACGCCACGAAATCGTACGTCTTGTCGTTCTCCAAAGGGATAGCCCGAGAGCTGGATGGCTCCGGGGTGTCGGTGACGGCGCTGTGCCCCGGTCTGACGAAGAGTGCTTTTGAAGAGAAATCCGGTGCGCAGGAGACCAGACTGTACCGACTCGTTCCACAAATGACGGCCAGCGCGGTCGCGATGGCCGGATATCGCGCCATGATGCGGGGACGCCGGGTCGTCATTCCAGGCGTGATCTCGAAGATCCTTGCCTTCGCCGGCGAGCTTCCACCCCGCACGATCGCGCTCGAGGTGAACCGCTTCTTACTGAACCGCGCCGCATGGTGATCCTGAATCGTGCGCCGGCCGTCGAGCGGATGTGACCTGCCCCGGCTGCGGACCGTTCGCTTATTTCGCTCGGAGGCGTTCGACGAAGGCCGTCAGCATCCGGTATCCTAGACATCTTCTAAAGCCAATGTCGCAGCGAATGAGGCAAGTTTTCGCCGGTTGGGCTTTAGAAGCTGTCTTAGTTAGCGGCCGCACGGCGGCCGCCCAGTAACGAAGATTCGCTCGCCGACGAAGCGTCACTCGGCGGTTTGAGGCGAAG
>QHWJ01000434.1:3734-5817 GCA_003222535.1 Acidobacteriota bacterium | reverse complement strand
CGGCTCCATTCGCGTGCTGGACCGGCCGCCCTATGCATCCTCGAGTCGGACTCCACGACCTTCATAAATTGCTGAACGCGCCTCGGCAATACGACGCAAGAACTCAGGGTGATGCTCTTGACCTCGGCTCGGATGTGTGCGGGAAGCTTGCGCAACGACTTGACGGCGACTGGCGCAACGATGATCTCGAACGCCATTCTGGCCAGATTATAGCCAGATCTTGAGCGGCCGGCCTGGGCAGCAGTTGACAGTTCGAGCCTCGTCGCGACCTGCGGTACGATTCGCAGGCTCGCCTGAAAGGCTCGCCCTCCGCGAGACAAACGGAGCGCGAGGCTTTGAGCCGAGCGGTCGGAGCGAGCTGCGCCGCCGCAGCTTCACGCGGGCGATTCCTGCTAGCTTGCGCCCAAGGGGAGGAGTGACGTGACCGACGCGATCAGCGAGAGCGATCCGCTGGCGGCCTTCATCGAGGGCGCGTGTGTTCCGCTCGACTCCGGGCACGCGTCGGGGACGCTCGAGCGCGCGGAAGCGATCCTGGCCGCGCACCCCGAGGTCGCGAGGAGCAACATCCATACGGCCGCGATTCTCGGCGACGATGCGGCCGTACGCCGGTTCCTGGAGATCGATCGCGGCAGCGCCACGGCGAAGGGCGGCCCCCGCGGCTGGGATGCGCTGACGTACTTGTGTTTCTCGAGATATCTCCGGCTCGATCGCGCGCGGTCGGACAGCTTCGTGCGGGCCGCGACGGCGCTGCTCGACGCCGGAGCCAGCGCGAACACCGGGTGGTTCGAGACGAACCATCAGCCGAAGCCCGAGTGGGAGAGCGCGCTGTACGGGGCCGCCGGAATCGCCCACCACGCGGAGCTGACGCGCCTGCTCGTCGAGCGGGGCGCGGACCCCAACGACGAGGAGACGCCGTATCACGCGCCCGAAACGTACGACAACGCCGCCCTGAAGATCCTCGTTGAAAGCGGGAAGCTCACCGACGACAGCCTCGCGATGATCCTCCTTCGCAAAACCGACTGGCACGACCGCGACGCCGTCGCGTGGCTGCTCGAGCACGGCGTGAATCCCAACCGCAACACGCGATGGGGAAAGACCGCCCTGCACAACGCAATCCTGAGCGACAACGCGCTCGAGATCGTCGACGTGCTGCTGGACCACGGCGCCGACCCGACGCTCGTTGCGGCCCGCCCCGACCGCTATGAGCAGGGATCGCCAGGCAAGTCGGCGGTCGCGATGGCCGCGCGACGAGGACGTGGTGACGTGCTCACCCTGTTCAAGCGCCGCGGCATTCCCCTCGAGTTGGACGCCGTCGAGCAACTGCTTGCTGCCTGCGCGACAAACGATGCGCCGGCCGTCCGCTCCATCGCGGAGCACGAGCCGCAGTCGGTGCGTGAGCTGATGGCGGAAGGAGGCCGGCTCCTCGCGTCGTTCGCGGGCGTCGGGAACGTGGAGGGCATTCGGCAACTGCTCGATCTCGGCGTGGACGTCGCTGCGCCGTTCAAGGAAGGCGACGGGTATTTCGACATTGCGAAGGGCAGCCTGGCGATTCACGTCGCGTCGTGGCGCGCGAACCACGCGGTCGTGAAGCTGCTCATCGAGCGCGGGTCGCCCATCGACGTACCCGACGGCAAGGGACGCACGCCGCTGGCGCTTGCCGTCCGCGCGTGCGTGGACTCGTACTGGGCGTACAGGCGCTCACCCGAGTCGGTCGAGGCGTTACTGCGTGCGGGAGCGTCGGCGAGCGGCGTCGGCTTTCCATCCGGCTACGCTGAAGTCGACGTGCTGCTGCGGCTGCACGGGAGACAGGCCTGACCGTCTACCCCGCGCGAACACCATTCGGAACCACCCGCTCCGGCACGGCCAGGCAGGGAGTTTCACCATCCGCATACCCGATGTCGAACAACAGGCCTTCTGACACTTCGCCCATGATGGGCCTGGGCTCGAGGTTCACGACGAACAGGCTCTGCATTCCTTCGATCGCCCTGGGGTTCGATCGCTCGGTCTTGAGGCCGGCGATGATGCGGCGCCGGTGATCTCCGAAGTCCACGATGAGCCGGACGAGCTTCCTGGACTTCGGGAT
>QHWJ01000434.1:0-3725 GCA_003222535.1 Acidobacteriota bacterium | reverse complement strand
CAGCCCTCTGCGAGTACCGGATCCGCGTCATCCAAAGCGTCCACCCGAGCATGCCCACGCTCATGAGCATCCACGCGCTGGCCCACAGCCAGGCGGGCAACAAGAAAAGGCTGGCCATGGTCTCGGCGTCCGAGTGCCCGCCATCGACGTGGAACAGGACGCGAATGTCGTAGACCGAGTCGAGCGCCACCTGGATTGCGAGAAGGCTCAGCACGAACCGCGAGGCCTGTCCGGTTGCCGTGCGCGCCAGCGTCACAAGGGCAGCTCCCCAGGCGAGCACGACGACAAAGCCAAAGAGGTTCCTCATCCAGATGAGCAGCGTGAAGAGCATCAACGCGCCCACGGCCCAAACGATGGCGCGCGCCCACTTCTCCAGGCGCGTGGCGGCCATGAGGAGACATCCCACCACGCTTGCGCCGAGATATCCGGACGAGGCCACAAAACCGCGAGCAATGCGCCCGGCGGGAACGAGGCTGCGTGTGACACCGCTGGTGTCCGGTTCGATCATGATGGAGCTCACGCTGCCGCCCAACAACACGGTCATGAGCGCATGACCACACTCGTGAACCCACGTGGTGAATAGCTTGAAGGGGTAGAGCGGAACCGTGCCCCAGGGTGTGAGGCTGAGGCCCAGGGAAAGCGCGGCCGCGATCCCCAGCCACATGGTTCTGTCAGGCAACGAATATCGAGCTGGCATCCACCGGTGAACGCAGCCTAATTTGTCTGAACGACTACTTCGAGGTCGCCTGTTGCTTCCATAGCTCCCACCCTCGTGCGTATCCACCATTCTCGCCGGCGGCCATCACGTTGCCGGCCTCCTGCGGATCGAGGTACCGGATGGGCCCGCCCAGAGCGATAGCGGTGGTTTGCAGCGTGGCGTTCAGGTCCAGGTAGATACTGCGACCCACGGCGATGGGAAGGGACGAACCGACGATAACCGCGCCATGGCCGCGCATGAGAGCCGCCGGCCTGCTTCCAAGGGCCAGGGCCAGTGCGCGACCACGGCCTCGATCATTGACCAACATGTCGGTCATTCCACCGCTCTCACGAATCTCGAAGACCGGCAGGCCGCCTCCGATGAAGGCCGCAAGGTGGTACAGCGGCCGCAGGGGCACCGTGCTCACGCCGAACGGAATGAGAGACGGGGCGTGGCAATGAACCACAGCGTTGACATCGGGACGCGCTCTGTAGATCTCGCCGTGGATGAACCGTTCGAGGTAGAAGGAGCGAGCGTCCGGCCGGGTGGCGTTGCCGTCCAAGTCGAACTCGATGATGTCGGCGAGTGTGACGATCGCAGGCGCCAACGAGCGCGAGAGAAAATAGCGATTTGTGACCTGGCGGCTTCGCACGCTGACATGGCCCCAGGCGTCAACTATGCTGTGCTGAGCGAGAATGCGGTTGGCGGCTACCAGATCCTCGAGTAGCTGCGCATCGCCGGTTCCCGGCGCTGACCCGGTCTGTTGGGCCCCAGTCGTGCGGATCGGCACAAGCCACGCACCCGCCGCGCCGAACGTCGCGCGCGTGACGAAATTTCGTCTGGTGACTCTCGAATCAGATCTCATGTGGCCGCCTGCGTTCCGCGCTCGATCGTCGGAAACGGCCGGATGTTAACACGACGAAAGGCCGCGGCGCCGAGCTGCCGATCACACTCGTCCTCAATCGAAGACCGCAGCAAGCATCTCTTACGGATCGCCTCTCTTCTTGTCGTCGTCCGCCAGGACCAGGTCGGGGATGTCGGCGAAATCTTCCCGGTTGAGGGTCCAGAGCGAGGCGCCGTGGGCGATCGCGCAGGCTGCGATCGCCAGATCGATTTCCCGGCCGCGCGCCCGCGTGACCTGCGTGTACAGCCGCGCCGCCCGCGCCGCTTCGGTGGCGCCGAACGGGACGGCGCCGTCGCGCGGAAAGAGCAGCTCCTGGTCATTCAGCTCGCCGGGCTGCCGCGGTCCGCGCAGCCACTCGTACAGCACGATCGCGCTCAGCTGAATCCGCTCGCCGCGCTCGATGAAGAGGCGCAGATCGGGCGCCGACCGGCGGGCGCCGGTCAGCGCGTCGACGAGCGCGGACGTATCGAGATGAATCACGTGGAGCGCGTCAGGCACGATGTCGCCGGCCGCCGCTCCGCCGCGCGACGCGAATCTCCCGCAGCTCGCGATCGACGTCCGCGGTCGAGCGGGTCGGCTTCCGTTTGACGATCGCGTCAAGGGCCGACAGCATGCGCAGCCGCTCGTGCTCGCTCAGGCGGCCGACGCGATCCGCATAGTCGCGGACCGCCTCGCGCACGACCTGGCTTTGCGGCTTGTTCAGACGCTCGGCCGCTTGCCGCAGCCGGGCGACCGTCTGGTCGTCGAGCGTGAACGTCACCTTGACCATACCGATACCATACTACCATAGTAACGAAGCTTCGCCTCAAACCGCCGTGTAACAACGAGCGGTCGGTCCGCGAATCTTCGTTACTAGGCGGCCGCTGTGCGGCCGCTAAGACAGCTTCTAACGCCTCACCTGAAAAACTTGCTCATTTCGCCGAAACACGGCTTTAGAAGATGTCTGGCCGATCGCCGCGCGAGGATGGGGGCGCCGTCGAAAAGCTGGGCGATGGTTCTGGCGGACTTCGGAAGGAACCAGGACAGAAAACCGCCGCGAGGACGGAAAGCCCTCGCGGCGGGACTCTTCAGGGCCGCACGCGGATCAGCATCGCATCGGTCCCACCGCCTGCGAACGTCTGGCTTCCGTTCGGCGTACCCACCGTGCCAGCTGCCGCGGCAACCGTTCCCGACGCGGGCAGAACAGATCCGGTTGGAGTAATCAGCACCGAGGTCGGCGCCTTGACGGTCTTGGCCGCATGAGCGAACGAATAGGGTGGCGCGCCGGCGAAGCCGGCGGCGACGACGCTGCCGTCCGGAGCCACGGCGATCGCCTCGCCGCTCTCGTTGTCGTTGCCTCCCCAGGCGTTGGCGTCCTTTGCTTTGCCGTCGGGGGAGTATCTGGCCACGAACGCGTTGCCTCCGGTGGCACCGGGGGCGTCCACGACGATGTTGCCGGTGACGTAGACAAAGTCCGCATTGGCGGCCACGTCGAGCCCGGCGCCAAACCCGGGTCCGCCGATCTTTTCCCACAGCAGGTTGCCGCTGCCGTCGAACTTGACGAGGATGATGTTCTTCTTGGAGCCGATGGCAAATTCATTGCCGGTGATGTACACGCCCCCGTCCGGCCCGGTTCCTACACCGAACGCCGCCGTCTGCCCCGACGTCACGCCGTTGGTCGTGCCCCAGTCCCGATCCCAGGCCACGGTCCCGTCGGGGTTGAACTTCACCAGAAACGCGTCGTTGGCAGCGAAGCTGTTCGTGTCGCCGGCGATGTAGATGCCGCCGTCGGTTCCGATCGCAACATCATGCGCGGTGTCCGAGAACGGCCCGCCCCACGTCCGAGCCCAGACGAGCGCACCACTTGGCGAGAATTTCACAAGGAGCGCATCGCCCTGACCGACGCCGTCGTTGAAGCTTCCTCCCGCCACGTATACGCTGCCGTCACTCGCGACCACCACGCCCCTCGAAAACGCCCCGTTCCCAAAGGTCTTCTGCCAGATCAGGGTGCCGTTGGAATCGAACTTCACGAGAAACGGATTGCCGTCCCCATACTGGCCGGTGATGTAGACCGAACCGTCGGGCGCGACGGCCACAGCGTTGCCGAACTCGTCGGCGGAAGATGTAGGCGAGGGCGCAGTTCCG
>QHWJ01000291.1 GCA_003222535.1 Acidobacteriota bacterium | reverse complement strand
CCGGTGCCGATCGCGAGCCCGTTCAGAAAGTCGCGTCGCGTGATCGCGCGGTCCATGCCGAGCTCGCCGTCACGGACCGGATTGCGCTCATCATCGAGTGTCATAAGAGTCCGCGCACTCTCGTTTGCCACACCCTGTCGTAAAAATCCCGGTCGTGTCCGCCTTGATGCGGACTCGGCTGTGGCTGCCTGCCCCGTGGTCGGCCTGACTCGACTTCTTCACACGTGACGTATCTGGCCACAGAGACCAGAATCACGGAGTAGAACACGCTTCGGCACTGCGCTCGAACGAGCGCCGCATAGCGGCGCGCCAGGCGTGCAGGGCAGACCGCCCGCGTCGAGCGCCTTCTGTGGGATCTTCTCTTCTCTGTGTCTCCGTGTCTCTCTGTGGCTTGTAAAACCTCGGTGTCCTCTGTTTCCTCAAAGTCCTCTGCTTCCTCGGTGTCCTGCCTGACGAGTACGCACATCATGTGGGCACTTCCAGCTCATGGCGCTGCGCCCGCTTGAACAAAAACCAGCCAAATGCCGGCGGACCGGTGACGCCGATGACCATCTTGGTCTCGAACAGCGCCACGCTCGCCACGTCGGATGTGGGCAGAAACGCCGCCACCAGCGAGACCAGGGTCGCCGTCAGACCGACACCTCCTGCGACGCGTGCGCCGATGCCGACGCCCGAGGTCTTCGTCAGCGCGAGAAACAGGTACACGAACGGAATGAGCTGAATCACCACCGCCGCCTTCAACAGCACCTGGTACGCCTCGGCGACGCTCGATCCGGCGAGCGAGAGGGCAGTGAAGATTGCCGCCAGCACCGCACACGTGACGAGCGCCACGTGCGGTGAATGCCACCGCGGGTGCAGGCGGCCGAGCGCGCCCGGCAGCGCGTTCGTCAGGCCCGCGACGAACGGGATGCGCGACGACCCGGCGAACCAGGCGGATGCGGCTCCTCCGGTCGCGACGCCCATCCCGAGCGCGAGCGGTACCACGATCCATCCTGCGTGCGCAGCGCCCGCGCCGGCGGCGACCGCCTGCATGACGCCCTGAATCACACCAAGTCGTTCGACGGGCACGAGCGTCAAGACCGCACCGGTGACGAGGAGATAAGAGGCGATCGACACGACGCCGGCGATGGCGATCGCCGGGCCGAGGTCGCGCACCGGATTGCGAATCTCGTCGCCCATGGTCGAGGCCAGCTCGATGCCGACCAGCGCGTTGCACATGACCGCGAAGCTGGTCGGCATCTCCCAGCTCGCGCCAGCGACGCCCGGTGCCTGGACGCCGGCGCCGCCGGCCCACGCGGCGCCCGCCGCGGCCAGCACGAGGCCGACGCTGAGGAACGCACCAAGACCGCCGATGTTCTGAATCCACTTCCCGACCGCCAGCCCCCGGATGTTCGCGACGGCGATGAGGGCCAGCCAACCGAACGACACGGCCGCCACGAACGCTTTCTGATTGACGAGGTCCGCCGCTCTCGCCTCGCCGCCTGCGAATGCGAGAATGCCCGCCATGTAGACGAGCAGCACCGGCACGTAAAAGAGGTTGTTGGTCCAGTAACACCAGCCGGACAGAAAACCATGCCCGTCGCCGAATGCCTTCCGGGTCCAGAGATAAATGCCGCCCTCGCCGGGATGCCGGCGAGCCAGCGTGAGGACGGCGATCGCTTCGGGCACGAAGAACATGACGAATGCGAGCCCCCACAATCCGAGCGAGGCCCACCCATAGACCGCGACCGGCGGCACGTTGTTGATGTTCACGATCGCGACGATCTTCAGGAGCACGAGGTCCCAGCGACCCAGCGTTCGCGGAATCGCGAGCAGCTCGTGCGCCCTCATCGCGCCCGCTCGAACGTCACGCGTCCGGCAACGAACCGTATGTCGAGCTGATCAATCGTCCACGTCACCGATCGCAGTCGTCGCGATCCGCCAGTCCCCCGCGCGCGATTCCCCGCACAGCTCGCGGAGCTCGCGGTTGGCCGATCGCCCCACGCCTTTCGAATGTTCACGATTCCTTAGTACAGCATTTCGTAATTACGCTGACGTATCGATTTGAACAAGCCACTGAGACACAGAGACACAGAGAAGGCGCTCGACGCGGTCGGCCTGCACCGCAGGCCGAGCCGTGAGGCGCGCAACGTGTTTTTTCTCTGTGTCTTTGTGTCTCCGTGGCCTAACATGTCGTCGTATTTCTGAACCGGGGCACCGATCGCCGTCACGAAATACGTCACTGTAATTGTGAAATCGAGTACTTAGGCGGAAGCCGCCGCGTGTCGTGTCGACACAACTTCGATCGCGCGGCCCAGCGCATCCAGCCCCTCCCGCAGCATGTCTTCGGGAATCGTCAACGGCGGAAGGAGTCGTACGCAGTTGCTGTACAGCCCCGCGCGCATCACCACGACGCCGTTCGCCACCGCCTGGCCGACAACCCGCAGCGTGTCCTCCGGCGTGGCGGGCTCTTTCGTATCGCGATCCCGGACGAATTCGGCCAGCATCATGGAACCGAGGCCGCGCACGTCGCCGACGATCGGGAACTTCTCTTTCCAGCCATTCAGGACCTCACGCATCACATCGCCAATATGGCGGGCATGGGCGAGAAATTCGGGCTGCCGGATGATGTGGACCGCCTCCAGGGCCGCCGCGCACGCCACCGGACTGCCGCCGTACGTCCCACCGACGCCGCCTGGATGGGCCGAATCCATGATGTCCGCTCGCCCCGTCACCGCGCCGATTGGCATCCCGGCACCGAGCGACTTCGCGCTGACGATGACGTCCGGCACGAGCCCGTAGTGCTCGATCGCGAACAGACGGCCGGTGCGTCCGAATCCGCACTGGACCTCGTCGGCAATCATCACGATCCCGTGCTGATCGCACAGCTCGCGAATCCGTTTGAGGAACCGCGGCGGCACGGGAATGAAACCGGCTTCCCCCTGAACAGGCTCGATGATCATCGCCGCCACCGCAGACGGATCGACCTGGGCGACAAGCGCGTGTTCCAACTGCCTGATCCCGAAGTCGACGTATTCCTCTTCCGTCATTCCTTTTGGCGTTCGGTAGACGTGCGGGATCGGCAGGCGCACGATTTCCGGGGCGAACGGACCGAAGCCGCTCTTGAACAGGCCGTACTTGCTCGTGAGGCTCAACGTCAGCAGCGTGCGACCGTGATAGCCGCCTTCGAAGCAGATGACGGACGGCCGCCCGGTGTGTTTGCGGGACAACTGGACCGCGTGCTCCACGCTCTCGGCGCCGCTGTTCGCGAAGATCGTCTTTTTCTTGAACGTGCCGGGCGTGATCTCGTTGAGCAGCTCGGCCAGCCGGACGTAGGGCTCGTAGGTGGCGACCAGCGCGCACACATGGATGAACTTGTGCGCCTGCCCGGCGATTGCCTCGACGACCGGCGCCGGCGTATGGCCGATCGCGAGCATCCCGATGCCGCCGGCAAAATCGATGAGCGTGTTGCCGTCGACGTCGAAGATCAACTCGCCGTGCGCGCGCTCCACCACCACGTCGGTGGCGCGGCCGAGACCGGCCGGAGTGGCCGCCTGACGCCTCGCGAGCAGATCGCGGGCGCGCGGACCAGGAATCTCCGTGTTCAGCCTGATGTATGACATGGCCTGTTTCCGTGACGCTCCAGGTACCTCGCGTTCGGAGCCCAGCACGATGAGCACGCCATAGTTGTCGCAGACGGGATCGTTCAGGTAGTTCGCGAGAAGGGCCCGAGGCTCGAACCCGACGCCAAGCTGCATCGACAGGGTCGGATCCCTGATGCGGCCCGCGACGACTGCCCGGTAGTAGGCGTCGGCCGTCATGCGATCTTTCACGTCGCCAAACCCGCGGATCATGCCCGCGGTCACCTGACCGTCGAGGCCGAAGCGCCACACGACTTCCTGGCGCGCCGCATACAACGCTGTGGCGATGCCGCGCCCGCGATACGCGGGGGCGACGCCGACGTCGGCGCCGTAGAGCCACTCGCCCTTCGGCTGATGCGACGTCAGCCAGCCGCCCTGGATGATGTCGGCGAAGGTGTGGTTGACGTGGTCGAAATCGAAATGCAGACGCAGCGTCGTCGTCGCACCGGCCACGCGGTCGCCGTCGAGCGCGACGAACTGACCATCAGGGAACAGCTCGAGGTGCTTGCGGTAGTGCGCCGCCTTGAACCGTTCGTTGGGATCGAGCGTCGGGAAACAGATGCGCTGGAGCTCTTCGAGCTGTGAGGCGTGCTCCGGCCTCGTGTGCATGACCACGAGGCCGTCCGGAAGCCGCCTGTAGTACCACATAGCGCTCGCCCGTTTCATTCTCCCGTCAAGCCGTCTTCGCCCTCGGCTCCGTGCCAATCAGTCTGATGCCTTTCGTTTCCGGGAGCGTCCACACCATCGCCCCCGCCAGCAGCGCGAACGGCACGGCGAGCGCTATGCCCGCTCCGAACGTGAAGCGCGCGGCCACCATCCCGATGACGACGGGCGCGAGAAATTGCACGCCGCGAGCGGTGTTATAGATGATCCCCAGCGCCGCCGCACGCACCGAGGTCGGAAACACTTCGTTCAGCAACGGGCCGATACACCCCCAGTTGCCCTCGCCGAAGCCCACCAGCAGCATGAAGCCGAACGTGGTCACGGAATAGCCGTTCGCGGCGTTCCACCCGAGCGTGACCATCCCCAGTCCGATGGCTTTGATCACCGAGAACGCCGTGAAGCTCGGGCGGCGCCCGAAGCGGTCGCTCGCGTACCCGAACGCGACGTAGCCGAACAGCGACCCGATCTGGTCCATGAGCAGCAGCCACGCGACGTCGCCGAGCGACAACC
Source organism: Acidobacteriota bacterium (assembly GCA_003222535.1). Classification (GTDB taxonomy): domain Bacteria; phylum Acidobacteriota; class Vicinamibacteria; order Vicinamibacterales; family CAVVIG01; genus QHWJ01. The sequence goes on along the minus strand of QHWJ01000291.1, from coordinate 5,116 downwards.
CGCGCGTCTCGTGCAGGTAGGTGGGGAGCCAGATCGTCTTGAACCAGTAGGCCGCCATGTTGAAGGTCGTCACCGTCAGCGCGAGCGCGGTCGTCTTCCGCAGGGCGGGACCGAGCATCTGCCCGAGGGCGGCCACGTACCCGAGGCGTCGGCTGACCCCGGCTTTCACGCTCCGCATCCACACGTCCGATTCAGGCATCTGCCGCCGGATGAAGACGACGATCAGCGCCGGCAGCGCGGACAGCATGAAGGCGGCCCGCCAGCCGATCCACGGCGCCAGCAGGTTGCCGACCATCGATGCGAAGAACCGCGCGAAGGCCGATCCGCTCTGCAGGTACGAGCCATACCGGCCGCGCACCTGGGGCGGGACCGTCTCGCCGACCAGCGCATGCGCCACCGCCCATTCGCCGCCGACGCCGATCCCGGTGATCGCCCGCGCGATCATCAGCGTCCAGAAGCCCGTCGCCATGCCGGACAACATCGTGCCGGCGCTGTAGACCAGGATGGTGATCATCAGCAGCGGCTTGCGTCCGTAACGATCCGCGAGGGCGCCGCCGGTGAAGCCGCCGACCGCGGTAAACGCGAGCGCCGTGCCGAGCAGGACCGACACCTGCTCGCGCGACAGCGCGAGATCCTTCGTCAGCGTCGTCGAGGAGACGAGAAAGCTGAGGAGCAGCAGATCGTAGAAGTCGAAGATCCAGCCGATGAAGGCAAAGCCGAGGATCTTCCGGTGGATCGGCAGGACGTGGGGACTCTCGCTCAGCAGGGGCACGGGCATCGACCTCAGGATGCTTCAGATACTGGTCGAGCGGCGAGTACTTCTGGCGCCGGGATTATAGGCGTCATCGTAATTCCAAGTCGAGGATCCGCATGGTCGATCGCATAGCCTGGGCCGATTCTCGACATCGGTCGCGTTGAAGAAAACTGTCAGGATCCACACGGTTTTGAGAGGGCGTCGGCGGTTCCTGTCCACTTTCGAGCCGGCCCGATCCGGCGAAGGACACTCGTGGGCGTGAAGTTGATGAATTGGCGCGTCGTTTTCGGGCTTCGCAACATACGAAGCCCTTGGTACGGCCCTTGCGCACTCTGCGAAGAGTAACGAAGCTTTGCCTGGAACGAAACCTTACGCCCCGACCTCGTCTGAAAACACGTGCTTCATTTCGCCAGAACAGGGCTTCAGAAGATGTCTAGAGTGGAGGCCACGATGAGACTGACGCTCGGAGTTTTGCTTCTGAGCCTGCTGCCGGCGGCGCCCGCCGCCGCAAACCATTGGCATGAGAACGAGAAGCATTGGAAGAAGCATCGGAACGCTCACGATGACGATGAGCGTGACGTGGACCACGACGCCGCGAACTGTTACTTCCAGCCTCGGGATGTCCGGCTCATCCGCGAGTACTACGAGCCCCGGTATCGTCGCTTGCCACCCGGTCTCGCCAAGAAGTTCTATCGGACGGGACATCTCCCTCCCGGCTGGGAAAAGAAAATGGAACCGCTGCCCGTTGCGGTCGAACGTCAACTCGTGGTGATTCCATCAGGTTACCGGCGCGGATATATCGACGGATCCATCGTGGTGTACTCGCCGCGCAGGCAGGTGATGATCGATATCGTCACGCTCTTCGAGCCCTGACGCGGGCAACCGGCGCGCTCCCGACGAACCGGCGACGCTGGTGGCGGCGATGGCCGTGCTGATCCTGATATCAGCGGTCGCCGGCTACCTGCCGGCCCGGCGCGCATCGCGAGTCGATCCCTTGGTCGCGCTAGGTGACGAGTGACGCCAACAGCTTGTTGCCAACCGTTGTTGGAAAGCGATCGAATTACTGCGGAAGTACGCGCCAGCCCCGCCCGGGCCAGCTACAATGCCGCGCGATGAAAAAGCTGCGTTGGGGCGTGCTCGGCGTCGCGAAGATTGCGGTCGACAGGGTCGTTCCGGCGATGCAGCGCGGCGAGGCGTCTCTGGTCACGGCCATCGCCTCGCGCGATCGCGCGAAGGCCGACGCGGCGGCCGCGAAGCTTGGCATCGCGACCGCCTACGGATCGTACGACGCACTGCTCGCCGACGCGGACGTCGACGCGGTGTACATCCCGCTCCCCAACCATCTGCACGTGCCCTGGACCAGCCGCGCGGCGGAGGCGGGCAAGCACGTGCTCTGCGAGAAGCCGATCGCGATGAGCGCCGGGGAGGCGCGCGGTCTGATCGACGTGCGCGACCGGACGGGCGTCCAGATCCAGGAAGCATTCATGATCCGCGCGCACCCGCAGTGGCTGAAGGCCCGCGAACTGGCGCGCGACGGACCGATCGGCCAGTTGCGGTCGATCCTGGGCTACTTCAGCTACTTCAACGACACCCCGACCAACATCCGCAACATCGCGGCATTCGGTGGCGGCGGGCTGATGGACATCGGCTGCTATCTGATCAACGTCGGCCGGTTCATCTTCGACCGAGAGCCCGATCGTCTCCTGGGACTCATCGACCGGGATCCCGTCCTCAAGGTGGATCGCATGACGTCGATGCTGCTCGACTTCGGCACCGGCCACCTGGCCGCCACGTGCAGCACGCAGCTGATGCCGTACCAACGCGTGCACATCCTCGGCACGCGAGGCCGGATCGAGATCGAGATTCCCGTCAATGCACCACCCGATCGCCCCTGCCGGATATTCGTCGACAGTGGCGCAGGCGTCGAAACGATCGAGCTCGCGATCTGCGACCAGTACACTCTTCAGGCGGATCTCTTTTCCAAGGCGATTCTCGAGGGACGCCGCACGCGTCCGCCGCTCGAAGACTCGGTCGCCAACATGGCCTGCATCGATGCGGTCTTCCGATCGGCCGAGACAGGACGCTGGGAAATACCGACGGCCGATAGTCCGCGGCCGCTTCCGATGTCTTGACGCGTCGCGGCCACCGGCCGTTGATGGGCAGCTCCTGCATCTGCCGTGGGTCGATGTTGGCGGCGACCGTCGAGGTCGTCGTGTCGACGAGCGGCGATTCAGCGCTGACCTATAGTCCCTTCACTGCTTGTCAGCGTTCAACCCGGCGATTGGAAAAGTGAGGCGGCCGTATAATCCTCGACAGCCGACGTCGCGTTCAAGAACACTGGGAATTGGACAATCCGGGCGCCCCCGAAACCGATCTTCTTCAGTCGGGTCTGTGCAACCGCTTCATCTCACGCGACTAACAGTTTCAGCGCGCTCGCCGGCGTTCTGAACCGTGCCGTCGCGCGAACCTGGAATGCCGGTTGCTGTATCCCTACGGCCATCTTGACCAGTGAACGTCGTGATCGAACGCAGAAGCCGCAAGGAGGAACGCGGCGTCAGCTAGCCCAGGCGACCGGCGGGTTGCTGACGTCGCAATGCTTCTTCGGCACGTCCACGGCGCGATCCGTCAGTCTGACGGTGACTCGCGCGAATCCGGCAGGCGGCTCCACGTTGTCGCCGCGAGCGTACAGGCGCCAGCAGTTTCATCGCGACGAACATGAGAAGGAGCGCGACACCGAGGCACGGTTGATAGCGGGCGTCGGCGAAGAAGCATACTGGACCGGGAATCGCTTCGCCGGCGCGCTCTATGCCCTTCGCGGTGATATGTTCCTGCGCATCAGCGTCGGCGGCATTCGCGACGAACAGGCGCGGATCGCGACGGCAAAGGCGATGGCGCTGGCTGCCCTGAAACGTCTTTGACAATCGAGGAGGCGTCACCGTGACGAGAAAGATGCTCCCGTGTTCAGCAGTGCTGATGACCCTGGCCATCGGGTATGGCACCCTCATGTCTTCCCTCAACGCAAGCGACGGCGGCTCGACGACGGCGTCGAGCGTCGTCTGGCCTGGTACGCTCGGCGGAAACTCGAGCGCGGCGTACGGCGCGTCAACGACCGGTTCGGTGATCGTCGGATACGCGTCGAACGCCGCCGGAAATTATCGTGCGTTCAGGTGGTCGCCGGCGACCGGGATGAAGGACCTCGGTGATTTCGGGTACGCGTACGCCGCGGCGTACGGCGTCTCCGGCGACGGCTCGGTGGTCGTCGGCGAGGCGTGGGACGCCGGCTTCAATCAACGTGCGTTCCGGTGGACGGCGGCGGCCGGGCTGCAGGACCTTGGCACGTTGGGAGGTCCGTACGCGGTTGCGGCGCGCGTCTCCGCCAACGGTCTCGTCATCGTCGGCCAATCGTGGGACGCGAGCAGCAACTATCACGCGTTCCGTTGGACGGCCGCGGGGGGAATGCAGGATCTCGGGACGTTCGGAGGATTCGCCAGCGGGGCGTTCGGCGTCTCCGCCGACGGCTCGGTCGTCGTCGGAATGGCGGAGGATGCCAACGGGATGAGGCGCGCGTTCCGGTGGACCGCGGTGAGCGGCCTGCAGTATCTCGACACGCTCGGCGGCTTCGAGAGCGCGGCGTACGGCCTGTCGGCCGACGGCTCGGTCGTCGTCGGTAGATCGACGAACGCGGCGAACTCGTACCACGCATTTCGATGGACCGCCGCTGGCGGGATGCAGGATCTCGGCACGATGGGCGGCACCTCCAGCGCGGGGTACGACGTGTCGAGCGACGGTTCGACCATCGTCGGAGATGCCGCAGACACCACCGGGTCGACGCGTGCGTTCGAGTGGACGGCCGCGACGGGGATGAAGAATCTCAGTAGCCTCTACGCCTCGGGGCTCGGGAGCGGCTCGTTCTTCGTGTACGCGAATGGGATCTCCGGCGACGGGCACCACGTCGTCGGATGGGGCTACAATCGCGCGAAAGCGCGGTACGAAGCGTATACGACGAATTGATCAGCGCGTGAGCCTGTCGCTTGGGAAGTGATTACGCGCCGGGGAGCGCGAAGATGAGGCCGCCGCTCAGAATCAGGGCGGCGGCCCAGATCACATCGCTGACGTCGCAATGCGTCTTCGGCACGTCCACGGCGCGATCCGTCAGTCTGACGGTGACTCGCGCGAATCCGGCAGGCCGCTCCACGTTGTCGCCGCGAGCGTACTGGCGCCAGCAGTTTCATCGCGACGAACATGAGAAGGAGCGCGACACCGAGGCACGGTTGATCGCGGGCGTCGGCGAAGAAGCATACTGGACCGGGAATCGCGTCGCCGGCGCGCTCTATGCCCTTCGCGGTGATATGTTCCGGCGCA
>QHWJ01000290.1 GCA_003222535.1 Acidobacteriota bacterium | reverse complement strand
GCTGCTGCCGCCCCCGCGCGAAGGTCAGCGACTCGTCCTCGGGGATGATCCAACCATCGACAATCATGCCGGCGCCGGAGAGGGTTCGCGAGATCTCTTCCGTGGATTTCGCGCGAAGCTCCTCGAGCGGCATCAGCGGCGGCGGCGGCGCGCCCCGTCGTCCCGCCGGCTGCTCGGCCTGCTGCCGCGTGCGCATCGCCGCCATGCCGAGACCCATCCACGCGCCGCTTTCGGAAATCGCACGGCGGAACAGCCCCCTGGTGCGCGGCGAGCCGACGAGCCCGGCGGAGATTGCCGCCCCGGCCGATTCGCCGAAGATCGTCACGTTGCGCGGATCGCCGCCGAAGGCTGCGATGTTGATCTGCACCCATCTCAGTGCGGCCATCGTGTCCATCAGCGCCTGATTGCCCGACGCGTTGTGTCCCGACTCCTTCGTCAGCCCGGGATGCGAGAACAACCGAACGCACCGAGCCGGTAATTGAACGTGACGACGACCGCGCCCTCTCGGGCAAGCGCTTCGCCGCCGTTATGCGGGCTCGAGCCCGCGCCTTCGGTGTACGCGCCGCCGAAGATCCAGAACATCACCGGACGCCGCTCGGACGCCGACCGAGCGGCCGTCCAGACGTTCAGATACAGGCAGTCCTCGCTCGCCGCGGGCGAGTCGGGAAGATCGACCGAGACGTTCAGACGTCCCACGCCCTTCGGCTGCACGCAGACGTCGCCGAACGTGTCCGCGTTGCGGACACCGGTCCACTTCGCCATTGGCTGCGGCGCACGCCACCTCAGCTCGCCGACGGGCGGGGCTGCGAACGGAATGCCCTTGAACACGCGAACGCCAGGCGCCGCTGCGGACGTGCCGGAGAGCAGGCCGGCGTCAGTCTTGACCGGCTCTGGTACGACCGCGCGGAAACCGCTCACGAACACCAGCGTGGCGGCGAACACGACACCTGCTGCTGCGATCCTGCCGATCTGAATTCTGCAAGTGTCCTGGGACAGGACAGTAACGAAGCTTCGCCTCAAACCGCCGAGTAATGCCGCGCGGTCGGTACGCGAATCTTCGTTACTAGGCGGCCGCTGTGCGGCCGCTACGACAGCTTCTAAAGCCTCGCCGGCAAAAACTTGCTTCATTTCGTCAGAACGCGGCTTTAGAAGATGTCTAGGTTCGTTGTTGTGCCGCATCGTATGCTCGGCCCGTGAACCGGTGATCCGAATCGGTACGTTCGTGATAGCTTACCGGCACTCCACAGAGGATCGCGATGAGGGTGATGTTGGTATCGGCGCTGACGATTGGTGTCGCTGTCGCCGTCGCCCGCGCCTCGCAGCAGGGGCCGCCGCAATTGTCGCCGGCGACCGAGGAGCTGGCGAAGCGATTCCCGTATCCGGTGATCCGCGACCAACGCGGCGTCATACCGCCGGGTCCGCGGCCCCTCCCGTCGCCGCCGCTCGGCGACGGGGGCATCCTGATTCCCGAGCGCGCCGGACGTCTTCGCATCCTCCGCAACGGCGTGCTCGATCCGGCGCCGGTGGCCGGCACGCCGCAGGTGCTCTCGCGCGGCACGATGGCGGGACTGATGGACATCGGCGCTCCATCCGGACTTCGTGAAGAATAAGTGGATCTACATCTCGTATCACAAGCCGCTCGCGCCCGGCGTCGCAGCGAGCTCGGTCCTGCGCGGCACGTGGGACGGCAAAGCACTGACCGATGTTCGGGACGTGTTTGTGTCCGACGACGTGGATACCGAAGCGTCGCGCATCGTGTTCGGTCCAAACGGCGGCGACGAATTGAACGTGCTGAAGCCGGGCCGCAACTACGGCTGGCCGATCGTCAGCTACGGCCGCGACTACAACGGCCCGCGCTTTCCGCCGTCCGCGCCCGGTTTCGAGGAGCCGGTCGTCTTCTGGGTGCCGTCGATTGCGGCGTCGGGCCTCATGTTCTACACCGGCGACCGCTTTCCAGGTGGAAGCGCAACGCGTTTGTCGGTGGGATGCGCGAAGGCGAAGTGGCGCCGACCGGACAGCTCCAGCGGATCGTGTTCAACGACAAGTGGGAGGAGCTCCGGCGCGAGTCGCTGTTGCGCGACCTCCATCAGCGCGTTCGGGACGTGCGGCAGGGTCCAGACGGGCTGCTGTATCTGCTGACCGACGAAGATCAGGCGGCGCTGATCAGGATCGAGCCGGTCGCGCCGGCGTCCAGCGCCGTTGCCACGCGTCGGTCGCGATAAGCGCACAGTACTCTACCAGGATCGGGATATAGTTGTACAAAAGCGGAGAAACACGATGACATGGAACCGTCGATGGAGATCGGCTGGATTGGTGGCCTTGCCCACTGGTGTGGTTCTCGCGTTGATGGCGTTCCCCGCGCCTCTGCCGGCGGGGCAGGTGGCGCCGGACAAGAACTCCCGACAGGTGACCTTCGCTAGGGACATTGCGCCGATTCTGCAGCGGAGCTGTCAAACCTGCCACCGGCCCGATTCGGTCGCGCCGATGTCGATGCTCACGTACGAGGACGCACGCCCGTGGGCGAAAGCGATGAAGTTCAGGACCGGGCTACGCAACAAGCCTTACGCGATGCCGCCCTGGTTCATCGAGAAGAACGTCGGAATCCAGCAGTACAAGGGCGACATTTCCCTGAGCGATGAGGAAATCGAGCAGATCGCGAGGTGGGCGGACAGCGGCGCTCCGCGAGGGAATCCGGCCGACATGCCTCCGCCGCGCAAATTCCTCGATGCGTCAGAGTGGCAGATCGGAAAGCCTGACCTGATTGTTTCATCTCCGAGCGTCACCGTGAAGGCCACGTCACCCGATTGGTGGGGCCCGATCGGCGAGACCCCGACCGGCGCGACCGAGGATCGATACGTCGCGGCGGTCGAGATGAAGGAAGTGAATGACTTACAAAAGAGATCTGACAGACAGACGATCGGGGGGCTCCACGTCTTCCACCACCTGATATGGTTCGCGATCGGTGGTGAAGGAGCACAGGCATCTGACGGCCAGGGGTGGCCGATCCACGAGGTTGGGCGTAACGCCGACTTCTTCGACCCGGACGCGGGAAGGCTTCTCAAGGCTGGTTCGAAACTGGTCTTTCCTTCCGCCCACGTGCATGCGCTGGGCGCGGACACAACAGCCCGTCTTGAGATCGGCTTCAAGTTCCATCCAAAGGGATATCAGCCGAAGAAGAAGGTTCGGTCGGTAGACCTCACCGCCACACTCGACCTCGATATCAGGCCGCTGGAGGCCAACCAGAAAATCGAAGCCTACTCTACGCTGACCGAAAATACGAAAGTGGTTGCGTTCGAGCCGCACATGCACGCTGCCGGCGTCAGAATGTGTCTGGACGCGATCTGGGGCACCACGGTCCAGACGCTCAGTTGCTCGGGATACAACCACGGATGGGTCAGGATCTATACCTACGCAGACGACGCGGCGCCGCTCTTGCCAAAGGGCACGATCTTGCGCGTCACCGGCTACTTCGACAACACGCCTGCGAACAAGAACGTCGTCGACCCCCGAAACTGGTCGGGACTTGGCCACCGCTCGATTGACAACATGCTGATCAACATCGGGCAGACCATCTCCCTCACCGACGAAGAGTTCCAGCAGGAGATGGCCCAGCGACGGCAGAGGCTCCATCTGACCGGCGGACAAACAGTATTGGGCTGTCCGTTGTGTGGCTACAGCAAGATCCCGGTCGCGACGGTCGGGAGCCAGCCACAGTAACGGATTGTGATGGCAGGCTGCAGAGTGCCGGTTTGTTGTCGATTTGGTGCGCAATCGGATCTGCAATCTGCAACGTGAAATCTCCAGCCGGTAGTTCGGTTGGTTGCGGCAGCTGCGGGAGATCGAACATGGTGAAAGCAGGCATCAAGCTTTCGCGGCCGCTCGCGCTGGCGTGCGGTGTGCTCGCCGTCGTAGCTGTTGTCTTGGCGGGGTTCTCTCCCACCAGCGCCCAGGTAGTCCTGACTGGCCAGAATGTGGTGCCCGCGTACGAGGGGTGGGAACTGAACCCAGACGGGTCGTTCAACCTTGTGTTCGGGTACTTCAACCGGAACTGGGAAGAAGAGCTCGATGTGCCGATTGGACCAAACAACAACATCGAGCCAGGCGGCCCGGATCAAGGACAGCCGACCCGCTTTCTACCCAGACGCAATCGGTTCCTCGTCCGGATTCGCGTCCCCAAGGATTTCGACAAGAAAGAATTGGTGTGGACGCTCAGCACTCATGGGAAGACCGAGCGAGCGTACGGAACGCTAAAGCCCGATTACTTCATCGATGACATCGTCATCCAGAACAACAATGGGGCTGGGGGCGCTGGCGGGGGCATGCCTGACACGATCGGGAACAAGGCCCCCCTGCTGAAGGTCGAGGGCGACATGACCCGGCATGTCAGCGTGGGACAGCCCGTCGACTTGACCGCGTTCGCCAGCGATGACGACAAACCGAGGCGGAGATCCATGCCGCCGCCCCTCAGTCCGTTGAACCGGAGCAGCCGCGGCACGCCCAACTCGGCGACCGGTCTGAGGCTCTCCTGGTTTGTGTACCGGGGCGCAGGCAAGGTGACGTTCGATCCACTGCAGATCGAGGTCTGGGAGGACTACCGAGAGGGCGCGAACTCGCCGTGGTCCGCCGGCTTTGCGACGCCGCCGGTTCCGCCTGAGGGAAAGTGGGTGAACCGGGTGACCTTCAGCGAGCCCGGCACATACGTGCTGCGATGTCTCGCTCACGACGGAGGTCTCATGACGTCGCAGGACATTACCTTCGTCGTGAACCTGTCGGGTGCGGAAAACTGAGCAGCTGGCGCGCACGCGCGCTTATCGGCCTGGCGGACGCGCCGTGTCTGTCCCATGAACGCGAGCGTCCGCTTGCCTTCAGGAGGCCCGCCGAAATTTCGGAGGCGTGACCCGTCCAGAGTGAAGATCGCCGCGAGCACTACGATGCCGCGCTGATCGACGGCGGGAGCGGCGCGGGCAAGTCACGCCGCCACCACGTACAGCGTGGTCGGTATTGACGGTTGCGTGCCCCCGCAACCAAGTTTTCAACTGTCGGCTGACAAACGGCTGACAATCGGTAGAACGTCAAGGGCGCTCCGGCGCCTTTCGCTTGTACAGGCCCGGATCCACTGATGTCCCTCATGCGTCCATCGCAGTGGTCGGGCGTGGTGCTGTCGAGCCTGGTGTTAACCTCGCACGATGTCGATCTACGCTGCCATTCATTCGAACGCACTGACCTACCTGGTCAACGCGATTGGCATCGAGGGCTGCGATCCGGCTCACGACACCTCGGGCCTCGCTGACGAGCCGATCGCGATGTCGCGGTTGTTCATGTATGGCGACTGCAAGCGAATTGTGGAACTCTCTCGGCATGGCTAGCTAGGCAAATGACAGCCCCATGGAAACCACAAAACGGTTTCCATAGGGCTTTGGAAATCTCGCAAAGAGCGCGAGACTCCCACATTCGCACAGCCACGACTCGTTGTGCTCGTTGTGTTGAAGGAGAAAAACCGAAGACCACAGGACAACGACTCGTTAGGCGGCTGGATAGTAGGAGGGCAACGATGGCGAAGATTACCGGAGTCGGCGGCGTCTTCTTCAAGAGCAGAGGCGACAGCACTGCACTGGCAGCGTGGTATCGGAAGCACCTGGGCATGTCGCTGGAAGACTTTGGCGGCGCTATCCTCAAATGGCCGGACGACAAGGCCGAGGATCGAGGCCTTACTGTGTGGCATGTCGCGGAGAAAGACAGCCAGTGGTTCAGCCCAAGCAAATCTTCCTTCATGATCAACTACCGGGTCGACAACCTCGGCGAGCTGCTGGAGCAGCTGCGTGCGGGGGGTGTGGAAGTCATCCAAGGACCCGAATCGCACGAGAACGGCAAGTTTGCGTGGATCATGGACCCAGACGAAAACAAGGTCGAGCTCTGGGAGCCGAAGGTCTGGGACGACAAGAACAAAGGTGCCTGAGAGTGCCGCCCCACAACCCGTTGCAGCGGACGGTCCGCTGCGCGGCCCGCCGCTGAACCGGAACGATCAACAACTGGCGGTCTCGGTCGCCACGCCCGTGGTGACCGGTTTTGAAGTGTCGATCGATGGCCGGTTTTCAGGTGTCCACCGTCGAAGAACACAGACATCTTGATTACGAGGCTTGCATGTGCGATCCACATCGCTTCTCGGAGGACGGCGTTGAATTTTTGAATCGCCAGGTTATCCGTCGAGCGTTAGCGCTTTTCCCAGGTTGCATCGCGTCCGGGCTTCACACAGCGAATCGCACCTTCGGCGCGCAGCTCGCGCAACGCGCGCGCGATGCTCGGTCGGCTGATTGCCGGCAGGGCGCGCCCAAGATCCGCATACCGGAATCGTGTCGGCAGGCGCGTGACTGCATCGCGGATCATGTCGCGCTTCGCGCCGCGCCGCGCGGTCGTGACGCCGACACGCTCCTCGAACTGACGGTACGCCTTGACCAGCATCACGCCGACGAAGTACTCCCACCACGGCACGAGCAAGTGCCGCGCGTCATGCCAGCCCTGTGACGACGCGTAGAGGGAACCGTAGTACCCCTCCTTTGTCTCTTCGATCGCGCTTTCGAGTGAGATGTACCGGCCCACCTCGTAACCCGCCTGATACAGCAGCAGTAGCGACAGGAGGCGCGCCATGCGGCCATTCCCGTCGGCGAAAGAATGGATGCACAGGAAATCGAGCACATACGTCGGGACGAGCAACAGTGGATCGACCGTTCCCGCATCGAGAGCGGAGCGATACCGATCGTGGAGCTGCGTCATTGCATCGGGAACGAGGTGCGGGGCCAGAGGCTTGAAGCGGAAGACTGTCGTTCCGTCGGGCCGCGTTTCGGTGATGTCGTTGTCGGCGGACTTCCAGCGTCCGCCACCGCCAGGTACGAATTGAAACAGATCGCGATGCAGCTGCAGTACGAGATTCGTCGTGAGCTGCATGTCGGCGGAATTCGTGTGGATGGTGTTCAGGACATCGCGGTGTCCGGCGATCTCCTGTTCGGAGCGGTTCGCCGGCTGGGTGCGCTTGCCAACCAGATCGCGGATGCGCTGCGGAGGCGCCACCACACCCTCGATCCGGTTTGAGGACTCTCAGCCCGCCCTATTTCTCTGCCGCTCGCCGATTCCAGAGCTTCTGGTGCAGGGAACCAGCACGTACACGTGCGTCAGCAGGTCCCTCAACCGGCGCGTCGAGTGGAGCGTGATAGTAAACAGTCTGCTCGGGCGAGGGGCCGGCATGCTCTCGTCGAGTTTGTGGCGCGTCGCTCCGACCGTATAGCCAAGCGGTTCGAACAACCCGCGCAGAAATGTTTCGCCACCGCGGCAGGGAACAGCCGCGAGTCGTGCTTCGAGCGGCAGCTCGGACGCCACGAGTTTCTGAATCAGGTGCTTGAAGCGCGAAGGCTCTCGCAGGCCGATGCAGCCAAGGTGCTCGGTGTGACGCAGCCAAAGGTATCTGCGCTCCGTCATTACAAGCTGGCGGGCTTCTCGCTCGAACGCCTGATGAACCTGTTGATGGCGCTCGATCAGGACGTCGAGATCGTGATTCGACGAAAGCCCCGCTCGCGGAAGGCTGGTCGGATTAGGGCGCCAGGGGGTTCGTTCAACGGTTCTATCGAGAGGGACGCGGCGGATGACCTTCACGTTTCGGTCGAGCGGCCTCCGCCGCATCCCTCCGAGGGAAATCGAGCGCCGCGTGGGCGGCAGATCAGGCCGTCGCCTCCATCCAATCGCCTCTGTGCGACGTCTGATCGAATACGACTGACGCGCAACCAGCACCGCGGTTCCAAGGCGGTATCAGCAAGGAGCTTCAAGCGGCACCTTACGCGGCATTGGTCGAAGTGGTAGCGTGGTTTGTGGGTGGAGGAAATGGGTCGTCGGGTCGCCATACACCGAGAACGCGCCCCAAACGCCGGCGGCGAGGTCGCTCAGAGAAGCGGCTCGCCGGTCCGATTACGGCATGTCGATCGTTACATTTCCGGCCCGAAAATTTGCCGAAGTGTTCGCTGACGCGATCACAAGAAACGCGGTGCCCGATGTGCTCGTCTTCGACAACTATGGCGTCATGGACGGCATCACGACGCCGCTTGGCCGCTTCGAGGGGATCGGCCGTGATCCGACGGTTCGCGCGCAGCTTATCAAAGCGACCGGCGCGTTCGATGAACTGTTGGGTCCCGCGCGCGGCTGGACGTACCTGTTCACATGAGATCCGATTGCCACGGGCGAATTTGTCAGGAACGTGGGGGGTATCATCGTGCTCTCGTCGTCTGACGGTTATTCGGGTGTGCCGTTGATCCCGGCGACGCCAACCTCGCCCATCTCCGGTCAATTCCCGCATCCGCCAAACGGTGAGCGCTTTGGTTCGTTCACATGGCTGTCCAGTCCGTCGGAGGACGCGTCGCCGAGATCGCCGAGTTTGCCTACGCCACCGATACGCGCTTGTTTGTGACGTCGCCCTCCACACGCGCCGCGCATCGGGCGGTGTCGGTTGGGCAGTTGTGGACGACGCGGGGGGGAATGGTCCCGGCGGATATGGTCTGTTTCCCGACGTGGCGAGCTTGTGTTCTCTGAATGGAGAACGTTCGTTCATTGACTCGTTTGCCTCCCGCGTTCCAGAGCGCCCTTGCGACGAGCCTGTTGCTCCTGCTCGTCAATGCCGTGGCACCGGTGTCCGTGGCGATCGGCGCGCAGCCGCCGCCCGTGGTGGAGGAGCCGGGCGTCAGCGGATACGTGCTCGCGCCCGACGGGACGCCGGTGTCCGGCGGAACGGTTGTCGCTCGGTCGGGCATCGTCTCGACGAGGGCGTCAATCGACAGCACGGGCCGCTTTCGCCTGGTCCCGATGCGATCGGGATCCCATCAGTTCCTGGTAAGCGTTCCAGGGCTGGTGCCGTACCGCGTCATCGTAACCGTGCCGGATTCGAGATCTCTGCGGCTGCCGGTCATTCGGCTTGCCCTCGGCGCTTACTTTCGCGTGCGACTCGTGTCGCCCGCGGGTGAACCGATCATTGCGCCGCAGCTGCGTCGGCGATTGTTCGACGTGAGCGGCAAACCAATCTTTGATGGGCTTAGCGATCGGATCTCAGATCCAGCCGACAACGACGGCGCCATTACGATCGGACCGCTGCCGCGCGGCATCATGACCGTGGCTGTCGATATGCCTCTCTTTGCGCAGACGCGCTTGCCAGATCTGAGCTTCAGCGACGCTACGAAGACGGTGGATGGCGGCACCATCGCCATCCAGCAGCCCGGCGCCGTTCTCCACATTGATGTCCTCGATGGGACAGGTGCCCCCGTTCCGAACCACGAAGTCCACATCGACGACCCTCGTCCGCGATCGCCGCTGGTATTCCGGCCCGTACGCACGAATCAGCAGGGACGCGCGACGTTCGACCGGTTGGCCGCGGGACAGTACCGGGTGTCGACGACAGCGGCAGACCGGTGTGCCAATGTGCTGCTCACGACCTCGCGTGTGGTGGCCGTGTCTGGCAGCGGAACGGTCGAGACACCGCTCGTTGTGGCCGGTCGCGCGACGTTCCGCATCACGTCACCGTTTGGACCCGCGAAGGCCGTTCTGATTTCCGCGTCGCCCAACGTCCCACCGCTACCATTACCGTTCGCCAATCGCGCGACCTCGTTCGGGTGCCGCGGTGTGACGGACGCGGACGGACGTGTCACGCTCACGAATTTCCCGCCAGGGCCGGCGCACGTCGATGTACACATGGCCAACTCGACGTACGTGCGGCAGATCCAGGTCCCGTCCGACGGCCGGGAAGTGGCCGTCGCCATCCCCGAAGGATTCCTGCCGGTGCGCGTCGTCAACGCGCTCAAGAACCAACCGGTGGCAGGCGCGACAATTACGTGGACTGGGAGCGGAGCGCGTGTCGAAGCAGCGGCCACGGCATCGGGCGAAGCATTGCTCGAGGGTGTGGGGACGGCGGGAGGAACGCTCGCGGCCTCGGCGCACGGGTACGAGCCGGCCCAGGAGCAACTGACCGAACCACCAGGCGTTCCCCACACTATCGCGCTGATGCCTGTTCCACCGACCCCGAATGTGCGGCCTCGCGTGATCACAACGTCCGGCGAGCCGCTGCGGAATGCGGTGGTCGAGCTCATCTCCGCGAACCCGGCCGAAGTGCCGCGCGTGGCGGTGACGGACGCAAAGGGCGTCGTCACGTTCCCCGACGTGCCGTCAGGATCGCTTCAGCTGATTGCCAGCGCCGATGGATTCCCGACGTCGACGCAGCGCATCGAGGAAGACCGTACTACCGAGGTCGTCGTCACACTGTCGCGAGGGTATCGCGTGATCGCCAGCGTGGAGTTGCCGGCGACGGCGGGTCCACAACTGGTTCGGGTGGTGAACGACGGCAACGCGTCAATAAACAGCTTTCTGGACGGCGAATCAGATCGCCGCGTCGAATCGACTGGTCGCCTTTCGCTTGGCCCGCTCGCCCCAGGAGCGTACGTCATTGAGCTGCACGGCGCGGGCGGACTCCGGAGCGAACGCATCCGCATCATCGATCGCGACGTATACGCGACGTTCCGGTGAGATCACACCGCCGGTTCAGTCTCTGGTTGATAGCTCAGATGGTCGGCGGCCGTGTAGACGGCGCGACGACCGGCCTGACCAAACGCTTCAACGTCTGTGATTCCGAACTCGGGCGTCATCGCATCTGACTGGTGAGTGATGCCGAGTCCGAGTCCGTTGCTGCATCGGAACACCGCACACGAGCGCTTGCTGCTCGGCCTCTCGTCAGGGCTCGGCAGTTTGGCTGTGCTGCTCGCTGGCGTCGGCCGGTACGGCACCCTTGCGTACGCGGTGCGCCGGCGGACTCGCGAGATCGGTATCCGCCTGGCCTTTGGCGCCCATCGCCATGCGGTGCTGTCCATGATCCTGAGTGACGCGCTGAAACTCGTGGCGCTGGGAATCGGCGTCGGGGTCCCGATCGCCGTCGCCGGCGGATACTCCCTTCGTGTGTTTCTCTTCGGTGTTGCGCCGGTCGATCCCGCGGCGCTCGCGGCCGCGTGCGCCGTGCTCGCACTCGCCGCGCTGCTGGCCGCCTGCATTCCAGCACGGCGCGCGGCTCCTGTCGATCCCCTCGTCGCGCTACGCTGGGAGTAATCACGGATTCCGGAAGTGTCCTTCGAGTCGCCTCGCCAGACTTCGCTCGGCCTTCAGGCGAGCTTTCTCTGGGCGGCGACGCCTGAAGTAGATTCGACTCGCGCGAAACCGCCAAGGCCGTGACGAAGATCGGCGGCGCGCTCGGCCGCAACATGCGCGTCGAACTCGCACAGAGACGCACACGACGATGACAAAGGCCGTTAAGGACCAACGATCACCCAATCGCGCCGGATATGACCAATTGCCTAGCCGGGGACCGTTGGGCGATCCTCAGGATATGCTGACCCCGCGAACGTGGGCGGGAATCCTTCTCTGCGCGGCGGTGATCGGCGCGTGTGCCGGTTGCGGCAGCTCGTCGACGCCAG
>QHWJ01000239.1 GCA_003222535.1 Acidobacteriota bacterium | reverse complement strand
CGCATCTGGCCGTCGGTGACCGCGTCGGCATCCCATGGCTCGGCTACGTGTGCGGCGAGTGTGACTACTGCAAAGGCGGGCGCGAGAACCTGTGTCCGAACGCCCGCTTCGCCGGCTATCACATGGACGGCGGCTATGCGGAATACGCCGTCGCCGACGCAGGCTACGTGTTCAAGCTCCCCGAGGGCTACAGCGACGCCGAGGCCGCGCCGCTCCTGTGTGCCGGACTGATCGGGTATCGCGCGTATCGCATGGCGGGCGAGGGCGTTCGGATTGGGTTGTACGGGTTCGGCGCCGCTGCGCATGTGATCGCGCAGGTCGCCGTGCATCAGGGCCGCGAGGTGTACGCGTTCACCTCGCCGGGCGACGAGGTGAAGCAGCAGTTCGCGCGGAGCCTGGGATGCCCGTGGGCCGGCGCGTCCACCGAGCAGCCGCCCGCGCCGCTGGACGCTGCAATCATCTTCGCGCCGGTCGGCCGCCTCGTTCCCGAGGCTTTGGCGCGCGTGGCGGCCGGCGGCGTCGTCATCTGCGCCGGGATCCACATGAGCGACATCCCGTCGTTTCCGTACCGTCACCTGTGGGAAGAGCGGATGATCCGATCCGTCGCGAACCTCACCCGCGCCGATGCGCGGGAGTTTCTGGCGCTTGCGCCGACCGTCCCGGTGAAAACCTACGTGCAGACTTACGAGCTCGCCGACGCGAACCGTGCGCTCGCCGACATGCGCGAGGGTCGCCTGGAAGGCGCGGCCGTTCTCACCATCGACGCATGACAGAGCAGGAGGCGGGTGTTGCTGCCAGGCTGGGCGAGCTCGGCATCGCCTACACTCGTCACGAGCACCCTCCCGTCGTCACCGTCGAGGAGGCCGAGCCGCACTGGCGCGGCATCGACGCGACGCACTGCAAGAACCTGTTTCTGCGGAACCAGAAGGGCAGCAGGCACTACCTGGTCGTGCTGAGGGCATCGAAGAAGGCGGATCTGAGGGCATTGGCCGATCAGATCGGCGATGGCAGACTGAGCTTCGGATCGCCTGAGCGCCTGATGACGCATCTCGGCCTCACGCCCGGATCGGTCTCACCGTTCGGGTTGATCAACAATCGGGATCACGCTGTCCGCCTCGTCCTCGACCGGGATCTGAAGGCCGCGACGCGCCTGATGTTCCACCCGAACATCAACACCGTGACGTTCACGATCGCGTCCGCCGACTTCGCCAGATTTCTCGACGCCTGCGGAAACCGGGTGCACTACGTGAGCGTCTAGTCCCCAGTCCCCAGTCCCATCTCTGAGTGACCTCCCCTGTCACACCTCTCGCCTACACTGCTCGCCTATGGCGAATCAAGACACCCAAGTTGCTTCAAAGGAGTGGGTGAGCTTTCCCGGTGGCGAGCTGGAAGGTAGACGCCCAAGGGCTCTGTGCCCCGCCTGCCGTGAAGCTCTGGAGCGCGAAGCGGGCGCACGATTGTCCCTTCGCACCTCGCACCCTCGCACGTCACGCCCGCTTTGCTTCCAGTGCTATCGCGTCGACCTCGATCGCGAGCGCGCGCTGCAGGCTGCCGGCGACCTGAACACGGCGTCCGCCGCGCGCTTCCAGTCGCAGTTGCCCTTCGAGCGTGTCAACCGAGGGCGGCTCGAGATACTGAAGGTGGAACGGTCGGCCGAGCGCACGGCGGCCGAGCTGGGCGTCAGCCAGTACGTGGACAAGCGGCGCCAGGCGCAGATCGCCGCGCGCCGCGCGCTGCAGCAGATCGCCGCCGGCCTGAAGGCACGCCGGCTCGCGCCGGCCGTTGTGGCGCAGGCGATGGGCGCGGCGATGCACGCCGCGGAGATCCAGCTTCCGGACGCGTGGCTGCCGTTCGTGGTGTCCCGATAAGAGGTGTCCCGATAAGGGGTGTCCCGATAAGAAGTGTCCCGATAGGAAGTGTCCCGATAAGAAGTGTCCCGGTCGTGTCCGGCTTTCCGCCTCCGCTCCGGCTGGTTGCTGCGGAGAAAGCGATACTGATGTCCATCGGATTTTCCGCCCTCGTCCTCACGCTCACTTTGGGTCTCGCTGTCGGCGCGATGATTGGCTGGCTCGCGTCCCGGCCCGCACGGACCCGTCTTCGAACCGAGCTCGAGAAGGATCGCGCCGTCCACGCCGAGCGGCTGAAGGCGTACAACGACGCCGAAACCAAGCTGCGCGACGCGTTCCAGGCGCTCAGTGCTGACGCCCTCAACGCCAACAACGAGGCGTTCCTCTCGCTGGCCGAAACGCGCCTGCGCGAAGCACGCACCGAGGCGGCCGGCGACATCGACGCGCGCAGGAAGGCGATCGAGGATCTGCTCGCGCCCATGGCGAAGACGCTCGAGCAGGTGGACCGCGAGATCAGGGACTCCGAGCGCCGCCGCGCCGAGACCGGTGCCCGGCTCATGCAGACGATCGCGTCGCTCGACACTGCAGGTCAGGGGCTTCGCGACGAGACGCGCCGCCTCACCGACGCGCTCAAACGTCCCGGCGTCCGCGGACGCTGGGGCGAGCTCCAGCTGAAGCGCGTTGTCGAGCTCTCCGGGATGATCGAGCACTGCGACTTCACCGAGCAGCGCACGATTCAAGGGGGCGACGACGAAGGGCGCATTCGCCCGGACGTCATCGTGCGGCTGCCGGGCGGAAAGCAGGTCGTCATCGACGCGAAGGCGCCGCTCGACGCCTACCTGCGGGCGCTCGACGCGCCCGACGAAACGGCGCGCCAGAATCTGCTCGGCGAGCACGCGCGCCAGGTGCGGGCGCACATTTCCCAGCTCTCCGCGAAGAATTACTTCGAGAAGGTGACGTCGACGCCCGAGCTCGTCGTCATGTTCCTGCCGGGCGAGATGTTCTTCAGCGCGGCGCTCGAGCAGGATCCGTCCCTCATCGAGTGCGGCGTCGAGAAGCGCGTCATTCCCGCGAGCCCGACGACGCTGATCGCGCTGCTGCGGGCGGTGGCGTACGGCTGGCAGCAGGAAGCAATGGAGGAGAACGCCCGCAAAATCGGCGATCTCGGGAAGAACCTCTACGAGGCGGTCCGCACATTGGGCGCCCGCTTCGACACGCTCGGCCTGCGCCTGAAGTCCAGCCTCGAGGCGTACAACGAAGCCGTCGGATCGCTCGAGGGCAACGTCCTCGTAAAGGCGCGCAAGTTCAAGGATCTGCAGGCGGCCAATGGCGGCGAAGAGATCAAGCCCCTCGAGCCGATCGACCGCGTCCCCCGCATGCTTCAGGCTCCCGAGCTCATCGACGGCCTCCCATTTTCAGCGGGTGAGGATGTCGACGACCCGGTCACAGCGGGACACTAGGGCACGGCTTCTTTCACCCGCTGCCGGCCGGCGCCGATCTCTATCTCCTGAAGAGTGTGCTGAGCGACTGGCCCGGTCGTGAGGCGCAGGAGATTCTGACGCGTTGCGCCGAGGCGGCGCGTCCCGCAGGCCGCGTCACGTTCTCAACGCCGGATTGTACGTGCGGGCGGCCGCACGGCAGCCCCTCGGGCCGCCTTGTCGTCGAGTGCCGCCCCAGCCGCCGGCCTGGAGCCTTTAGCAGGCCCCACGGCTGTTGGCCCAGTTCCGTTTTGGATATATAATGGAACCATGTCCGTCAGCCTCTCCATCAAGAACGTGCCCGAGGCGGTCGTTGACCGTCTTCGGGAGCGCGCAAAACGAAACCGGCGGTCGCTCCAGGGTGAACTGCTCGATGTTGTCGAGCGCGCCGCACAGGAACCCCCCCTCCTCTCGGCCCGGGACGTGTACGAACGGATCAAGAAACTGAATCTGCCGAAAGGACCGAGCTCGGTGGATCTCATCCGCAAGATGCGCGATGCGCGATAAGGTGATTGACGCGTCCGCCATGGCGGCGCTCGTATTCGCCGAAACGGGCGCTGGTCTGGTTCTCGACGAGATCGATGGCCACCGCCTGCACGCGCCCGAGTTGCTCGCTTTCGAGCTGATGAACGTCGTGTGGAAGCGGGCACGGAAGCAGACCGCGGCGACTGCCCTGTTTCTCGAGTCGCTGGAAATCATGGCGGAGTTGGAGGTGCACTATCGTGGCGTGGACCGCCGCGGGGTCGTCGAGCTCGGGCTCGCAACCGGACTGACGGCGTACGATGCGAGCTATCTCTGGCTCGCGCGGTCGCTCGGCGTTCCGCTCGTCACCCTCGATCGCAGGCTGGGCCATGTCTTCGATGCGCAGGCCTTCTAAGGCGAGTCGTGACCACCATAGTGTGTACGTCGTGTATCTTCGTAATCCCAAAGGCGACGGCAAGGCTGGCTACTACGTCGGCATGACGGGCCTCGCGCCGGTGCAGCGGTTCAAGAACCACAAGCAGGGTATCAAGGCCGCGGGCGTGGTGAAACGCTGCGGCGAGCGGCTCGTGCCGCGCCTGTACGCCCACCTGAACCCGATGCCCTACGCGAAAGCGCTGGAGATGGAGGTCGCGCTCGCCGACAGCCTGCGCAAGCGCGGCTTCACCGTCTACGGCGGACACTGATCACACAAATGCAACCACGAAGGGGCGCGAGCCTTTCAGTCGAGCGGAACGCAACCGGGAGCCCCGATGCTCGGCTGCCGCCCCCGCGCCGGAGGCGCTTCGGCGAGCCGCGCCGGAGCTCGATGGGTCCACCGGCGAGCGAAGGTGGGAAAGTCTCGCCCTACGAGTTCGTGCGGCATCGGACAGCACGCCGCTACATCATTCGCGTCGCGGAGAACGGAAGGGTGCGCGTCACCGTGCCGCGGTGGGGATCGAAGCGCGAGGCCGAGGCGTTCGCCGAGCGCGAGCGCGCGTGGATCGAGAAACAGCAGCGCCGCGCGGAGGCGGAGCGCGAGCGAGGCGAGCGCGAACGAGGCACCACGAACGGCGAGCCGGCCGGGCGGCCGCAGCCCGCCGACCAGCACGCGCTTCGAGAGCGCGCCAAAAAAGAGCTGCCGCCGCGCCTGCTGGAGCTCGCCGCGCGGCACGACCTCTCCGTCTCGCGCGTCAGCGTCAGGAATCAGCGCTGGCGCTGGGGATCGTGCAACCGCAACGGCCACATCTGTCTGAACTGGCGGCTGGTGACGATGCCGGACTGGGTGCGGGATTACGTGATGCTCCACGAGCTGATGCATCTCGAGCGGATGGACCACTCGCCGCGATTCTGGAAGCTGGTGAAGGAGGCGTGCCCGGAGTATCAGGACGCGCGCCGCTGGCTGCGACAGGTATCCCGCGCCTGAACACGAAAACCACGAAAACCACGAAAAACACGAAAAACACGAAAAACACGAAAAAGAGAATTCTCTTCTTCGCGTTTCGTGCGTTTCGTGCGTTTCGTGCGTTTCGTCCGTTTCGTCCGTTTCGTGTTTCAGGTCAGGAGTTAGAACCCGACGACGAGCCCGGCTCTGAAGATCCGCGGACTGAGGTTCTGCCCGAGCGCGGTGAAGGACGTCGACAGGACGTTGTTGTTCCGGACCAGCGCCGTGTTGGCATTCATCACATTGAACAGGTCGCCGATGAGCCGCAGGCTCACCGTGTGGAACGTGAACGTCCGGGCGGCACGAAGGTCCGTGTCCCAGACGTTGTCGTACCGAAACGTGTCGATCTTGGGCGTCACCAGAACGCTCAGCCCTGAGTCGGCGCCGAGCGCCTGCGTGCGGAACAGCGGGAACGGGTATCCCTGCCGTCCGAACACGTTCCCGGCAACCTCGATGCCGTAGGGCGCCCGATACATCGCGTTCGCGTTGAACTGCCACCTGGCGTTGACGTAAACGTTCCCCGAGCCGTTGCCGGTGCTCTGCGGCGCGAACTGACCGCCATCGACGAGCGGCTCCGTGACCGTCCGAGTGGGGTTGCCGTTGGTGTCATACATCGCCTCAGGCGCGTAGTGCTCGCGGGCGTTGTTGAACGAGGCGCCCACGCGTCCCATCCACCGATTCGACAGCCGCTTCACCGCGCTGATCTCGAGGCCATGATAGTCGGTGTAATAGCCGTTCCAGTTCGTCAGCAGGAATCCGCTCCCACCCGCCGTCACTTTCGCCTGGTTCGCGATGAACGTCGGAATGCCGTAGCTGCTGCCGTCGGGCAGCAGGCCCGTCAGCGTCGGCCCGGCCGCGTAGTCAGAGATCGACACGCCGACGCGCGGCGTCACCGAAAACGTCGCGTTGCCGAGCAGGTTCGTCGTCTTCGTGTAGGTGTAGTTGACCTGCACCGCGAGGTTCGCACGCAGCTCGCGATCGAGGCCGGCCACGACGCTCTGCGTCACCGGAGCCCTGAGGTCCGGATTGATCCGGTTCGCCGACGTCACCGCCGTCGGATTCGCCGGGTTGAACCCGTTTGCCGCGGCGACAAACTGATTCAGCTGCACTTCGTCGGCCTGCGCGAGATGATCGCTGTTCACGTCGAGCCACCGATACACCGCCACGCCGGCCGACGAGCTCGGGTTCATGTAACCAACGCTGGCCGAGTCGAGCTGACCCGCGAACCGGCTGTAGCTGGCGCGCGCCACGGTCTTCCGCGCTTCGTCCAGCGCGTAGGTGAAGCCCGCGCGCGGCGACACGTTGTTCCAGCTGAACGGCGCGGCGTAGCCAGAGAAGTTCGACCCGGGCACCACCGCCGGGAACGCGGGGTTGGCCGCGGTGGCGCTCGGCAGCGCCTCGCCGCCCTGACGGTCGAAGCGAACGCCGAGGTCGATCGTCGCGCGGCCTCGCGAGATGGTGTCGCCCGCGTAGACATCCATGTACGACGTGCGATTCGTGCCGCTGCCCTCGCGGAAGATCTGCGCGAACTGCGTCGTCGGCGTCTGCGCGAGCGCGAGGATGCCGTTGCCGGGCCACAGCGTGCCCGTCGTGGCGTTCACCCGTCGCCAGCCGAAGCCGTAGTGGAAGTCGTGCGCGGCGCCGGGCCCGTTCAGGAACGAATTGAGATCCAGGTTGACGCTCATCTGCGGACGGACGTTCGAGCTCTGCACGGTGGAGCCGTACGACCGCGCGGTCGTGAGGTCGCGCCCGGCTGGCAGGCTCATGCCGCCCTCGGGCGTCAGCAGGAACCCGGTGTTGTAGTACGCGTACTTCGCCGACAAGAACATGTTCGGCGCGATCACGCGGTCGTCCGAGAGCTTCCACAGACCGTGAAGCGGTGTGCCCGTGTAGGCGTTGTCCTGATGGAACGTCGCGGTCGGCGCGTCGAAGGTGATGCCGGATGTTCCGGGACTGCGGTTGTCCTTGATCTTGAGCCCGTCGAAATACAGGAAGCCGACCATGTCCTTGCGGGTCGCCTGCCAGTTCACCTTGACGTTCGGATTCTCGAGCTGCGTGCGGTCGACGAGGGCTCCGGCGCGGCGCACCAGGCGTACATCCTGAACCGAGTACGACGCATAGAACCACGCGGTGTCGCGGACAAGGGGCCCGCCGACGTCGCCCGCGTAGTCAGAGATCTGCCTGGTGTGGTCGGCCGTCGCGGAAGTGACGCCCCTGGCCGTCAGTTCGGCGGGCACGTTCGACGCTTCCATCGCGTCGTTGTCGAAGTACGCGTGGACACCGCCGTGGAACAGGTTGGTGCCGCGCTTGACGACGAAGTTGAGGCCGGCGCCGCCGGTCTGCTGCGTGATCGCCTGTCCGGTGGTGGCCACGTGGATTGCGTCGAAGTTGTCGTAGTTGAAATAGGTCGGCGAGGATCCGGTGAGCGCCATGTCGGTGATCGCCACGCCGTCCACCGTCCAGACAGCGTCCTGCGGCCGGGTCCCTTTCGTCACGAAGTTCGACTGCTGACCGGTTTCGTTGCCGCCGACGTTGACGCGATCCACGAGCACGCCCGGGACCGAGCGCAACAGCGAAAACGGGTCGCGGGAGGTCGGAATCTTCGACAGCTCGTCGATGGTGAAGTTCGTCGCGGTGCCGGTCTGCTTCGCGTCGACCATCGGTGACGGGGCCGTGACGGTCACAGTCTCCGACAACGCGCTGATCTGCATGGTTACCGGCAGATCGACGTGCTTGCCGAGATCGAGGACGACGTTCTCGCGAACGTTCGTCGCGAAGCCCTCGAGAGTGGAGGTCACGCTGTACCGCCCGGGCGCGAGATCGAGAAAGCGGAACCGGCCGTCGCCGTCAGTGACGAAAGCCTGGGTCAGGTCCACGCCCCGTACAGTGACTGTTACGCCGGGCATCGAGAGGCCTGTGGCGTCAATGACGCGGCCGCCGATCGTGCCGGCTGAGGTTTGCGCGAAGACTGGGAGCGCGGCGATGATGAGGCCCGCGACCGCGAAGAAGAGTTTTTGCCGTGACATCTAAAGAAGCATCCTTTCTGACAATGTATGTCAGTATATGACACAGTGTAGCTTGAAAGCAGGGCCGCCGGTTAGTCCAAAGAGGGGAAGGTACCCTGTGAGGCGCCTTTTCTGTGCCGTTCTGTGCAAAGAAGAGGGCACGATTCAGCCGCCCGAGAGGTGTTCCGCGGCAGCCGCACCTGACGCGTCCGCTTCGTGAGTGACCTATCGACGCAGCAACACGTAAACGGCGCCGGCTGCGCCGTCGCCCGGCGGCGCGTCGGCGTAGGCAAGCACAGACCGATGCGACCTGAGGGACTCCCGCACACGGGTCCTCAGGACCGACAGGTTCTGTTCCGAGTGCAGGCCGCGCCCGTGCACGATGCAGACGCACCGATGCCGTGCGTGACGGCTGCTGTCGATGAACCGCCTCACCCTCGCGCATGCGTCCGCCGCCGTCAAGCCGTGCAGGTCGCACCGATCTCCGACGACGTACTGCGCGCGCTTCAGTTTTTTGATCTCGCGACGGTCCACGCCATGCGCGGCGAAGCCAGCGTCTGGTTCATCGGAGTGGCTGGCGGACGGGGTCGTCGCCGGGGGTGGGCTGACGGGCGGGACGGCGCGGATCCGCCCGCGCGGATCAGCCACAAGGGGGACGACGTTCGCCATCTCGCGCGCGAAGGCATCGGCGTCGGACGCGTCGGTTTTTTCTTCGCGCTTCTTCATCGGACAAGTGTATTCGAGACGGCCCGCCGGTCTCGCATTCCCGACGATCGGCTCAACGTGAACGGCGGCGCGATTGCCGTCGGCCTTTGGAGTTGAGCCTTGAGAGTGGTCGTCGCGGGCAGCTGATCGACTGATGGTTACGGCTGCGCGTCGGGCGCGCGAGTTTCTTCCAGCGCGCTTAGCCGGCGATCGACGAGCTCGTTCGTCTGGAGCTGCACGTCGATGAACTGGTCCAGCTTGCGCTCGATGCGGGAGAAGCCGGCTTCCATCTTCGCGTCGAGCTGCGCATAGCCGGCGTCCATCTTTCTATCGAGCCGGGCGTAGCCGGCGTCCATTTTCGCTTCGAGCCGTGCATAGCCGGCGTCCATCTTCCTATCGAGCCGGGCGTAGCCGGCGTCCATTTTCGCGTCGAGCTGGGCATAGCCGGCGTCCATTTTCGCGTCGAGCTGGGCATAGCCGGCGTCCATCTTCGCTTCGAGCCGCGCATAGCCGGCGTCCATCTTCGCGTCGAGCCGCGAGAAGGCGAACTCGGTGTACTGGCGCTGCTCGCCGAGCGCCGCGTCCACCTGGTCGAACCGCTCGTCCACGGACGCTGACAGTTCATTCAGCGACGTGGACAGGTCGTCAACCTTCAGTTCGACGACTTGAACGCGCTCCGTCAGGTGGGCCACGTGCAGTTCGACGACTTGAACGCGCTCCGTCAGGTGGTCCACCTTCACTTCGACCACTTGAACGCGTTCGGTGAGCTTGTCCATCCCGTCGGGCATCGCTCCGCCTTTCGACGAGTCTAACATCGTCTCTCAACGTTACGAGCAGGGAGTGTGCCGGAACATTCCGGTGTCTTTTGTCAGGCCTTTCGAGAATCGCGGTCCCACCGTGACGCAGAAACAGCAACGCGTCCAGCGCTGTACCCGCGCAGGTTCTGCAATTTGTCTGGACCGTGAACATCCGCGACGAAGAAATCGGCGCGCACCGATCGATCCCGCTGCTGGCCGGGCCTCACGCCCGCGGCGGGTATGTCTCGCGGACGCTCAGCTTCTGATCGATCATGAAGCTGAACCCCGAACCGGCCCTACTTGTTCGGTTGAAATGACGCCACCAGCTGCTCGAACTTCTGCTGGTTCGCCGCGATCGTTTTCGCCGGGCCGGTGAACTTGACGAACACGTTGCCGCCCGGACCTTCGACAATGGCTCCCATCAGCCGGTAATCGGCGACGCCTTGCGATGCGGCCGCAATCGGGCCGCCCATGCCCGAGTACTCACCCGAGGCGTCGATGGTGGTGACCGTCAGGCCATGGACCGTTCGCTTCGCGAGTTTCGCCGTCGCGGGTTTTCCGCCGGGACCTTTGAACTGGCCCTTCCAGCGGTCGACGTTGGCTTCGACGCTGCCGCCCTGGCCGGCGCCAAAGAAGTAGACGGCGCATTCGGCGCCGGCCTTGTCGCCGGACGAGGGCCCGATGAGGTACGTCGCCGCACGCATGGGTCGCGCGCCCTCATTCGTCCATCCGGCGGGCGCCGTCCAACGCACCCCGGCTGCGGACTCGGCCAGGACGCCGATCGAACACAGACACAGCGAAATCAGCAGCATCAGCTTACCCATGACCGAAGTATACCGCTCGCCGACTGACGCATCGCGTGCGGGGCGAGCCTTTCAGGCCCGCCGGCCGGATTCGACGACCCTGAAAGGGTCGCCCTGCGTCCCCTTCCGCTGGTGGCCGGTCACTGGCTCTTGACGCTGCGTCGCATGCCAACTAGTGTCTCGTGTAGACATGCCACTTCGCACCGCCTCTGTCGGGCTGGCGATGGCCGCCCTGGTGACGTTGACGCTGGCGTGCCGGACCAACGGCCGGCGTGACCGGTCTGCCGATGCACGCTCCGGCGGGGACTTCGAATCCGCCGCTTCGTATCAAGCCGAGGTCGAAGAGGGTCTCGGCGCCGCCGTCGCGATCCTGATCGACACCTCCGGCTCGATGCGCGACGATGCGCCGGGCGACTCCCGGCCCAAGTACGTCGTCGCGCAGGAGGCGATCGAGGCGACGCTCGACGCCACCGAGGCGTTCATCGCGAAGCGACCGGACTTCCCGATCAAGATCGGCATCTACAGTTTCTCGAGCAACGTCCGGCTGCTGTTGTCGATTCGACCGTACGATCGTGCGGCGGTCCGCGGCGCGCTGGCGCGCCTGCCACGCCCCGGCGGCGGGACGGCGATCGGCGAAGCGCTGGGCGAAGCCAGGCCGGATCTCTATCGCGCCGGCGTCTTCCGCAAGTATTTGCTGGTGGTGACCGACGGAGAGAACACGAGCGGTCGTCCCCCCGAGCGCGTCGCGCGCGAGATCTTTCGCAAGAGCGAAGGCGCCGTGCAGGTCTATTTCGTGGCGTTCGACACGAGCCCCCAGAAGTTCGCGTTTCTGAAAGACGCCGGCGGCGACGTCATCGGCGCCGGAACCGGCGCGGAGCTTCGCCGCGCGCTCGACGCGATCTATCAGGGAAGAATTCTCGCCGAGGCGCCGGACGCCGGCGAACGGGAACCCGTCAAGAAGTAACCACGTCGTAGTGTCAAAGGAGTCGCCGTGATTCTTCACAAGTTCTGGTCGTCCTTCCTTGCCCAGATCAACAAAGTCGCAAATCTCTTCTGGGAGGCGGATCCTGTCGCGCAAATGCGCTACGAGTACGACCGCGCGGTGGAGCAGCTCAAAGAGGGCCGGGGCGGCCTGGAGCAGTACCGCGGTCTCGTCGAGCGCGTGACGCGTCAGGTGTCGGCCAACCGATCGCACGTGCAGAAGCTCGAGGCGGAAACCAAGGCGTACTTGAAGGCCGGCGATCGGGCGACCGCGTCGAAGTTCGCGCTCGAGCTGCAGAAGGCCAAAGGCGAGCTGGCGGCCAACGAGCAGCAGCTCAACATGCACGAGACGGCGTACGGCAACAGCCTGAAGAAGATCCAGCACGCGAACGAAAAGCTGATCGAGCTGCGCGAGAAGATCCAGAAGTACGACGCGGAACTGAAGATGAGCTCCGCCGAGGCGGAGATTGCGAAGCTCTCCGAGACATTCGACGTGAACCTGACGACCGATTTCGGCGAGATCGAAAGCGTCATCCAGCAGAGAATCGATCAGAATCGCGGCAAGGTGCGCGTGGCGGCCGATCTGTCGGAAAAAGGCATCGCCGAGATCAAAGCGGAAGAGCGCATGCAGGGCCAGCTCGCCGAGCAGGCGCTCCAGGATTTCGAAGTCGAGCTCGGGATGCGGTCGCCCGAAACGACGCCCGTGTCCCAGACGGCGAAGGATCTGGGACCGGCGACGACGGACAAGGTCTCAGCGAAACAGACGAACTGACAAGTCTCAAGTCCCAGCGTGTGAGTTGACACTTGAGCGTTGAGCGTTGATCAAGGATTCAGTTATGGCAGACGGACAGCCCAGACCGGCATTCTACGTCGCGGTTCTGCTCGTGGTGATCAGCCTGGTCGGCCTCGCGCTCTGGCGCTACGGCGCGATCGGACCCGGCGGCCTTGGACAGGCCGGGCGGTTCTCGACCGAAGAGCTGAAGCAGATGAAGTCCGGCGCCGAGGCGCCCGACAGCTCGGGGATCACGACCGTCAAGGAATACAAGTACGTCGCGACCGCGAAGCTGCCCGCCGTCAAAGGCATCTCCAGCTACAAGCCGATGGCGGATCGCACGGTCCGGTTCGCGATCAACGTCTGGGCAGGCTGGAGCCCGATCATTTTCGCGAACAACGGCTTCAAGCCCGGCAAAGTGTGGAAGACCCCCGGTGGGAAGGACTTCAAGATCGAGCTGGTGCTGATCGACGATCCGGTCGCGATGCGCGACGCCTACGCCGCAGGGAATCTCCACGTCGGCTGGGCGACGCTCGACATGCTCCCGCTGTTCCTCGAGGGGCTGCGCAAGGACACGCGCGTCATGCCGCGGGTCTACCAGCAGGTCGACTGGTCCAACGGCGGCGACGGCATCGTCGTGCGCGACACCATCAAGACGATGGCGGATTTACGAGGGAAAACGATCGTGCTGGCGCAGAACTCGCCGTCGCATTTCTTCGTGCTGAACGCGCTGATCAACGCCGGCGTCCAGCCGGCCGAAGTCGAGTTCAAGTTCACGCAGGACGCCTTCCAGGCGGCGGCCGCGTTCAACGCCGACAAGCGCCTCGCGGGGGTGGTGAGCTGGGCGCCCGACATCTACAACCTCGAGAAGGTGAAGGGCAACCGCGTCCTCGTCACGACGTCGACGGCCAATAAGCTGATCGCCGACGTGTGGTTCGCGCGGGCCGACTTCGCCACGGACAACGCGGACATCATGGAGGGGCTGACGCGCGGCATCTTCGACGGGATGCAGGAGCTGAAAGGGCAGGACGCGAAGGCGAAGGTCGCCAAGCTGATGGCGGCCGGCTATTCGATTCCCGAGAGCGACGCGCTCGGCATGCTCGGCGACGCGCACTCGACGAACTACGCCGAGAACCGCGACTTCTTCCTCAACCAGAACAACCCCACCAACTTCGAGCGCACCTGGGCCACGTCGTACTTCCTCTACAAGAAGATCAACGCGGTGACCGAGCAGACGCCGTTCGATCAGGTGCTGGATTTCACCGTCATCCAGAAGCTGGGCGCCGAGCCGAAGTACGCCAGCCAGAAGAACGAGTACGACTTCCGCTTCGCGCCGGCGAGCGCCGGATCAATCCAGGGCGAGAAGAACGAGATCCTCACCAAAACAGTCGTCATTCATTTCTTCCCGAACTCGTGGGATCTCGGCAAGAAGGTCACGCGCACGACGGACGGCAAGGAAGTGGAGGAGCTCTACGATCCGAGCGTCACCTTCGTCGTCGAGGAAGTCGGGAAGCTCGCCGGACAATTCGGCGCGGCACGCATCGTCATCGAGGGCCACACCGACGGATCGATGAGAGGGCAGGTGCCGAAGAGCCTGGTGCAGGAGCTCTCGTTGAACCGCGCGAACGCCGTGAAGGAAGCCCTCGTCCGGAAGTTCTCGTCGCTGCAGCCCAATCAGTTCTCGACCGCGGGCATCGGATGGGACCGGCCGGGCGATCCCTCGGATCCGGAGAACGGCGCGAAGAACCGGCGGGTGGAGATCAAGGTCTACCCGGCGGAGGCGACGGCGGCCCCCAAATAGATGTCGCCCGAATCGCATCAGACGCTGTTCGCACTCCGGATCCCGCCGCCTCCGATGACGCGCCGCCTGGTCGGCGCGGGGGCAATCGGGGTCGTCGTGCTGATCTGGTGGCTCGCGACGGCCGGCGTCGCCGCCGAGAACCGGCTGGTGTCGCCGGTCATCCTGCCGAGTCCCGCTGAAGTGATCCGCAGCTTTCCCAGTCTGCTGAACGAGCGCGCGCTCCTCCAGAGCATCGCGGCGACGCTGAAGCGCGTCCTGATCGGGTTCGGCCTCGCGACCGCCGTCGGCGTCCCGCTCGGCATCATCGCCGGATCGTGGCGCGTGGCGGAGGCCGGCGCCGCGCCGCTCGCGTTGTTCGGCCGCAACCTGCCAGTCGCCGCGCTGATTCCGTTGACGATCCTCTGGTTCGGGATCGACGAGACCCAGAAGGTGATGTTCATCTTCATCGCCACCGTGCCGTTCGTCTACTCGGACGCGGTCGCCGCGATCGCGAGCGTGCCCGATCGTTACGTCGAAACGGCGCAGACGCTCGGGGCGACGTCGTTTCAGATCGTGAGGAAGGTGCTCGTGGCGCTCGCGCTGCCCGAGATCTACAACAGCCTGCGGCATCTCTTCGGCCTGGCCTTCGGCTACATCATGCTCGCGGAGTTGATCAACGCGGAGCACGGCCTGGGCTACCTGCTGATGACGAGCCAGCGGCGCGGCCTGTCGGAGCACATCATCCTGATCCTCATCATCATCGGCCTGCTGGCGTACGGCATCGACCGCCTCCTGTTCTGGTTTCAGCGGGGGCTGTTTCCGTACCGCGTTGTCGAGGACTAGTGTCGGGCTTCAGCCGGACCGCGATCTCGCGCGGAGTGTCGGGCTTCAGCCGGACTGTGATCTCGTACGCAATGTCCGGTTTCAGCCGGGCTATGACGGTCCGGCTGAAGGCGGACATCACGTTCTCTCATGAGACAGGTTCCGGCAAACCGTGACCGAGCCAGCGGGCGCGACCGGCGCCACCCCCAACGTCGTCGATTTCCACAAGGTGACGAAACGGTTCGGCGCGTTGACCGTCGTTCGCGACGTCACGTTCTCCGTGGAGGACGCGCCGGACAAGGGTGAGTTCATCGCCATTCTGGGGCCGTCCGGCTGCGGGAAATCGACGGTGCTGCGACTCATTGCGGGGCTGCGCCCGCACTACCCGGCCACCGAAGGCACGGTCCTGGTCGGCGGCAGGCCGGTCGTGTCTCCCGGGTCGGACAGAAGCATGGTGTTTCAGGACTACACCTCGTTCGACAACCGGACGGTCGAGGACAACGTCGCGTTCGGCCTCGAGTGCCGCGGGATGCCGGTGGCCGAACGGCGCGAGCTGGCGCGCGCGTGGATCGCCAGAGTCGGCCTCGATGTGAAGCGCGATGCCACGAAGTACCCCAGCGAGCTGTCCGGCGGCATGCGGCAGCGCGTGGCGATCGCGCGCACGCTGGTTCTGTCGCCGCGCATCATCCTCATGGACGAACCGTTCGGGGCGCTGGATCCGACGACGCGGCTGCACATGCAGGAATTGCTGGTCGATCTCTGGAAGGAAGCGCAGGCGACGGTGTTTTTCGTGACGCATTCGATCGAAGAGGCCATCTACCTCGGCGACCGCGTGTACGTGTTCTCGTCGGCGCCGGGGACGATCATCCGCGAGATGGCGGTGCCGCCGCCGACCCATCCGCCGAAGGAGATGCTGCGCGAACACGATTTCGTCGAGCGCGTGTGCGAGATCCGCGACGTCATGGACAACCTGGCCGCGTCGACGCGCGCCGGCGACTAGAAGCTATCTCGAAAACCCCAATGACGTCGGTGAATTGCCAGAGGACGCAGAGACCGCGGAGGAAACGGTTTCACACGGAGACACGAAGATACGGAGACGAAACGGAGCAGAGGGCGTCGCGTGCGACCAGCCCGCAGCGCGGGCGGCGATCAGCAGGAATCGCGCGCGAGCACAAACCCTCTCGTGCCCCAGTTTGTGTTCGCACGCGATTCGTGCTGATCGCTGGCGGCCGGCTTCGCCGGCCTCTGGTCGCACGCGTCTTCTCCGTGGTGTCTCCGTTGCTCCGTTTCTCTGTGTTTACCCGTTGCCTCCGGACTCTCCGATGACTCCAGTCTGATGAGCGTACCGACTCGTAACGATCCGGCGAAGCAGGTCGCTCCAGCTCCGCAGGCACCGCAGGGCGCCGGAATGTCGGACTATCTGAAAGAAGCGTTCCTCTTCAGGTGGAACCTGCTGTTCCTGCTCGGCGGCACCGCCGCTGCCGCGTTGACGCCGCTCGCGCCGGTCCTGCTGCCGCTGGTGGCGGCGGGCGAGCTGGCCTACCTCACGGGTCTGGTGTCGGTTCCGAGATTCCGCGCGGCGATCGACGCAAAGGTCCACGCCGCTGGAAAGGCGGCCGGCGCGGGCGCCGGGGTGCCGCCGCCGCCGCCGGTCTCGGTCGTCTCCATGCTCGGAGGCCTGCCCCCCGAGGCGCGCACACGGTTCGAGCGGCTGCACGCGCGCTGCCTCGAGATGCGCGGCATCGCCGCCGGCGTCCGCGGCGCGGCCGGCGATCAAAACAGCAGCGTCGAGGAGATCCGGACGCCCGGCCTCGATCGGCTGCTCTGGCTGTTCCTGCGGCTGCTGCTCTCGCAGGCCGCGCTCGATCGGTTTCTGCGGACGATGAACGAGCAGGAGATCTCGACACGGCTCGCAGAGCTGCGAAAGAACGTCGCCGCCGCCCAGGCAGCCCAGCCGGAAAAGAGCGGCGGTGACGACCGCATCGTGCGCTCGCTGCAGGACAGCCTCGCCATGTGTGAGCTGCGTCTCGACAACTACGGGCGCGCGAAGAAGAACGCCGATTTCGTCTCCATCGAGCTCGATCGCATCGAAGGAAAGATCCAGGCGCTCGCCGAGATGTCGGTGAACCGGCAGGACCCCGATTTCCTCAGCAGCCAGGTGGACTCGGCCGCCGAAAGCATGCGGCAGACCGAGAAAGCGGTCAGCGAGCTGCAGCATCTCACCGGGCTGGCCGACCAGCTCGAAGAACCGCCGGCCATCCTCGAAACCGATCTGCGCCAGGTGCTGCGGCATGACGCCTGATCAGGAGCCCCGTCGTTCCGCGGAGAAGCTGCCCGAGTGGTTTCCGGCCTGGGCGGCCCAGCTCGCGGACCTGTACTTTTCGGGAACGACCGCCGCGTTCATCCTCCACGGCAACACCTACGACCTCTTTCGCCTGGCGGGCGACGCCGGAGTGCGGTACGGCGTGCTCGCAGAGTTTCTGGCCGAGCAGCTGTTCGGCCGCTGGTCGCTGGTGCTGCACTACGACCTCAGCCGGGGGTTGCGCGCGTTCGCCGGACGCGACGAAAAGCGGCTCAAGGACATGGTGGCCCTCGCGAACAACAAGGTGGGCGACCTCAGCGCGCTCTCCAAGGATCCGCCCGCGACCTTCGCCATCCTCGATCGCTTCGTCCGCAACAACATCATGGCCGCCGAAGACGATCGCCTGAGCGTCGCCGTGATCATGGATCAAGCGTCGTACATCTTTCCGTCGGGCGAGCCGGGACGCCTGAGCCTGCAAGCCTCGTCTGAGCTGGTGACCATGCTGAACTGGGCGATGAGCCCGCACGTCAAGCGGCTGAACATGGCGTTCGTGCTCGTGGACGAAAAACTGGCGGACTTGAGCGATCGGCTGGCCGGCAACCCGCACGTGGCGACGATCGAGGTGCCGCTGCCAGGCGAGAAGGAGCGGGAGACCTACATTCAGGCGTCGAGCGGACCGGCATCGTCGCTCAAGGACTACTCTGATTTCGGGGCGGCCGAGCTCGCGAAGCTGACCGCCGGCATCTCGCTCACCGATCTCAACGTGTTGATCCAGTCGGCGCGGGAGAGCGGGAAGCGGCTGGATGCGCTCGTCTTCCGGTCGCTCAAGAAGCGTCTGCTCGAGCGACAGTGCCGCGGGCTCCTCGAATTCATCGAGCCCAAATGGACGCTCGACACCGTCGTCGGGCACGCGGCGGCGAAGGCGCGGCTTCGCGAGGACGCGGCGCTGCTCAAGCGCGGCGCGCTCGACACGCTGCCGATGGGGTATCTGCTGTGCGGCCCGGTCGGGACCGGGAAGTCGTTTCTCGCGCAGTGCGTGAGCGGCGAGATCGGCGTCCCGTGCGTGATCCTCAAGAATTTCCGATCGAAGTACGTGGGCGAGACGGAAGGCAACCTCGAGCGCGTGCTGTCGGTCCTTCGCGCGATGGGCCCGGTGGTGGTTGTCGTCGACGAAGCGGATGCGGCGCTCGGCAGCCGCGAGCAGGAGGGCGATTCCGGGACGTCCAGCCGCGTGTTCGGGATGATCGCCGCGCAGATGGGGGACACCCAGTACCGCGGCCGCATCATCTGGATGCTGCTCACCGCACGTCCGGATCTGCTGCCGATCGATCTGAAGCGCCAGGGGCGGGCCGAGGTGCACGTCCCGCTGTTCTACCCGACCGAGGACGGCGAAATCCGGCAGATGTTCGTGATCCTGGCCGGGAAGCTCGGATCGAAGCTGTCGGTCGAGGATGTGCCGCCGATTCCGCAGCGCGGCCAGCTGTCGGGCGCGGACATCGAGGGCATGGTGGGCCGCGCCTGGCGGACGTCGCTGCTGGCTGGCGCCGATCATGTGACGCGCGAGGCGCTGGCCGACGTTGTCGCGACGTTCATGCCGTCCACGCAGGGCCTCGAGCGCGAGCTCCAGGAAACCGCGGCCATGCTGGAATGCACCGACAGTCAGTTTTTGCCGCCGGCGATTCTCGAGAAGATGGCGGCCGAAGGCGGGCGCGGGAAGCTGCAGGCAAGGCTCACCGCGCTCAAGCAAATCGTGAAGGAACTCTAGGCACCGCTGAAGCGGTGCCCTACGGCTGAAGCCATCTCACAAACGTACGCCAGGGCCCGCCTTGAAGCGGACCGTCGCGGTCCGGCTGAAGCGGGACACTACGTACGAGATCACGGTCCGGCTGAATTCGGACCCTACAGGAGGGACGCATGCGGCGCCACAGCTGGTTCGACGACACAGCGGAACACCCGATGATTCAGGAACAGATCACCAAGCTCGACTCGTTCACCAGCGCCCTGGCGGACGGGGTGGTGTCGCAGAAGGAGCTGAGCGGCCAGGAACATCGTCTTGTTACGGCGATGAAGACCCTCGAAGCCGATCTGAGCGACGACCTGCATGCCAAGGTCACAACGGTGCTCGTCGAGCTGTCCGCCTACAATGTGATGCGCCTGCTGCACGAGCTGCAGGCGGAGCGGGCGCGGATGGCGTTCGGCAGGCCCTGAGCCCAACGGCGGTCCTCGGTTCCTGGTCCTCCGTGCTTCGTCCGTCCGTGGTCCTTTGTCCGTCCTCGGTCCTTGGTGCGCGGACCAAGGACTCGGGACCAAGGCCGGACCACGGACCAGGAACGGACCGGGCGCCAGGAACAAAGGACCAGGAACGTCGCGTTCCCAATGAGTTGGTGCGATCGGTTCTATTTCTCCTGCCGCCCGCGTTCGCGCATGGTCGCTTCGATCGCGTCGATCTCGATCGGCACGAACGTCGAGAGGTTCTCGTAGCCGGCGTCGGTGATGAGGATCATGTCCTCGAGCCGGATGCCGATGTGCTCGTCGGGAAGCTGCAGGGCCGGCTCGATCGTGAAGACCTGCCCGGGCTCGAGCGTCGGCGAC
Source organism: Acidobacteriota bacterium (assembly GCA_003222535.1). GTDB lineage: Bacteria > Acidobacteriota > Vicinamibacteria > Vicinamibacterales > CAVVIG01 > QHWJ01. Next base: position 12,657 of record QHWJ01000239.1, on the reverse strand, counting down.
GGCCGGCCGACGTCGTGTACCTCCATGCCGACCGCGTGACCGAGGCTGCTCGCGGTGCTCGTGCGAAAGCGATCCACGAACGCTGACGCCGCGGTCTTGATTTTCTCATCAGTGAAGGCGAACGACGCCATCACCGCGTCCATCTTCACGACGGCGTCCCTGATGATGTCTCGAGGCGATGCGTGCGCTCTGATGGAGGTCATCAGCGCCCGGTACAGCCGCAGGTAGATCGTGTAGAGCTCGCGCTGGCGCGGGTTGAACGTGCCGTTCACCGGAAAGACGCGCGTGACGTCCGACTGGTAGTATTTGTAGTCGGGCGCGTAGTCGAACTGGACGAGCTCGCCGTCCTGCAGCATCGCGGTGTTCTTGTTGTAGTGCGAGTAGAACGTGTTCGTGCCGGTCGCGATCAGCGCGAAGTAGGACGCGCCGTAGGCGCCGTGCTTCTTGAAGACGAACTCCGCGTCCGCCTGCAGCTCGTACTCGCGCAGGCCGGGCCGGGCGTCGCGCATCGCCTCGATGATGGCGAGTCCCGCGATCCGCGTCGCCTCGCGGATGACCGCGATCTCGCGCGGGCTCTTGGTGGTTCGCAGCGCATCCACAATCGGGTCGAGGTCCCTGATCGCCGACCGCGAAGCCGCCGCCTTGAGCTTGGCAATGAACGCCTCCTCGCGCGAGACGCGGCCGTCCCACGGGTCGTCCTTCGTCGCGCGCCAGAGCGCCCGCGGATCGCCCGACGAGGCCTCGCCGAGGACCTCGGGCCGGAACGGCGTGTAGATCGTCCTGCCGTCCCTGGCGAGGGCCGCGATCGCGCTCGAGAACTGGTCGCGCGGGAGCACGGCGTCGACCCCGGTCATCTTCACCGCCTCCTCGCCGGGGTGCAGCCCGGGACCGAACATCCGATTCTCCCGCCGCTCGTTGAACGGCTGCAGGAAGAGCGTCGTGCGTCTGGTGCGGCCGTCGATCGTGACGATCGCCCTCGGCTCGCATGCGCCGGTGAGGTAGAAGAACTGATTGCTCTGCCGGAACGGCTGCTCGCCGGGACGCTCGGTCGTGCCCTGGAGGATCGCGACGGCGTCGCCGATTTGTTCCATGACGCGGGCACGCCGCGCCGCGAACTCCTCGGGCGGGAAGATCTCCGCACCGGTGAAGACTGGTTGGGCCGACGGTGCCTGCGCGAGCACCAGCAGGCCGGCGACGAGGAAACCGAACGGCGTACGCATGCTCAACTCTCAACTCCCTGAGCCTCGAGCCTTCTCCGCCCGCCCGGCTGAAAGACTTGCGCTCCATTCGGACGAGGGCGAGCCGTTCAGGCGGGCCGTCGCTCCTGTTCTACGGATGATTGTCGACGTGCGTGAAGCCCGCGCGCCGTTCGAAGTACGTCTCGATCGGCGGCAGCACGGCGAGCACGACCAGCGTGATGACGGCCACGACAGCAGCCAGCGCGTACTCGCCGGCGCCGGCGGCCATCCCGATCGCCGCATTCACCCATATCGTCGCCGCCGTCGTCATGCCGTGCACGCTGTTTCCGCTCCGTAGAATGGTGCCACCTCCCAGAAACCCCATCCCCGTGACGACCTGCGCCGCGATGCGATCGGGCGTGCCGCCGTGTCCCAGTTGAATCGAAATGATTGTGAACATCGCCGACCCGAGCGCGATCAGGATGTTGGTGCGCAGCCCGGCCGGCTTCCGCCGGTACTCGCGCTCCAACCCGATCGCCGCACCGAGCCCGGCGGCAAGCATCAACCGGAGGACGAGACCAAGTGCAGGCACGCCGTATCCTCGCACGGCTGCAGGCGACCCTGAAAGGGTCGCCCTACATTAGGTGGGGTCCAATCGCGGGAAGGTGGAGGTCGACTCTTTCAGGGTCGACAAGAACCGCCCGACGCCCGCGTCCAGCCAGGTCCTAGTGGGTCATACCGTACATGAGGTAATTCACGCCGAGCTTGTAGGCTTCGTTCGTGTCGTCCACCGGGCGCAGTCCGCGGCCGGACCACTCCCAGAACTGCGAGATATCCGTGTTGTAGTTCACGATCATCTCGAGGCGCTTGCCCGGGTCGTTGTCCTCGAAGACGCCGCGGAAGATGGGGCGGCCGGCGTTGTAGGCCTGCGGGAAATTGTACAGCGTGTTGATCTCGAAGAACGAGTGGAAGATGGGATGCGACGCGTCCATGTCGACGAAGCGCACGTCCGGCAGGACGCGCTTCATGTTTGCCTCGAACGGGTCCCAGCCGCCGCTGTCGATGCCTCGCCAGCCGAGGACCTTGAAGTCGTCGACGATGACGAAGCCGCCCTTCTGGATGTACGCGCGCAGCGCCGCGGCTTCGCGGTCGGTGAGCGTCCACCAGCCGACCTCGATGATGTACGCGATCGGATACCTGCCCAGCTCCGGGTCGTCCAGCGACAGCACGTTGATGTCGTCGAGCCGCGGGCCGAGATAGCTGATGTCGTTCATGATCCGCATGAGGTTCTGCTCGGCCAGCGGGTATCCGTGAATCCAGGCCGGCCGGCCGCCGGCCCAGTAGCCGCCGGGAGCGGTCTCGTACCTCACGCGGACGAAAGTGAATTGCCCGTCGTACGGGACGTTGCGGATCGCCGGCTCCCGCCCGCGGTAACCGAACTCGTCGAAGTACCGGCGCTGCGCCAGCGCCGCCATCGCGAATCCGATCACGACGGCGGCGGTCGTGAACTTTCTGACGAACGTCATGGCTGATGGCTCATGGCTGATGGCTCGTGGCTAATCATGAATGGCCGATGGCAACAATGCCCGCCATCAACCATAGCCATAAGCCATGAGCCATCAGCCATGACGGATCTTTGCAATCTTCGACTCGCGGTCCGACGTGAGCCGCTCGCGGCCGATGCGATATTCCTGCGCGAGCGTCTCGCGCTCGGCAGGATCGCGCGTGGCGCGTATCCGCGACTGATGCAGCACTTCGTGCTCGGCGATCTTCGCCTCGTAGAAGTTGCGGACTTCGGCGATGGCCGCCTTCTGTTCGTCGGTGATGGCGCGCGACTCGACGCCGGCGTCCGCATCGTCCTTGCGAAGACGCTCCATCGCGAGCTCGAGCGAGGATTTGAGAGGTTTGTCGTCAGCCATGGTTTGAACGGCACCCCTAAAGGGGCGCCCTACGTAAACTTTGGACGACACCGCTGAATTCGGGCGCCCTACATCACTAGCTTACCGCCGCGGACCCACGTGGTGCCGCCGACGGTGACGGTCAGGTCCGTGAAGAAATTCCAGCGCACGTATCCGCCGGTCACCGTGCCGCCGAGCTCGGTGTTGTCGCCGAGCGACAGGCGCACGACGCCGGCGCCGTAGCCGTAGTACGGAATCCAGGGCGAGCGCTCGGCGACCGCGAGCAGCGGGTTGAATCCCAGGCCAATCTCGCGGAACGCGCGGCCGGCCTCGCCTGCCTTCTGTATCTCCGCTTCCACCGCGTCTCTGCCGGACGAAGCGGTGATCTCGACGACGCGGCCTTTCGAGAAGCGCAGCCGCAGTCCTTCCACGGGCCGGCCGTCCCACTGCGAGGGCGGAAACGCGATGATGCCGCCGACCGTGTCCTCGAGCGGCGCGACGCGCACGACGCCGGCGGGCAGCTCCACTTCCTTGTCCACGAGCACCTTGCCCAGCGCGGCGCGCGCGGCGGACGCGTCGCCGTCCTGCAGGTTCACCGGCCGATCGCCGGTGCGGAATCGAAGGTCCGTTCCACCCGGCGACAGGATGTGCACCTCGCCTTCGCGCAGAGCCGCCGCAAACCGGCGCTCCGCGCCGGCGAGCGCCTTGTAGTCGGTCTGGAGCAGCGCGCGCTGATACTGCGCGTCCATCGCGGACCGGGACGGCAGCGGTTGACCGGCGATCGGGTACGCGCTCCCGTTCTCGATCCAGTGGAAGTGCACGGTCCGCCGGCCGCGATGTTCCGAGAGGTCGTCCTTCAGCCAGTCCTGCATCGCGAGATAGGCGGGATGCGCGGTGGTCGCGCCCGGCATCATGATCGCGGCGTCCACGTCGCGGAACATCGCCTTGTAATGCGCCCGCGATTCGCGCGCGCCTGTCTGCAGCACCGCGGCGTCGAACGACTCGGGCACCGGCTCGCGCAGCACCTCGACGACGCCGAGATCGATGCCGCCGGCGCGCATCACTTCATAGCGGATGTAGGGGAGCAGATCGTCGAAGACGCCGGGATGCGCGACCGACATCACGCGCTCGCCCCGCTTCAGCGCGAGCTGACCGACGAGCTTCCTCGCCATGGCGGGGTAGTCCAACGTCAGGCGCGGCTGCGCAACGAGCGTCGCCGCGAACGCGATCGTGAGAAGGCCGAGGGGAAAGCGTCGCATGCTCCGGGCTCCAGGGTCCGGCTGAAGCCGGACTCCACGGCTGCGTGTCCGCCAGAACTCGGACCCCACGGCTGAGTATCCGACTGAAGCCGGACACGACGGTCGGGCGCAGGCGATGGTAGCTCAGAATCTGCAATCTCACACCCTGTGGTACGTTTCCTGAGTGCCTCTGGTGTCTCTGGACCGCGTGTCGATCGCGTATGGCCATCTGCCGCTGCTCGATGAAGTGGCGCTTCAGGTCGAGCCGCGCGAGCGCGTGTCGGTGATCGGGCGAAACGGCGCCGGGAAATCGACGCTCCTCAAGATCATCAGCGGCGAGACGTCGGTCGATTCCGGGAGCGTCTGGCGTCAGCCGTCGCTTCGAGTGGCGCGGCTCGAGCAGGACGTGCCGCTCTCGGCGAGCCGATCCGTCTTCGACGTCGTCGCCGAAGGGCACACGCATCATCTCGACGAGGACGAAGCATGGCTGCGCGAGCACCACGTGGACCTCGTGCTGTCGCGACTCGCGCTGCCGGCCGCCGCGATGGTGGACACGCTGTCGGGCGGATGGCGCCGGCGTGTGCTGATGGCGCGCGCGCTGGTCGGCCAGCCGGACCTGCTGCTGCTCGACGAGCCGACGAACCATCTGGACATCGACGCCATCACCTGGCTGGAAGGCTTCCTCGCGGACTATGACGGCGCGGTGATGTTCGTGACGCACGACCGCGCGTTCCTCCAGCGTCTCGCGACGCGGATCGTCGAGCTCGATCGCGGTCAGCTGACGTCCTGGCCCGGCGACTACGCCACGTACCTGCGGCGGAAGGAGGCGGCACTCGCCAACGAAGCCGTGCTGCAGGAGAAGTTCGACAGGAAGCTCGCCGAGGAAGAAGTGTGGCTGCGCCAGGGCATCAAGGCGCGGCGGACGAGAAACGAAGGCCGTGTGAAGGCGCTGGAGGCGATGCGGGCGGAGCGCGCGGCGCGACGCGGCCAGATGGGCAACGTCCGGCTGCAGGTCGAGCAGGCGGAGCAGTCGGCGAAGCTCGTCTTTGAAATGAAGCACGTCTCGAAGGCCTTCGGTGAGGTGCGGGGTGGGGAAGTGCGGGAAGTGCGAGGTGCGGAGGTGCGGGGTGAGGGGGGGCGCGGTGGGGCGTGTGTGGTGCGCGATTTCTCGGTGCGGGTGATGCGTGGCGATCGTATCGGCCTCATCGGCTCGAACGGCGCGGGCAAGACAACCCTGTTGCGAATGCTGCTCGGGGAGCTGAAGCCGGACCAAGGGGATGTGCGGCACGGCGCGAACGTCCAGATCGCGTACTACGACCAGCAGCGCGAGCAGCTCGATCCCGAGCGGACCGTGTTCGACACGGTGGGCGAGGGGAACGACACGGTGACGGCGAACGGCCGAACGCGCCACGTCCATGCGTACCTGCGCGACTTTCTGTTTTCCGGCGAGCGCGCGCGCTCGCCGGTGAAGGCGCTGTCTGGGGGCGAGCGCAATCGTCTGCTGCTCGCGCGGCTGTTCACGCGGCCCGCCAACGTGCTCATCCTCGACGAGCCGACCAACGATCTCGATCTGGAAACATTGGATCTTCTGGAAGAGCAGCTCATCGAGTGGCCGGGCACGCTGCTGCTCGTCAGCCACGACCGGGTGTTTCTCGACAACGTCGTCACCAGCACGTTCGTGTTCGAGGGCGACGGCCGCGTGCAGGAATTCGTCGGCGGGTATGAGGATTGGGTGAGGCAGCGTCAGAGCAGGGCCCCGCTTCAGCGGGGCGTGTCGGGCGGCGAGACGGCACCCCTGAAGGGGCGCCCCACGAATGAGGCCCCGCTTCACCCCACGAGTAGGGCCCCGCTTCAGCGGGGCCGCGCGCCTGACCCCGCACGAAAGAAGCTCTCTTATAAAGAACAGCGCGAACTCGAGGCGCTGCCACCCCGCATCGAGGCGATCGAGTCCGAGCAGCGCGCGCTCGCCGAGAGGATTGCCGGCGCCGATTTTTACAAAGAGTCCGCCGATGCGATCAAGGCTTCGCTCGCGCGCGTCGAGGAGCTGCAGTGCGAGCTGACCGGCGCCTACGCCCGATGGGACGACCTCGATTCGCGGCGTTGATCGTCTCTGCAGCCCTTCAAACCGCCGGGCGGGGCTTTTAGCCTCGCCGGAACGGCGACCCTGAAAGAGTCGCCCTGGCGTGTGAAATTCTAATGAATCGCGCCGCTGTGCTGGTCCGCGCACGCCTGGCACACGCCGTCGTCGTGCATCCACTCGGGCGCCGTGCTGCGGCCGCAATAGCGGCACACCTGAAAGCGCGACAGCCGCATCTCCCGCGCGCCTTTGATCAGTACGGCCAGCGCATTGAAAAGCGCCGTCTCCTGCAGCCGCCGCCACTTCAAGACGCCGACACGACGCGGCCTCGCGGCGAAGGTGAACTGTGATTCCCAGACACCCGAGAATTCAGAGACCAGGACGCTGGTTTCAGTGAGCGAGACCACGACCTCGGCGGGCTCGCCGCTGATGAACTGCACCGAGCCGTCGGGGGTTTCCTGCCGATCGACCGGCGCCGGCAGGTTCGACTCGAGAAACGCGATCAATTGTTCGTATCGTTCCGGTGCATCCATGGGCTGATGACTATTATGAGGGCGTTCGATGCCTGAAGCGCCCTGCTCAGCTCACAGCCGGGCGCTCCCGTCGTGACACAATCAAAGGTTGGAGCGTGTAATGGATAGCGTGTGGACGCGACTGAGGCTCGGCTTCGCGGCGTTTTTCACGATTCTCTTTCAGGGTCGCGTGCCGACTGAGCTGCAGCCGCTTGCATCCCCACCACCGGTGCAGGTTCTTTCGGAGAATCACGATCGCGCCGTGCAGATGCTTGCGCTCTTTCAGCGTGACGGCCGTCTCGTCGATTTTCTGATGGAGGATCTCGGGACGTATAGCGACGCGCAGGTCGGCGCCGCGGTTCGCGATGTTCACGCGGGCTCACGCAAGGTGCTGGAGCGATATCTGACGCTCGAGCCCGTGCTTCCCGGCACCGAGGGTGGACCGATCGACATCACGAGCGCAGTCGATCCGGCGTCGATCCGCCTGGTCGGCAACCTGGCAGGGCGTCCTCCGCTGCGGGGGACGCTCCTCCACTGCGGCTGGCGCGCGGCGCGCATCGAGCTGCCGCCGCTCGGTTCGGGCGCGGCCAGAACGGTCGTCGCGCAAGCCGAAATCGAGGTGGGCTGATGGCGAAGGGGGCCAGGAAGCCCGACGCCCGCTTTGCGGTCGGGATCGATCTCGGCACCACGAACTCTGCAGTCGCCACCGCCGCGCTCACGGCTGGCGATGACCCGCCGCCGATCGAGGTGCTGCCGATCCCGCAGCTCGTCGAGCCAGGCGAAGTCGCGCCGCTGACGCTCCTGCCCTCGTTTCTGTACGTGGCCGGCGAGCTGGACTTCCCCGCTGGAAGCCTGACGCTGCCCTGGGCGGACGATTCCGGCCACGTGGTCGGTGAGCTGGCGCGGAAGCGCGGATCGGAGAGCCCCGCGCGGCTCGTCGCTTCGGCGAAGTCCTGGCTGTCGTTTGCGGGCGCCAACCGCACGGCGGCGATTCTGCCGTGGGGCGCCCCCGAGGAGGTGCCGAAACTGTCGCCGGTGACCGCCTCGGCGGACTACCTCCGGCATCTCAGCCATGCGTGGACCGCGCGGTTTGCGAGCGGTCTGGAACAGCAGCAGGTGTTCCTCACGGTGCCCGCGTCCTTTGACGAGGAAGCGCGCGAGCTGACGCTCCGCGCCGCGGAAGCGGCCGGTCTGCCGGGCGTCACGCTCCTCGAAGAGCCGCAGGCGGCCTGCTACGCGTGGATCGACGCCGCCGGCCAGGTCTGGCGCCGGCAGGTCCGCCATGGCGATCTGCTCCTCGTGTGCGACGTCGGCGGCGGCACGACCGACTTCAGCCTGATCCTCGTCGGCGAGCAGGACGGCGATCTGGCGCTTGAACGCGTCGCGATCGGCGATCACATCCTGCTCGGTGGCGACAACATGGATCTGGCGCTCGCCCGCGTAGCAGAGCAGCGGCTCGAGCAGGCCGGGCACCGGATCGATCGCTGGCAGCTTCAGACGCTCTGGCATCAGAGCCGCGTGGCGAAAGAGGTGCTCTTCGCGCATGCGGATCGCGATGCGCATCCCGTCACCGTCCTCGGCAAGGGGAGCCGGCTCATCGGCGGCGCGATTCGCACGGATCTCCGGCGCGCGGACCTCGATCAGGTCCTGCTCGACGGCTTCTTTCCCAAGGTGCGCGCCGACGAGACGCCTGCGCGCCGACGGCCGGGGGGATTGCAGGAGCTCGGGCTCCCTTACGCGGCCGATCCCGCCGTGACGCGTCACCTCGCGCGGTTCCTGGCCCAGCAGGCGGCGGGCGCCTCCGCGATTCGGCGCGGGCCGAGCGGGCTCGCCTGCCCCACGCACGTCCTCTTCAACGGCGGCGTGATGAAAGCGGAAGCGCTCCGGACGCGCATCGTCGATGTGCTGAACACCTGGCTCGAGCGCGAGGGATTCGCCGCGCTGGACCGGGCGCACGTGCTCGACCCGCAGGATCTGGATCACGCGGTGGCCCGCGGCGCCGCGTACTACGGACGCGTGCGCGCCGGCGGCCGGGGCATTCGCATCCGCAGCGGCGCGTCGCGCAGCTACTACATCGGCGTCGAGAGCGCGCTCCCCGCGGTGCCGGGCTTCCCGTCACCCATCAAAGTGCTCTGCGTCGTCCCGTTCGGCATGGAGGAAGGCACGAGCGCGGACATCGCCGGACGCGAATTCGGGCTCGCCATCGGCGAGCCCGCGGAGTTCCGGTTCTTGACGTCGACCGTGCGCAAGACCGATCCGCCTGGAGTGCTGATCGAAGACTGGGGAGACGATATCGAGGAACTGAGCCCGCTCGAAGTGACGCTGGAGAAGGAGGGCAAAGCCGAAGGGACCGTTGTGCCGGTCACGCTCCAGAGCCAGGTGACCGAGATCGGCACGCTCGAGCTGTGGTGCCGCGAGCGCGACGGCGACCACCGCTGGAAGCTCGAACTGAACATCCGATGCGCCAGTTCATGATGCCTTTCCTCATTGGGATCGATCTCGGCACGACGAACACGGCGGTCGCGTTCGTCGACACACGGCGACGGAACGCCCGCGTCCAACTCTTTCAGGTTCCGCAGCTCACCGAGCCTTCCGTCGTCGAGGCTCGTCCGGTCCTTCCCTCGTTTCTGTACTTCGGAGAGCCCCACGAAATCGAAAGCGGCGCGCTCGCGCTGCCGTGGAATCAGGGGCCCGATGCGATAGCGGGCGTGCTCGCGCGCGAACGCGGTGCGATCGCGCCCGGGCGTCAGGTCGCGTCAGCCAAGTCGTGGCTTGCGCACCCTGACGTCGATCGACGGGCCCCCATCCTGCCGTGGGGCGTCGATGCCGGCCCGCACATCTCTCCAGTGGATGCCTCGGCACGCTATCTCATCCACATCCGCGACGCCTGGAACGCCACCATGGCGTCCGCCGACGATCACCTTCGTCTGGAGCGGCAGCGAATCGTCCTGACGGTGCCGGCGTCATTCGACGAGGAAGCGCGCGAGCTGACGGTCGAGGCCGCCAGGCACGCGCAATTCGGAGACCTGCGGCTCATCGAGGAGCCCATCGCCGCGTTTTACGCATGGATCGCAGAGCATCGGAAGACGGCGTCGGCCGCGCTGGACCTGCAGGCCGACGATGGGGGGCACATCGCGCTCGTGTGCGACGTCGGCGGCGGCACGACCGACTTCAGCCTCATCCGCGTGGGCCTCGAGTCGGGCCTGCCGTCATTCGAGCGCGTCGCGATCGGCGATCACCTGCTGCTCGGCGGCGACAACATGGATCTCGCGCTCGCAGCGCTCGTCGAAGAGCGCGTCGCGGCGGCCCGTCCAGGGTTCCGGCTCGCGGTCACACAGCGCGCGGGCCTGCGCCGCGTCTGCAGTTCGGCGAAAGAGCGGATGCTCGGCGACGATCCTCCACACGAGATGCCGATCACCATTCTCGGCGCCGGCCGATCTGTCATCGGCGAGTCCGTTGCCGTTGATCTCCGCCAGGATGAGGTCACGCGCGCCGTCGAGGACTTTCTACCGATCACCCCGCGTGGCGCGGTCCGGTCCTCTCGCGATCGACGCGCGGGGCTCCGGGAGCTCGGTCTGCCCTACGAGACAGACATCGCGATTACCCGCCATCTCGCGTCGTTCCTCGCCCGATCGTCGACGGCGGTCGGCGAGCATCACCGGGCCGTCGTCGTCATCGATGGCCGGCTGATGGTTCGGCCTGACTCGGTGCTCTTCAACGGCGGCTTTTTCACGCCACGAGTGGTACGCGATCGCGTGTCGCTTGCGCTCCAGTCGTGGTTCGGTCGAGCGCCGCGTATGCTGACGGCCGGGAATCTCGAGGCCGCGGTCGCGATCGGCGCGGCCACATATGCGCGACTGCGAGCCGGCGTCGGGCCGTCGATGTCGCTTGTCAAGGCGGGCAGCGGCCGCGCGTACTTCATCGCGGTCCGAGCGCCGCACACCGATGGTGCGATCACCGCAGTCTGCGTGCTCGCTCGCGGAACCGAGGAGGGCACCGACGCGAGGCTCGGCCACCCGTTTACCGTCACCACGAACCATCCGGTCTCGTTTGCGCTCTACAGCTCCGCGATCCGATCGGACCGGAGCGGGGACATTGTCGCGCTGGACACCGACGAGGTCCAGCAGCACACGTCGCTTGTCACGGTGCTGCGCTACGGACGCAAATCGCGTCACGTCGAGTTGCCCGTTCGGCTGTTGGTCGCGTTCACCGAGGTCGGCACGCTGGAACTCTGGTGCGAGTCTCAGTCGAGCGAGCATCGCTGGCGTCTCCAGTTCCAGACCCGGAATGGCGAAGAGGTGGAAGACGGCGGTCCCGGCGAGGCGGTGTCGACCGACGTGATGGTCGCCGAGGAGGCCATCATCGCCGCGGAAGACGCGATCAGAAGCGTGTTCGACGGCCGCGACCCGGATGAGGCTGATCTCGGCGCCGAAAACCTCGTCGCCCACCTCGAGAAAACGACCGGATTCGGCAAGAGTGCGTGGCCCGTCGGTGTCGTCCGGCGGCTCGCCGACGCGCTTCTCGCGGTCGCGGACGGGCGTCGGCGGTCGGCGCCGCTCGAAGCCCGTTGGTTGAATCTGTTCGGATTCTGCATCCGGCCCGGCTTCGGCGCCGCGAAGGATCCGTGGCGCGTCGGCGAAGCGAGGAAGGTCTATGTCGCAGGCATCACCTTCACGAACTCGATCCAGAACCGGGTCGAGTGGCTCGTGCTGTGGCAGCGCGCGGCCGGCGGATTCTCGGCAGGGCAGCAGTGCGAACTGGCGCAGCGCGTCATGGGTGAGATGGGGCTCTCGGGAAAGAAAGCCGCCCGGCTGAATCCGCAGGAGGAACGTGAGAGCTGGCGCCTGCTCGCGAGCCTGGAGCGGCTCGACGCGGTTGCGCGGGTCAGGTTCGGCGACGAAGTGGTGCGGCGTATCGGGCGCGACGTGGACAATGTCAGCGTGCTCGGACGGCTGGGCGCGCGCGCGCCGATCTACGGGCCGCTGACGTGCGTCGTGCCGCCCGCCGACGCGGCCCGGTGGATCAATCAACTGGCCGCGCTCAGGCGGATGACTCCGGACCTCGCCGCCGCGATCGTGCAGATCGGCGCGCTGACCGGCGATCCGTTGCGCGATGTCGAGGAGAGCGTCCGTGCCACCGCGCGCGCTCGCTTGCGTGACGCGGGTTTCGACGATGACGCGCTGCGGCCGCTGTTTGAGGTGGTCGCCACTTCCGCCGCCGACGTCAATCGAGTGTTCGGCGAGCCCGTACCCCAGGGCTTGCGCCTCGAGATCCAAGCAGGGCCCAGAGTATCGCAAGACATCAGGTGACCTCGTCGCCGATTCGTGCAGGAAGGCGGAGGCACGCACGCGCGGGGCGACGGTGCTGGCGTTTTGCCGCCGTGCGACAGGCGCCCCCTTATCAGGCACGCGCCTCTTCCAGTTGCTTTTAGCTGAGCTAGAGCTAGACCGAGCGGCCTGACGATTCAAAAGTCGCCCGCGAGGGAGACGAACGTCTCCTTACAGGCCGAGTCCCGCTCCTGGGGATGTCTCCGCGCGAGGGCAAACAACGGTCGGCAGAGTGCGCAGCCGCACAATCCGTAGCGTGATCGCGTCCTCAAGCCGGCAGGGGGACGATCGATTGGCCGACCGGAACCCGGCCAGACATTTGCTTCGCTCTGAGTCGACAGGATTCCGCCGGGCGTATCACGGGATTCGACGCCTCGATCCCACCTGCCAGTTTCGCAGCTGGCATGAGTGTGATGGAAACCCTGGA
>QHWJ01000289.1 GCA_003222535.1 Acidobacteriota bacterium | reverse complement strand
GGAGCTCGGCCTCCGCGGTCTCGAGCTCCTTTTCCTCGAGCGCAGCATCGTGCTGACCCTCTTCCAGCTGTTCCTGCGACACGAGGCCGCCGGCAGAGCTCCGTGATGCGCCGGAGATCGGCGCGCTTGAACTGCAGTCGCTCCTGTGCGGCTTGCGGGATGGCCGGACCGGCGTGCGACCCGTCACGTGTACGCGGTGATGCGCGTCAAGGACGGTCGATCAGCGTCGAGCGTTGTCGCGGCGCCGCCGAGCAATTTCAGGTTGAGCGAGCCGCCCGCGAACACCATATCTTCCAGGGCGCGATCAACCGAGCGTTCCTGCAACACCGTGTCAGCGCCGCTCTCGATCTGAAACTGGGCCGCCCGTCGCATGAGCTCTTTGATGAAGGCCGCGCTGACACCTTGCGTCCGCCGGACGATCGTGTCGACAAGTGCGACGGGCACATCCAGCTTGCGCGCGTACAGCCGCACCAGTTTCGCGCGACCGTCCTCGTCGGGCAGGGGAAACTCAATCGCCTGGTCGATGCGGCCCGGCCGTGATGCCAGTGCCGGCTCGAGCTGGTCCGGGCGGTTTGTCGTCAGAATGACCATCACGTCGGCGTCTTCACGCAGCCCGTCCATCTCGTTCAACAGCTTGTTGAGGAGCATCTCTTCGCCCGGACCGTGCATATGCGTTCGTTCCCGGGCGATCAAGTCGACATCTTCGACGATCAGCAGGGCCGGCTCGAGAAACCGGGCCAGCCGAAAGTATTCGCTGATGAACACGACCTGCTCGGATGTCACGAGCAGCGTCGTGTGTTCGGGCAGCTGCGATGCCAGGTAATGGATCGTGTAGGTCTTGCCGGTTCCTGGCGGCCCGTAGAACAACAGGCCCTTCCGCCCGGAGAACCGCAAGGCCTTGATCCGATCCCGCGCCGCGACGAATTGGCCCACATTGCGGTCGAGGACTTCCAATGTGCGCGCCGGCAGGATCACATCGTCTCGCTTGACGCTAGGCAGGCGATGCACTTTGATCGCACCGCCACGACCCGTTGGATCCACCATCCGCTCGAGAGAGATCACGCGTCCTCGGTACGTCCGGCCGCTACCGACACGGCGCTCGAGGTCGGTGAACACGTCCTGGGACAGCGAAAGGCCCGATTCGCCGCTCGGCACGGCGACTTCGACGTGCACGCCGCCAACCTGGCCAAAGCGCACGGACGGCGCCAGGAGAACCGCGAAGGGTAACGCGTCGTGACGCGCGAGCCAGAGTCCATTTCTGAGGCAGCGCACGGGAAGGCGCTCACCGATGTCGATCTCGTCATGCTGCAAGGGACCGATGTCCATCATGAACGGTCCGCCGGCAAACACCTGCGCGAGCGTCGGCGATTCATGGAAATTCGGGGAGAAGATGCCGAGCAGCTTCGCCTCGGCGTGGCCCCGGAACATGTCCTCCAAAGCGGTCTGGAGATCGACGCGCGATGTGACCGGGAAATCGCGTGCGGCCGTGGCAATCTCACCAAGCGGCACCCGACCGAAGTGGCGCCGCAACGTTTTCTGCAGCGGCGACGTGCCGGTGATGGCGCGAAAGGCGTAGCTGATCATGGGACCACTTCCTCCGAAACGAGCGTTCACAGCAGGGCACACACTACTGCAACGAATGCGTACTCGCCCGATCGCGAGTTCAGCATGTAAGACTCAGAGGCCCGCAGCATGGCTGAGTTTGACGGGCGACGGCTTCGGCGCTATCGTCCGCTCATCTCGCCGGTGCTCTCAGAGCACTCCCTCCACTTCGCGGGCACCGCATGTGGAGTCGCGCTTTCCGATCGACGATCTGTGATCTCGATCGCGCGGCTGCTCGCGGTTCTGCAATGGCTGAGGCGACGTGTGGTTTCAGCCGTTCCGCACTTCGCCGACAGGGCTGACGCCGCAGGGAAAACCCTCGGAACGAACTGAAAGCTTGCACGTTGGGATTTGGTAGCGGTACGGGGAATCGAACCCCGGTCCCGTGGCTGAGAACCACGTGTCCTGACCCCTAGACGATACCGCCACTCGCCGCGACGAATCTCTTATGTTAACAAACTTGTATTATTGAGTCCATGTTCCGATGGCTTGTCGCGCTCGTTCTCATCGCCGGGCTCGCGTTCGCCGGCCTCTATGTGATCGCCGGTCGCGGCGTACCACCTCGCCTGACGATCGAGAAGCCCGATCGCTTCGTCGGCCCGGCCGGCTCCCTCGAGGTGACCGCGGACGCGCCGAACGCGCGATTCACGGCGCTCGCGATTACGCTCGAGCAGAACGGCCGCACGTACCCGCTCTTCACGCTGGCCGGCACGCAGACCGCGGTCGTGACGCATGTCGATCGCACTCAGCTTCGCGTCTCGCGTCCGATCGGCAAACAAAGCCTGCCCGAGCTGCGGTCGGGTCCCGCGCGGGTCGTGGTGACGGCCACGCGGCCCTCGCTGCTCAACCTCCGCCCGCTCACGAGCACCGCGACCAGGGATTTTCAGGTGCGCCTCGAGCCGCCCCGCATCGCCGTGCTGTCGACGAAGCACTACCTGAACCACGGCGGCTCGGAGATGGTCGTCTACAAGACGACGCCGGCCGACGTCGCGTCCGGAGTCCGCGTCGGCGAGCTCGAATACGCGGGCTTCCCGGCGTCGGGCGCGGGAGCGGCGAACGCCGACCCCTCGATCAGGATCGCGTTCTTCGCCCTGCTCCACGATCAGGGGCTCGATACGCCGATCGCCGCGTTCGCGCGCGACGAGGCAGGCAACCAGGCGAAGGCCAGCTTCATGGATAACGTGTTCCAGAAGCCGTTCAAGAAAAGCCGGATCGAGATCGACGACAAGTTCATGAACCGCGTCGTACCGGACATCCTCGAGCATTCGCCGGAGCTGAAAACGACGGCGCCCGCCGAGAGCAGTCCGGAGATGCTGGCCGCGTTTCTGAAAGTCAACAGCGAGCTCCGCCGGATCAACGCCGACCAGATCGCGGCGTTCGCCGTCAAGACGTCGCCGGCGCGGCTGTGGGACGGCCCATTCGTACAGCTCGGCAATTCACAGGTGGAAGCCAGCTTCGCCGACCGCCGAACCTACGTGTACAAGGGCAAAGAGGTCGATCAGCAGACCCACCTCGGTTTCGATCTGGCCGTCACCGAGCACGTGCCCGTCGCCGCCGCCAACGGCGGAATCGTGCTGAACGCGAGCTGGCTCGGCATCTACGGCAACTGCGTGGTCATCGACCACGGGCTGGGCGTGCAGTCGCTCTACGGGCATCTGATGTCGTTCGATGTGAACGTCGGCGACAAGGTCACGCGCGGCCAGATCATCGGCCGCAGCGACTCGACCGGCCTCGCGGGCGGCGATCACCTGCACTTCACGATGCTCGTCGGGGGGCGCATGGTGACTCCCGTGGAGTGGTGGGATCCGCACTGGATTGCCGACCGGGTCGAGCGGAAGCTTCTGGAAGCAAGGTAGAATACACGCCGTTTTTCCTTACTGTCCTTTGTTCAGGAGATCTCAATGCGACTACGAAACGCCCGGGTTGGTCTTCTCGGTATGGCGCTCGCGACGGCCGTCGTCGCGTGCGGCGGCGGCCAGGAAACGTCGAGCACGTCGGCTCCCGCGGCGGCGCCCTCAGGTGAGCGGGTCGACCCCGCCACGGCGGGGGACGTCAAAGGCATGGTGACGCTCGACGGCGCCGCGCCGAAGAACGAAGCGATCAAAATGAACGCCGATCCTGTCTGCGTCAAGGCGAACTCGACCCCGCAGTTTCAGGAAACCTACGAGGTCGGCACCGACGGCAAGGCGCTCGGCAACGTGTTCGTGTACGTCAAAGACGGCCTCGGGAACTACGCGTACGACCCGCCGACCGCGCCTGCGAAGATCGATCAGCAGAACTGCCGGTATCATCCGCACGTGTTCGGCATGCGCGTCGGCCAGTCGCTCGAGATTCTCAACAGCGATCCGACGCTGCACAACATCCACGCGCTGCCGAAAGGCAACTCGGAATTCAACACCGGGCAGCCGATCCAGGGCATGAAGACCACGCACACCTTCGACAAGAAGGAAGTGATGGTGCCCTTCAAATGCGATGTGCACGGCTGGATGAACGCGTATGTCGGCGTGCTCGATCACCCGTACTACGCGGTCAGCGACAAGGAAGGCAAGTTCGAGCTGAAGTCGCTGCCGCCCGGCACCTACACGGTCGAGGCGTGGCACGAGAAGCTCGGCACGCAAACCGTCAGCGTGACGCTCGGCGCGAAGGAAACGAAGGACATCAGCTTTACTTTCAAGTCCGCTGCACCGACCGTCACGAACTGACCCTCGACATGGCTAATGGCTAATGGCTGAGGGCTGAGGGCTGAGGGCACATGATCGATGGATCATCTGTCATATGCCATGAGCCATCAGCCATGAGCCATCAGCCATCAGCCATGACGACCATGCTTCACCGGTTCGCCAAGCTCGTAGTCGCGTGCACCGTTCTCCTGATCCTGGCGGGCAGCCTGGTGACCAGCCACGACGCAGGGCTGTCGGTTCCCGACTGGCCCACGAGCTATGGCTGGAACATGTTTACGTTCCCGCCGTCGATGTGGGTCGCGAACATCTTCTACGAGCACGGGCACCGGCTCATCGCGAGCACGGTCGGGTTCCTCACCATCATCCTGGCGACGTGGCTGTGGCTCGCGGACGCGCGACCGTGGCTGAAGTGGTTCGGCGCGGCCGCGCTGGGCGCGATCATCGCGCAGGGCGTGCTCGGCGGCCTCACGGTCCTGTTCTTCCTGCCTGCTGCCGTGTCGACCGCCCATGCCGCTCTGGCAGAGATCTTCTTGTGCATGACCGTCGCGATCGCGCTGTTCACGTCGCCTCGATGGATGGAGGGGTACGGCACCGCTGAAGCGGCGCCCTACGGCGCGGAGCCCGACGACGCGGCGCTAGACGACGCGGTGCCCTACTCTGCTGAGAATCCGCTCGTGGTGAGCTTGTCGAACCACGAGCCAAACCGCTCGTCCTTCGACAGGCCTGTCCCGGGCAAGCGGCTCATCCTTCGACAGGCTCAGGATGAGCGGGGAGTCGAAGGGCCTGTCCTGAGCAAGCGGCTCATCCTTCGACAGGCTCAGGATGAGCGGCGAGTCGAAGGGCCTGCCCTGAGCAAGCGGCTCATCCTTCGACAGGCTCAGGATGAGCGGCGAGTCGAAGGGCCTGTCCTGAGCAAGCGGCTCATCCTTCGACAGGCTCAGGATGAGCCGCGAGTCGAAGGGCTCAGGACGAGCGAGTGCATCGATGACGTGACGCTGCGCCGCCTCGCGACAGCGACGACGGCGCTGATCTTTCTGCAGATTCTCATCGGCGCGGCGATGCGCCATACGGGTGCCGGGCTCGCGATTCCGGACTTCCCCTGGATGTTCGGCCACGTCGTACCCGATCACTGGAACGGACGAATCGCCGTCCACTTCACGCACAGGGCCGGCGCGCTGATCGTGACGCTCGGGATCGGCATATTGTCCGCATACGTGTGGTCGCATCATCGCGGCCGGCGCGAGCTGGCGCAGCCGGCGGCCCTGATCGTCGCGCTGGTCGTCATACAGGTGACGCTCGGCGCACTGACGGTCCTGACACGACGGGACATCTGGATCAACAGTCTCCACGTTGTCTGCGGTGCCCTGGTGTTGACGACGTCGCTGGTGCTGACGCTGCGGAGCTGGCGGGCGCGGTTCGCGCGTGCAGAAGTCCGGCTCGAGGCGGACACCACCGACATCACCGTCCGGCGAAAAGAGCGTGTGAAGAAACCACGTACAGCGCGGAAACCGCGGAACCCGCAGAGAGAATTCTTGGGGGTTTTCCGCGGGCTCTGCGAGTTCTGCTTTCAACGTGTCCGCCTTCAGGCGGACCGTCGAGGTCGCGCGTGAAGGATGCACCGGCCGCCGCCGCGTCCATCCCGTTGCCGGCAGCGCGGCGCTCGCCAGGATTGCTCGCGGACTACGTGGCGCTGACCAAGCCGCGCCTGAATTGCCTCGTCGTCGCTGGCCGCCGGCGGGGCGGCGGTGCTGAATCAGCTGTACGAGCGCGAGACCGACGCATTGATGCGGCGGACACGCCTCCGTCCGCTGCCGGACGGCCGCGTCGCGCCGGCCGACGCACGAATCTTCGGCATCGCGCTCTCGCTGGCGGGGCTGCTCCTGCTCGCCGCGCGAGCCAACTGGCTGGCCGCCGGCCTCGCGCTCGCGACGATCCTCGTGTATCTGATCGTGTACACACCGATGAAGCGCCGGACGCCGCTGTCGACCCTCGTCGGCGCCGTGCCGGGCGCGCTGCCGGTGCTCATCGGATGGACCGCGTCGCACGGGAGCGTCGCGCTCGGCGGCGCCACCCTCTTCACGATCGTGTTTCTGTGGCAGATTCCGCACTTCATGGCGATCGCGTGGCTGTATCGCGACGATTACGGCAAGGCGGGCTTTCCGATGCTGTCCGTCATCGACCCGCAGGGACGACGGGCAGGCCGCCAGGCCGTGCGGTATGCGGCGGCGCTGGTGCCGGTCAGCCTCGCGCCGACGTTCGCCGGTATCTCCGGCACGGTCTACTTCGTGTCGGCGCTCGTGCTGGGCCTCGCGCTGCTCGTTCTGGCCGTTCGATTTGCCGCAACGCGAAACGACCGTGCGGCGCGCGCCCTGTTCCTCGGCTCCATCACGTATCTGCCGCTCCTCTGGATCGTGATGATCGCTGGTCGTACGGTGTGACGCGACGGCAGTGTATTGTGTGATGGTGTGACGGTCCACGACCTGCCGGCGGTCAACGCGAGCCTGAACGCCTTGTCAGGGATTCTGCTGGTCACCGGCTACGTGCTGATACGCGCCAGACGGATCCAGCAGCACCGGGCCTGCATGATCGCGGCGTTCGCCGCGTCCTCGCTCTTCCTGATCTCCTACGTCGTCTATCACGTGCAGGTTGGATCGGTGCGGTTCACCCGGCAAGGCTTCGTGCGGCCGCTGTATTACACGATTCTCATCACCCACGTGACGCTCGCCGCCACCGTGCTGCCGCTTGCCATCATCACCCTGTCGCGCGGCCTCAAGGCGCGGTTTCCCGAGCATCGCCGCATCGCGCGCTGGACGCTGCCCGTCTGGATGTATGTGTCGGTCACCGGCGTCCTCGTCTACGTTCTGCTGTATCAGCCCACCTGGCTTCTTTGAATCGGGTAATTGGATAATCTGGTAATCTGGTAATTGGATTGATCGAATTGGTAATTGGATTGATCAATTGGCCAATCCAATTACCAGATTACCCGATTACTCGATTACCAGATTCAGTAGAGCAGATACTTCGCCCGCATAAGCCGCCACTTCGCTTCGTCCGCCGCCCACGACGCCGCGATCGCGGCCGGGTCCTCCCCGGCGCGGATCTTTTCGATCGTCGATTTCGATCCGAACAACAGCGCGGCGTCCTCGAGCTTGAACTGCTGGCCGTGCAGGCGCGACAGCGCCGCCGCGATCTGGAGGCCGACGCGCACCGGCCTGATGCGTTCGCGATCGGTCACGATGATGAACACGCCCTGGCATGCCTGGCCGCCCAGCTTCGCGCCAGCCGCCGGCGTGAACGTGACCGGATAGAAGCGGACGCCCGGCAGCACGCTCGTGTTGAGTGCCGCGGCCAGCGCCGGGCCATCGACCCACGGCGCCCCGAGCTGCTCGAACGGCGTATCCGTGCCTCGACCGACGGAGATGTTCGTCCCTTCGATGGCGCCCACGCCCGGATAGACCGTCGCCGCCACCAGGGTGCGCATGTTCGGCGACGGATTCACCCACGCCAGCCCGGTGTCGTCGAACCAGTCGTCCCGCCGCCAGTTTTTCACCGGCACGACGGTGAGGTCGGCGCCGATCCCTTTCTCGCCGTTGAACAGCCGGGCGAGCTCGCCGATCGTGAGGCCGTGGCGAATCGGCATCGGCAGGTACCCGTTGAACCCGACCGCCGCCTGATCCTGCACGGGTCCTTCCACATCGAAGCCGTCGATCGGATTCGGGCGATCGAGCACGACGACCGCCAGCTTGCGCCGCGCGGCCTCTTCCATCGCATAGGCCACGGTCGCCGGATACGTGTAGAATCGCGCGCCGATGTCCTGCAGATCGACGATCAGGGTGTCGATGCCCTCCAGCATCGCGCCGGTCGGCCGCCGCGTGTCGCCGTAAAGTGAGTGAATCGCCAGGCCCGTCTTCTCGTCGTGCGACGAGGGCACCAGCTCGTCGAGCTGGCCGCGGATGCCGTGCTCGGGGCTGAAGAGCGCGACGAGCGTGACGGCCGGCGCGTTCGCGAGCAGGTCGATCGTGCTCTCGCCCCGGCGCGAGCGTCCGGTCTGATTCGTCAGCAGGCCGACCCGCTTCCCGCGGAGCCTGGCGAACCCTTCGGCGGCGAGCACATCGATGCCGGCGAGGACGGGGTCACGGAGCGTGAAGACTTTAGGCGAGCGTTCGGCAGGGTCACGGGCTGCCGCGACGGTGGCCACCTTCCCGCGCAGCGCGGTCACGTCGCCCCTGCCGTCAGGGTGGACGCGGTTCGACAGAAAAATCACATAGCTCTTCGTGCCCGGATCGAGCCACAGCGAGGTGCCCGTGAACCCCGTGTGCCCGAACGATCCGATCGGGAACAGCTCGCCCCGGTTTGCCGAGTAGGACGAGTCGATGTCCCAGCCCAGGCCTCGCACGGACCGCATGTCCGGCGGCGTCGCGGGCGACGTCATCCGCGCCACGGCCGCCGGCGAGAGGATCCGCACGGCGCCCAGACGGCCTCCGCCAAGCAGCATCCGGCAGAAACGCGACAGGTCGGCCGCGGTGCTGAAAAGACCCGCGTGCCCCGCCACACCATCCATACGGCGAGCCGTCGGGTCGTGGACGACGCCCCGCAGGAACAGGACGTCGCCGTCCCCGGGCCCGCCGCACGGCCAGGCGAGCGCGCGGCACCGTTCGGTCGGAGCAATCCGCGACCGCCATCCGTCGGGCGGCAGAAACGTCGTGTCCTTCATGCCGAGCGGATCGAAGATATGGGCCTTCGCGTATCGATCGAGCCGTTCACCGCTCACGCGGCGGACGATGTCGCCGAGCAGGAAGAAGTTGATGTCGCTGTAGACGAACCGTTGGCCCGGCGGCGCGGTAGGGACTTCCTCGATCGCGCGGCGGATCGCTTCGTCGGCGCCGTGGAACTCCACCTCGAGCTCGAGGTCGGGGCGCAGGCCCGACGTATGGGTCAGCAGATGACGCACGGCGATGCCGCTCTTGCCGTGGCGTCCGAAATCGGGGATGAACTGCGCCACCGGATCGCTGATGCGAAGGCGTCCCTCCTCCACCAGCCTCATCACGCTGGTCGTCGTCGCCACCACTTTGGTGAGCGAGGCGAGATCGAAGATGGTGTCGTCGGTCATCGGCTCGGCCGACGGCGCCAGGGCGCGCTGTCCGAACGCCCGGCGGTACGCGATCGCGTCGCCGCGGCCGATCAGGACCACGGCGCCGGGCAGCTCGTGCCGCGCGATCGCCGCCTCGACGAGCGATGCGATGGGTGCGAACCCGGCGTTCGACTGCGCCGGCGCCGGGGCTTGTGCGACGCTCCGGCCCGCGGCGAAGATGGACGCGAGAGCCACCGCCACGAGGGCTCGTTTCACGGATTCAATATATACTGGTGCGTTACCAGTTCTTTAGGGGGAGATTCGAGCATGCGTCAGCGTCTTCATCCATCCCGAGGCGTGCTGGCGGCGCTGCTTGTCGCGGCATTGAGCGGCAGCGCATTCGCTCAGACCGGCCGAGTGGGTGGCACGGTCAAGGACGAGTCCGGTCAGCCAATCAAAGGCGCCACCATCACGGCCGAGAATGCGATCGCGTCGCCGCGGCCGATCAGGACCACGGCGCCGGGCAGCTCGTGCCGCGCGATCGCCGCCTCGACGAGCGATGCGATGGGTGCGAACCCGGCGTTCGACTGCGCCGGCGCCGGGGCTTGTGCGACGCTCCGGCCCGCGGCGAAGATGGACGCGAGAGCCACCGCCACGAGGGCTCGTTTCACGGATTCAATATATACTGGTGCGTTACCAGTTCTTTAGGGGGAGATTCGAGCATGCGTCAGCGTCTTCATCCATCCCGAGGCGTGCTGGCGGCGCTGCTTGTCGCGGCATTGAGCGGCAGCGCATTCGCTCAGACCGGCCGAGTGGGTGGCACGGTCAAGGACGAGTCCGGTCAGCCAATCAAAGGCGCCACCATCACGGCCGAGAATTCGAACGCGTCGCCGAACAGCTTCACGGCGACGACCGACGACAAAGGCCGTTTCTCGATCATCGGGCTGAAGTCCGGGCAGTGGTCGTTCACGGCCCAGGCGCCCAGCTTCGGGCCCGAGTCCGGCCGGCTGAATGTCTCGACGATCGGCGCGCCGAATCCGCCACTCACCTTTACGTTGAAGAAGGGCGGAGCAGCCGCACCGACAAGCGCGCTCGGAGCCCTTGCCGCGAAAGACCTGCAGACCGATCTTGCGGCAGCCGATCAGCTCTATAACGCGCAGAAATGGGACGAGGCGGTTGCGGCTTACCGCGCGATCCTGACAAAGGCGCCGTCGCTCAACGTGATCAACCTGCAGATTGCCGCGGCGTATCGCAACAAGAAGGATTACGACGCCGCCATCGGGGCCTACAACGACCTCCTCAAAGTCGATTCGGCCAACGACAAGGCCATCATCGGCATCGGCATGACGAACCTCGAGAAGGGCGATCTCAAGGCGGCGGAAGATACGTTGACCAGAGCCGCCGAGGGACCGAAGCCGACGCGCGAAGTCTTCTACAACCTGGGCGAAGTGAAGTTCGCCAAGGGTGCGCCCGACGAGGCGGCGACGTGGTATCAGAAGGCGATCGACTCCGACCCGTCGTGGGGCAAGCCGATCTTCAAGCTGGGCCTCGTCGCGCTGAACAAACAGGACAAGGACGGCACGATCAAGATCATGGAGAAGGTCATCGCCGCCGATCCGGCATCGCCCGAGGCCGCGCAGGCCAGGCAGCTCATCGAACAACTCAAGAAATAGATGGCGTGTCCCGTCCCCTCCGCTTCACATTCATCCTCGGGCTCGCAGGCCTGGGCACCGGTCTGGCAGCGTTCGGCGGCTGGCGGTACGCGCGCGCTTCGGCGCCGGTCAGCGGACCGATTGTCGTCATCTCGATCGACACGCTGAGGGCCGATCACCTCCCCGCGTACGGCTACAAGAAGGTGCGGACGCCCGCGATCGACGCGCTGGCCGCCGACGGCGTCGTCTTCGAGCGGGCGTATTCACACGCGCCGCAGACGCTCCCCGCGCACGCCTCGCTCCTGTCGGGCCAGTTGCCGTTCGAAACCGGCGTGCGGGACAACGTCGGCTTCACGGTGAAGAACGGCGTGCGTCTCCTGCCGCAGATGTTGCGCGATCGCGGCTTCACGACCGGCGGCGTGGTGTCAGCCTACGTGCTGCGCAAGGAAACCGGCGTCAGCCAGGGATTCGACTTTTTCGACGACGAGATGCCGCCGAGCCCGCCTGAGGTGTCGATCGGCCAGGTGCAGCGCGACGGCCAGGAATCGGAAGCGATCGCCGAACACTGGCTCGCGTCGATTGGAACCGCCCGCGCGTTTCTGTTTCTGCATTTGTACGAGCCGCACAAGCCGTACGCACCGCCGGAGCGCTTCGCGGCATACGACCCGTACGACGGCGAGATCGCCTACAGCGATGAAATCGTCGGCCGGCTCGTCCGGTACCTGAAGTCGCACCAGCTCTACGACCGGTCGACCGTGATCCTGCTGTCCGACCACGGGGAAGGCCTCGGCGATCACGGCGAGCAGGAGCACGGTCTCTTCGTGTACGAAGAGGCCATACACGTTCCGCTGATCATCAAGCAGGAAAGCAACGCCGGCGCGGGACGCCGTGTCACCGATCTGGTGCAGCACATCGATGTCGTGCCGACGATCCTCGACCTCGTGAAGGCGCCCGGGTCGAGCCTCCTGCGCGGCCGATCGCTGAAGCCGGTGCTCGAAGGCACGGGACACCTGCCCGAGCCGAAGGTGTATTCCGAGGCGCTCTACGCGCGCTACCACTTCGGCTGGAGCGAGCTGACCGCGCTCACCGACGATCGCTATCGCTATATCAAAGCCCCGCGCGAGGAGCTGTACGACCTCCAGCTCGACACGCGGGAGCGCACGAACATCGCCGGCGAGCGGCCGCAAGCGCGTCAGGCGCTTCGAGGCGCGCTCGATCGCGTGGCGGCCGGCGCGACGATACCGGCGCCTTCGCAAATCTCCGCCGACGCGCGCGAGCGGCTGCAGGCCCTCGGCTACGTTGGCACGCACACCGACGTCCCGGCAACGTCCGGCGAGGCGCTGCCCGATCCGAAGGATAAACGGGAAATCCTCGAACGGTACCGCGCGGCCGTCGATTACGCCGGCCAGCGGAAGTGGCCCCAGGCGATCGTGCTCCTGCAGCAGATTCTCCGGGACAACCCCGGGATGGCCGACGTCTGGAGCCAGCTCGCCGTGTTCGCCAGCCGCCTCGATCGCCACGAACAGGCGGTCGACGCGTACATGCACTACATCGAGCTGAAACCGGCGGACCCGACCGCCTATCTCGGCGTCGCCGGCGGCCTGCTCAAGCTGAGGAAGCTCGACGAGGCGCGCGTCCATGCGCAGCTTGCGGCCGACGTGGCGCCCGAGAGCGACCGTCGAGCGCGCGCGTCGGCGCACGAGATGCTGGCGAAGATTGCGCTGGCGAAGCACGATGCAGACGCGGCGCGCGAGGAGGCCCAGCTCGCGCGCGATGAGAATCCGACGCTGCCGCTTTACGTCGAGGCGCGGCTGCTCTACGACCAGGGCAAATATACCGATGCGCTGCCGCTGTTCAGGCAGGCGATCGCCGGGCTGAAGCGGCCGGGCCCCGTGCAGATCAGCGATCTGCACTTCTATACCGCGGACACGCTCGGGCGGCTCGAGCGATACCCCGAAGCCGAGGCCGAGTTCATCGAAGAGCTCCGCCTGTTTCCGCAGAACACGCGCGCCCGCGGCGGGCTGGCGATGCTCTATCAGGCCAGCGGTCAGCCGGACGCCGCCGCCCGGGTGCTCGCCGACATGACGCGGGTGACGCCGACGCCCGAGAGCTACGCCCTGGCGGCGCGGATCTACACGATGTTCGGGAACCGCCGGCAGGCCGATGCGATCCGCGCACAGGGACGAAGGACGCAATTAGGAATTAAGAATTAGGAATTTGGAATTCGTGCTCGAATTCCAAATTCTGAATTCCAAATTCCTAATTATCAGAATGTGAACCGTAAGCCCAGACGCGCGATGCGCGGGTTCATGATCTCGAGCACCTCATTGAAGCCGGTCGCACCGGTCAGGCGCGCGTCGTACTGCCTGCCGAGCACCGTCCCCGCGTTGAGCAGGTTGAACACGTCGAAGTCCAGCGCAATCTGGGCTGATCCGAACCTGAATCTCTTTTCCAGACGTCCGTCGAGCGATGTCACCGCCGGCAACCGGAACGCGTCGACGGCTGGCGCCAGCAGAACCGTCTTGCGGCCGAGCGGATCGCCGGTCAGGACGTTGCTCTGGAAGAACGGTTCTGCGAAGCCTTGCCGCGTCACGAGGCTCGCGCCAACGTTCACGCCCCAGAAGGCTTCGTACAGCCCGTTGGCGACGATCTGGTACTTCGGCGCCACCATGTAGATCCCGCTCTTCCCGCTGCCGGTCGACGAGCGCACGACGGCTCCGCCATTCACCTGCGGTCCGGCGAAGGGCCACGACGATGAGGCGGCCGGCGCGCGCGTCGGATCGAGGATCGCTTTCGACGGATCGTCGAAGTATTCCCGCCAGTCGTTCGACGAGAACCCGAACCGGGCCATCCACCGGCTCGACATCCGCTTGGTGGCGCTCAGCTCGAATCCCAGGTAGCGCTGGTGGTAGCCCGGGCGGTGGGTCGCGACCTTGCCGCCGCCAGGTGGAACGGCCGAGGGGCTCAGCGCATAAAGCGGGACACTGAACGCACCGACTTCGGGGAGACTGCCGCTGAGCGTCGTGGTCTGCGTGTAGCTCGCCTGTGTCACGCCGATGAGCGGCGTCCAGGGCAGATCCAGCATGCGGCGGTACGTGAACGTGCCGCTGAGGGCGAATTGAGGACCGAGCTCCCTGTCGAAGCCGACGAGCCATTCGTGCGTGACCGGCGCCTTCCCGTCCGGGTCGACGCGGTTCACGGCGGCCCGCGGGTTCTTCGGATCGAAACCGCTGTAACCCTGCAGCCCCTGGTTGATCAGAATCTCGCTCAACTGGGCGATACCGTCGCTGTTGCGGTCCACGGCGTTGTAGTACGCATACGAGTACTGAATCGGCGAGACGAACGCCGCCTGGGACCCGGTCAGCTGCGACGCGAACATCGCGTAACTGCCCCTGACGACCGTCTTCTGCGCGTCGCCGACCGCAAGGGTGAAGCCGGCTCGGGGCGTCAGGCTGTTCCAGACGTAGACGCCGTCGACCGCGGGTGTGTCGAGCGTGGGGAGGATCGTTTCGAAGCCGGTCACGCCCGTGACGGACGCGGCCGAGAGCGACGACTTCTGATGATCGAAACGGATGCCACCGTTGACCGTCAGCCGGTTGAGCGAAACGGTGTCGGTGACGTAGCCGTTGACGTACCGCGCGTCAGTCGCTGACCGGTAGTCGCGAGCGACCTGCACAAGCATGTTCGGGTACTGATCCCAGGTTGCGATCAGGTGGCTGGCCGGCCAGATCTGCTGCGTGTCGACCGGCGTCCTGCGCCAGCCGGCGCCGAACTTCATTTCATGCCTGCCCGCGAAGTAGCTCGCATCGCCGCCGATGTAACGTTGCGGACGCGTGCTTTGATACTGGTAATAACTGTTGTGAACAACGCCGCCGTCGTCGATGTAGTAGTCCCGGCCCAGACCACCGGCCGGCACGAGCTGAAACGCCGCGTCCACGTAGGCGACCTTTGCCGATGCCGCCAGGCTCGTGCCGCCCACGAAGGTTCCTTCGCCTTTGTAGTACTTGGCCGGCCCCGTCTGGTTCCAGGTCGTCTCCGGGGGCCGCGTCGGGCCCGCGTCCCGTCCGTCCTTGGTCTTGTTGTTCTCGTAATAGGTGAAGTTGCCGCGGACCGCGTTGTTCAGCTTTCCGTCCGCCTTGAACGCGGTATTCTTGAACTGCGTGTTGTCGGACGCGCTCGTGAGGGTCAGCAGGTTGTTGGTGGTCCGGGCCATCGCCCCCCAGACCCACACTCTGTCCTTCAGGAACGGACCGCCCAGATCGAAGCCGTAATCATCGTACTTGTCGGTGCGATTGCCTTTGCCGCTCGCATCGCCCAGCGCCGCCGCCAGCTCGGGCGAGATATTGACGCCCTGCAGCTTCTGGTTCTCGAAGTACAGGCGCGCGCCGCCGTGCGGCGTGTTGATGCCCGTCTTCAACACCATGCTGAGCTGCACGCCGGGCGTCGGATTCTGTGCGTCGGCGCCGCCGGTGGTGACGGCCATCTCCTGAAAGCTGTCGAAGTCGTAATAGAAAGACGAGGAGCCTGTGGCGTGATTCGGCCGGACGACGCTGTCGCCCATGTCGGTGACCGGTACGCCGTCGAGGCTCCAGGTGTTGTCGGTCGCCTGTGCGCCTTTCGCGTTGTAATTCGACTGCTGCCCCGATTCCGAGCCGCCGACGTTGACGCGGTCCATGTAGACCGTCGGCACCGTCTCCATCACGACCCAGGGATCCCGCGCGAGCGGGAGGTTCCCGAGCTCCTCGAGCGTCACGTTGGTGGTCGTCGTCTCGCGCTTGAGATCGACCGCCGGCGTGACCGCAATCACGTTGACGGTCTCGGGAGCGCCTGCGACTGCCAGCTTGATCGTGAGCGGTGTGCTGGCGCCGCTGAGCACCTGGACGTTGCTGCTGGTGGAAGGAGTGAAGCCCGGGAGCGTGGCCTTGATCGTGTAGGTGCCGACGGGCAGGTTCAGGAAGTGTGCCTGGCCGTGTTCGTCGGCGATTTGCGTCTGCGCGACCGGGCCGTCGAGCTGCACGTTGACCCCGGCCAGCCGTCCGCCGGCCGGGCCCTCGATCGCGACGTCGACGCGGCCGGTCGAGACCTGGGCCCGCACCGGCGCGACCCACGCGAGGGCGGCCACGCACGCCGCCGCGGCGGCCATTGTCCTGATCCGACGGTTCATGTCCAGCGCTCCTCCAAGGTCGACCGTCGACCATCATAGCCCGGACATGATCGGGACGCCGCGCGTCAGTGACGCGCCGACACCTTCCTGACATCTTCTTTCGGACAAGGAGACTGACGCGGCGCCGAGTGTTTCATGATCCCGCCTCCATGGACGGGACCGCGGTGAGGCGAATGAAAAAACGCCCCGCGGGCCGGAAGCCCGCGGGGCGCAAAGAGAAGCGAACCCGCTTCCGGCGTTTAGGGCCCTTAGAACCGGAGCTTCACGGCGAAGCGGGCCTGAATGGGCGCCTGATAATAACTGTCCATTCCGAACTGCGGATTCAGCGTCATCTTGCCATCCGCGACCGACTTGGCAATCAGCTGATCGAAGTTCAGCTGACCTGCGTAGAACGCCGCTTCGGTGTAGTAGCCGGGGCCGAGCGGAATCGCACCCGTGCGCCGCATCGTCCCTACCCTGTTGACGACCGCGCGCTGATCGAAAAGGTTCAGCACGTTCGCACTGAGCTCCAAACTGCGACGGCCGCCCATCTTGATGGTGTGGGCGGCAAACAGGTCGGCCTGTGAGAAGACCGGCGTCCTGCCCTCGCTGCCACGACCGAGATACCGGATGGGGTAGTTGTCGGGCGAGATGATCGGCACTTGCCGGGTAATGGGCGTGCCGCTCATCAGATACGCGTTGACTCCGACCGAGGTGCCCCACTTGAACGCGTAGACCCCCTGCGCTTTGACCTGATGCGTGCGGTCCGTGTCCAGGACTCCGTCCAGCACGTTGCCGTGCCCGTCGAACGACATGGAGGGGTAGTCGAAGTCCCGGGAGTTGTTCGGATTGTCGCGGCCGGTAGGGGTCGCTGAGTTGGTCGAGAAGTTGCGGCCGGTCCCATTGCCCACCTCGTCGGATGAGGACAGGCCCGAGTAGTTGCCCGCGTCCCTGCTCCACATGTAGCTGCCGTGGAACGTCCAGTTGTTTCCCATCAGCTTCGTGACGCCGAGCTCGAGGCTGTTGTAGTTCCGCGTCGCCTTCGGCATGGTTTGCGTGAGGTTCGTCGCGCCCTGGGGCGCGAAGAGACTCGTGCCGGTGGAAATGTCGTATCTCGCGACGAGACCCTCGCCCGGGTTGGCAATGATGTAGGCCTCGTCGCCCGCGCCCACGAGGTCGCCGATGTCGTCGATGGCGCGATCGAGCTGCTTGTGGACGAACCGGATGGTGGCCGCCAGATGCGGATTGAGCTCACGCTCGAAGCCAAACGACAGCTCTTGCGAGCGCATCGGCTTCAACGTGCCCTGCTGCTCGACGTCGAGCCCCGGCGTCTGTGATGGGAGACGGAAATTGACGCTCGAAAGGAACGTGCCGGGACACGTGGGCGGGCAGCTGGCCGAGTCCCGCAACGTCTCGAAATTCGGCGTATCGAGCGTGTAGTAATACGAAGTCCACTTGTCCCCGCCGAAGGATCCGCGCGGCAGGTTGAGCTTGAAGATGTCGTAGAAAATCCCCCACGAGCCGTAGATCTTGTTCTTGCCGTCGGCCTTGAGGTCGTAGGCGAAGCCGGCGCGCGGGGCGACCTTGTCCTTCCATCCGAAACTGATCGGATTGGGAACAATGCCGGCGCCGGGCGAGTAGGTCGGCACGTTCTCGTTCTCGGTCCGGACGCCGCCGTTGATCGTCAGCCGGCTGTTCACCGCCCAGGTATCCTGCACGAAGACGCCGTTCACATTGGACTGGACGTTGCCCGTGGTGGCGAACCCCTGCTGGTACGCCGTCGGGCCCGCGCTGATGACTTCATAGTACCCGAACGCGCCCTGCCTGCCGTTGAGGGGCGTGTTCCAGCGGATTTGAATCACGTTCTGGAGGTTGCCGTTGATGACGTCGTTGGCGCGGCGATCGATCTGCACGCCGCCCTTGATCTGATGGGTGGAGGAGCCCATGCGCGCGTAATACGTCGCGTCGGCCTGGAAGAAATTGCGCGTCTGCTTGTCGGTGGCGATGCCGTTGTTCGAGGGAATGTTGCTGTAGCCCGCAGCGTGCTGCTCCGCCGCCGGCACACCGGCCTGGCCAACGTTCGTCGTGCCGTCGGCGAAGACGAATCGGACGGCATTGTTGACGTTGAAATCGATCACGTCGCTCTGATAGCGGCCCCCGCGCACCCCGATGGTGAAGTTGGAGGTGGCGACGTAGTCCGCGGTGCCGGAGAGCGACCAGTTCGGGTACCGCGTGCCCTTGGTGTAGCTGGTGGTGGGGCTGTCGCTGCCGATCAACGTCGCAAGCAGACCTGAGTTCTTCTGCCAGCTGTCGTTGAACGCGACACGGGTGCGCAGTTTGTTGGCGATCTGATTCGTGGCGTTCGCCGAGAAATTCTGGACCAGCTGGGTCTGCGACGTCACGGACGGCGTCGCGGTCGGGATGCCAGTCGTGTCCGGGTTCACGGTGCGGGTGACCTTCGTATTCGACGGCTGATAGGCGGCGAAGAACCACGCCCTGTCGACGACGATCGGTCCGCCGAGGGTCCCGCCCGGCTCATACCGGTTGTTCTCGTCCTTCGCGTACGTGTGGTACTCGGCCTGGGTGGGAACGCCGAAGACCGCACGCAGCGTGGGGTTGGGCGAGCCCTGTAGTTTCGAGCCCTGGTAGAGGCCGAGCAGGGCGCCGCTCCAGTTGTTCGTCCCGCTCTTGGTCTGGACGTTGATGACGCCACCCGTCGACCCGCCGTATTCCGCCGGATAGCCGGTGGACTTGACCTGTACCTCTTCGACGAAATCCGCGAGCAGGTCCTTGCCCGACGAGCCACCGATCAGGTCGGTTGTTTCGATGCCGTCGATGATGTACCGGTTCTCGGCGCCGGAGGAGCCATCGATCATGATGCCGTTCGACTTGAACTCCTGGTTGGCGCCGGGCGCCTGCACGACCAGGGACGAGAAGTCTCGGTTGTGCGGCAGGAGCTCGATCTGCTCGGCACGGATGTTGGCCGCGCGCGCGCTCGATTTCACGTCGACGATCGGCGATTCCCCGATGACCGTCACCGCCTCGGTCAGGCTCGCGATCGCCAGGGAGAAGTCGACGGACTTGATCGAGCCAAGCGCCACGACGACGTTCGACACCTTGGAGGGCTTGAAGCTCACCAGGCTGGCCGTGATTTCGTACGTGCCCGGCAGCACCGACGGGAAGCGATACGAGCCGCGCAGGTCGGTGACGGTCGTGAGCACGCCGCTGCCCGAGCTGTGGGCTTCGACCGTGACGCCCGGGAGGACGCCGCCGGAACCATCTCTCACCACGCCGTCGATAGTGCCGCGCTGTTCCTGGGCAGTTGCCGCGGATGCCGTCATCAGAACGGCAAGCAGAACCGCCGCTGTTCGTACGAGCATGACTCCTCTCCTCCTTGTTGATTTGTTGCAAAACGAGGGACACTGCGTGCAACCACTCGTCACCGCGCATCATAACTCTGATGGATTATGTCAATAACTCCTGGCTCCGGCCTTTTCTCGACTCCGCCACGCGGGAAATCCAAAATTCCGGCGCCGCGGTGGCCGCTGTCCCGATCCGACGGTTCATGTCCGACGCTCCTTCAATGTGGATCATCATGGCGTGGACATGACAGGCGCGACGCGCGTCAGCGCCGTGCGGACGCCTTCTTCAGATCTTCCTTCAATCGAGGATTGATCTTGAAGCCCGCCTTCTCGGCTGCCTTGATCTCGCCGTCCGCTTCCGAGTACCGACCGGTCAACATGTACACCACGGCCAGATTGTTGTGCGCTTCGCCCAGCTTCGAATCGGCCTTGAGCGCCTCTGCCGAGCGCGATGGAGATCCACGCGGGCATGTCGGGCATCGCCTTCGCGTCGTGAAAACGGCGCATCCGCAGGTCCGCGATGCGCCGATCCAGGTCGATCTGTCCGCCGGAGAACATGGCGGTGACGCGCCCGGCAGCGAGCAGCGTTTTTTCATCTTCGAGGGCCCGAATCTGATCGTCGAGCTGCCGCTGGGCGGTCAAATCGTTGGTCGCGCGCCGTGCCGTGTTCGACAGGAACGCGTCGCGGCAGCCAAGATACGCGGTGACCGCGGCGGGAAACCGCTTGGTGCTCATGTACACCTGCCCCAGGCCGTAGTGCGCCATCTCGAGCGTGGGCTCGAGCTTCACGGCGGCCTTGAATTCCGCCTCCGCTCTGTCCCATTGCTCGGTATGCATGTGTTCCTGACCCAGGCGCAAGTGGCGCATCGCCTCGATGTGCTCGCGGACGGAGAGCCCCGGGGACGGCGGCTGCGCCGTAACCGGCGGGGCGACGATTGACAACAGGAGACCAACGGCGATGAAGCATCGCATCATGGACCTCGTTTCCTGTCACCGCTCCAGCGTCGAAAGATAGTCGCGGATTTTCGGCTGCGCCGGATCGATCTGCAGCGCGCGCTCGAAGGCGCGCCGCGCGCCGGCGCGATCGCCGAGGCAGAGCCGCGCCAGCGCCGAGGCGCTGTAGGCCGCCGCGTTGGCCGGCGACAGCGACGTGGCGTGGTCGAAGTCGGCGGCAGCCCCTCGACCGTCTCCACGCTCGGTCCGATAGCGCCCGCGGAACAGCCACAGCTCGGGATCACCTCCATTCGCGGCGACGGCGGCGTTCATCAACTGCAGGCTGCGGGCGGTATCACCGTTGCGCTGGTAAGCCATCGCGCGGCCGATCACGTGCTTCGCGCCGTCCGGCATGCCGCCGCCAAATGCGTGAATCAGGAGATCGTCGGAGCGATCCATGTTCTGCCCCATCGCGTAGAGGACGTCGCTCAGGTTCCACTGCGCCGACGCCAGGTTGGGCTCGATCTGCAGCGCCTT
>QHWJ01000288.1 GCA_003222535.1 Acidobacteriota bacterium | reverse complement strand
AGCCGATACGCTGGAAGGATGATGGCGCCGCTGCCTTCGCCGACCTTGCCCTCAATCGTCTGCATGCGCAGGAAGTTGACGATGTCCTGCTGCCCGCCTGACGTCAGGTTCAGGAAGGCCTGCTTCGAGGCGTCGCCGCCGTCGGTGCCGCCGTGCGCGAGGATGACGGCGCGCATGTCGGAGCCGTAGACGCCTGTTCTGGACAGAGGTTGAGCGCTTCCCACGTCCCACAGCTCCGCTGTTTTCATCGTGGTTGCGTTGGGGTTTGGAGCAAGTCCCGGGGCAAACAGGCCCGCCCCCATGTCGTGTCTCTTGAAGTCCCCGTAGACGCGCAGGCCCGGCTGGCCGACAAAAGTGGCCAGGCCTTCGGCACCGTCGACCGCTGTGGCGGCGTGATGCGCCATCTGCAGCGCGAGGGGGACGTTCGTCTGCGGGTTGTTCAGCATGAACGTCGTGCCGCCGGGGAATGGAATGAAGGGCTTGTGACAGGTCGCGCAGCCCGCCCCGCCGGTGGCGATCGGCCGGCGGAACAGGGCCGATCCGTTCTGGATCGACTGGCTCGTGATCCCCAGCACGGTCTGAGTTGCCGCGCCGCCCTGGTCGGGAACGGGCAACGTCACCATGAACGTCGTCACGGCGGTCACCTCGCCGACGGTCATCTCGTTGGTGACCCCGTCGCCGTCCAGGTCGTACGCCGCGGCGGCCGCAGTGGTGTTCACGTACGAAGGCCTGCAGGTGGGGGTCGGAGCGCCCGGGCAAACGGGGCGTCCCAGGATGAACTCCGTCGACTGGACGCCCATATGGGTATTGAAGGCACCCGCCACGTCTGACCGCGTTGGCCCGGTTGTTCCCTGGCTGCCGCTGCCGGTGGCGTTGGAAGGAAGGCCGCCCAGCCCGAGATACGGTACCGCGGTGAACTTTATGGCGGCGAGGGCCTTCAACTGACTGACAAGTAACTCAGCCCCGCCCGCTCCAAACGCCGAGCCCGGGTTGATCTGTGTGCTGACGCCCCCGTTGCCAGACAGAATGGCGCGCTCCAGCGTGTACAGCCCACGTGCGGAGGCGCCGGAGCTCGGCATCGAGTGGCAGGCGTAGCACGTCGTCACGTCATTCGAATTGGCCCCCTGGTGCGGCAGGCGCGCCAGTTCGAAATACGCCCGCCCAAGGACTTTCCCGAGGCGCTCCTGGTACGGACGGCCCCCCGGGAGCCACTCCGCGTCCATGAGCCCGTTCGTGACCAGGAATGCGATGTTGTCCTCGAAGGCTTGTGGCAGTCTGGGCGGGTTGTTGCCCGCGAAGGCCGCATCGAGCTCGGCCTGATCGAGGCGAATGATATCGCCGCTGCTGTTGTGCCCGGAGGAGTGAGTGGGGTGCAACGGATCGGTGAGGATCACCGGAATCACGTTGCCCTTGCCCTCGGGCTCGATCGGCGGAAACTGCGCCGCGAGCCCCGAAAGGACGACCGGAGGCAGTACAGGGTGCGGTACCAGGGCGCCCGCACCCGGATTCACCTCGGTGACGAAGAAGTTCCGCATCTTGGTGAATGTCTTGGTCGGGACGTCGAACGGGAACTTGTTCTTGTCAAACTGTCCGTTGCCGTCCGTGAGCAAGGCGAACGCGTCCTCGATCGGCACTGCCACGCCATCCACCTTGATCACGGGACAGTTGAGGCGTATCCCCGACGCCGCGATGGGAAAGCCCGAGGCCTTGATCACGTCCTTCGACTTCATACCGCTCACGTCGGTGCCGACGGGCACCGTGACGGTCCACACATCCCAGATCGAGGTGTAGAACGGATCGCCCAGCGCGTGCGAGGCCACCAGGTGCGGGATGAAGTTGGGATCGTCAGCCAGCGACCGGCCTGGCAGGCCGGTATCCCTGGCGCGGCCGAGGGTGTACCCGTCCGTGTCCTCGAACTTGAACATCGTCTGCACATTGAAGGGACCGTCCTCGATGTCGTAGGGCACGATCGTCACGTGCTCACCTTCGAAGAACGCGTCTTCCGGCTGAGACGATCCCGGGTCCACCGTTGAGCCGTTGGGAACGATCGGACAATTCAGGAAGATGTTGGTCTGGATGATTTCCATGACGGCAAGCGAAGTAAAGAGCTGGTCTGCGGACGTGATGAGCCCTGAGGAGACGCTGGTGTCCACCATGACCGCCTGAACTTCCCAGATCGGACTGAAGTTGCGGGCCAACAGGTCCGAGACGGTCGCACCGGGCCCGGTGGCGCCGTTTGGAATGGCCTCCAGGATCAAGGGATGGTTCAGGCGGAGATGTGTGGACGCATCGAACAGCACATACAGGTCGGCGTGCTTGTCGCCGTTGGACTCGACCTGACCGTTCACCCGCGGCGGAAACCGCATGGTCAGCGTCTTCGTCACGCCGAACTGATCGGTCGTGAACGTTTCGACGTTGGCCAGATTGATGGGATGGTCCGGGATCGGCTCGAGCCGCGGATCGCCCGCGAACGGCTGAAACACCTGCGGATGCGCGTCTGGAAAGCCCGACGCCCGCGCCGTCTTCGTCAGGGGCGTCAGTCGCACCATGGCCAGTGCGAGAGCGACCGCAAAAAGCATCCTACTGGGCCGAAACTTGTTCATATCACCTCTCCACAGTCACTGGTTGGTCGCTGGAGGGCAGTCTGCTACCCACAACGAATGGCAAGAGCCCTTCGCTCAGCTCGAACGGTTTTCTTTCTGTCGTTAAGAGCTCGTAATTGTTGTAGGGTGCGACTGTATCGCCGGGGCGACAGTCTGTCTACAATGGGAGGGCGTTCGCGCGCGTGGTGCGCGTCGTGCGCGAAACGCGCGCGACGAGGCTCGACGGATGTGTCACGAGTCTCATGGCTTTCGGCTCCGAGGAAGCCTTCCTGTCTCTAAAGAGCAGAAGTCTCTCGGGCGGTGGCCGGCCTCCCTGGCCCAAAGTCAACACCTGCCTGATCAGAGCCGGTCAGCTGAATGGTATTGGTCTTGCCTCTCTGAGATCGAGTGCGCTCGTGGTGGCCGCTACGACGCCTCTTCAAAAGCAGCTGGAGACCGTCCATGAAACTCGATCAGATCGCCGTCGATTTCTCGCCGTCGCAGGAGAGCTTCCGAACGTACACGCCGTCGCAGGATAGTCTCCGAACGAGAGACCTTCTTCCGGCCGATGGTCCTCCCTTGACGACGCGTGAGCTCGCGCGCTTGACTGGCATGAGCGCCTCTTTCATTCGGAAAGAGATTCGCGCCAATGAGGTGCAGGCCGTCGTGATGGGCCGCGGCCGGAAGCGAGTCTTCCGGATCCTCCGTGGCGAAGCGCGGCGCTACATGCGGCAACTGGGCGTGCTGTAATACACGAGACCCGCGGTCTCTGCGTGAAGTTCAGGGTCTTGTCGACCGGATGCCCGACGCTGACGTGGCGCAAGTGAAGCGACGCCATGCCGATCTCTCTGGACGGGTTGCGGCGCTTTGCTGTCGGCCGCAGCCTCTTCCCACCGACGTCGCTGAAGCGCGCCCTCGAGAACCTGGGGTTCGTGCAGGCCGACCCGATCCGCGCGCCCGCGCGCGCGCAGGATTTGACCCTGCGACACCGCGTCAAGCGTTACCGCGCCGGCGACCTCGAACGTCTCTACTCGACCCTCGACATCGAGGAGGACGTCTTCGTCAACTACGGCTTCGTGACGAGATCCCTGCACGCGCTGATGCATCCGCGCGCGGACAGGTCGCGCTGGGCGAGGGGGCGCAGGAGCAGGGCGCAGGCGCTGGTCGAGTTCGTCCGCGAGCGTGGTGAGGTGCACCCGCGCGAGGTGGATGCTCACTTCTCGCACGGCACCGTCACGAACTACTGGGGCGGCTCGTCGAGCGCCACGACTCATCTGCTCGACGACCTGCATTACCGCGGCGTGCTGCGCGTCGCGCGGCGCGAGGCCGGCATCCGCATCTACGCGACGCGCGACCACACCCGCGGGCCTGTCGATGCCGCGGCGCGCCGGGCGCAGATCGACGCGCTGGTCGACGCGGTCGTCGGCATTTACGCGCCGCTGCCCGGCGCGAGCCTGTCGAGCCTTGTGAGCCGCCTGCGGTACGCCGTGCCGCAGTGGCGCGGCGAGCTGAAGGACGCGCTGCAGCGGGCCGGAGAGCGGCTGTCACACGCACGCGTGGGAGCCCTCGACTGGTACTGGCCGGAGGACGAGCGCGTGCCATCCGCCGCGCCGCATAACACGGTCCGTCTGCTGGCGCCCTTCGATCCGGTGGTCTGGGATCGGCGCCGCTTCGAGATCTTCTGGGGGTGGGCGTACCGCTTCGAGGCGTATACGCCGGCGCGCAAGCGCAAGCTCGGCTACTACGCGCTGCCGCTCCTCTGGCGCGATCGCGTCATCGGGTGGGGCAATGTGTCGCTCGAGAACGGCGAGCTCCACGCCGATCTGGGGTTCGTCGAATCGTCTCCACCGCGCGATCGCGTCTTCACGCGCGAGCTCGAGGCGGAGCTGCAACGCCTGCGCGAATTCCTCGCTCTCGAAGTTTGAAGTCTGAAGTGCACTTCACACCTCAGACTTCAGACTTCACACTTCAGACTTCACACTTCAGACTTCAGACTTCAGACCTGGTGAGGGCTCTTCCCACAGCAGCGAGAGATCCAGCTCGATCGATGCAAACGGTTCGGCGGTCACGGTCTCCATGCCCGACCACGTGGCTGCGATCGTCCATCGCCCGTTCTCGAGCCGGAGGACTTCGAGCGTGCGCGCGATTGGGTCGATCATCCATGCGTGCCGCACCCTTTCCCGCGCGTAGATCGTGAGCTTCTTCACCCGATCGATCGCGGCCGTGGATGGAGACACGACCTCGCACACCCAATCGGGCGAGACGGAGAAATAGGCTTCTTCTGGCAGCGCGGGCAGCCGGTCGCGGCGCCAGCCGGCGAGGTCGGGCACGAGCACGTCGCGCCCGAGGTGCAGCTCGGGTTCGAACAGGATGCGCCACCCTCCCGGGCCTCCGCGCCCTCGGTCAAAGGGACCACGCAGGACGCCGCCGAGCCCCGTACTCGCGTCCGCGTGCCGAGGCGCCGGCCGGGGCGAGACATGAAGCTCGCCGTCCAGGATCTCGGCGACGAGGTGGTCGGGCACCTTCAGCAGATCTTCGTAGGTCGCCGGCCGTCGCGTGGGATCGCGCTGCGCCACGTGGCGAGCATAGCATGCGGTTTTGATGGAGAATCGCCGGGGTGCAGGCCTTCAGGCCGTGTGAAGAAATCAACGTACAACGCAGAAACCGCGGAACCCGCAGAAACAGATACTTTAAGGTTTTGCCGTGTTCGGCGAGTTCTGGTTCAACGTCGGATTTCTTCAGCAGGCTCTTTGGGCCTCCATGGCGACTCCAGAAGATCTCAGACTGTGAAACTTCAGACTTGAAACTTCAGGCTTGCGACTTCAGACTTACGCGCGAGGATCGCGAAAAGTGGGTCTACGCGACGATCGAGATGGGCGCACGCGGCTTCTGCGCGGCGCCGGATGGAGCCGGCGGCGCGTGTTGCAGCGCGCCGGATGGATGATCGCGGCGTCCGCCTGGCCATCCGCGAGTAGAGGTTCGCGAGTCGCCCCTATGGAGCAGGCGCAACCCTCTGCGCGAGCGGCGACGGCCACCAGTCATCCGGTCAGCGACATCACGGCGAGGCTCGCCAGCTACATGAGCGAGGCGGGAGAGCGCCCGCTGCCGGACAAAGTACTCGAGCAGGCGAAGTGGCACATCCTCGACACCATCGCGGCGATGATCTCGGGCTCAGAGCTGCCGCCTGGCCGTGCGGCCATCGCCTTCGCCCGAGCCTACGCCGGCAGCGCCCTCGCCACGATCGCCGGCGACACCGCGCTCTCGGGTCCCATTGAGGCAGCGCTGACCAACGGCGTGCTGGCCCACGCCGACGAGACCGACGATTCGTGGCCGAATGGATGGCATCCCGGCTGCAACACGGTGCCCGCCGCGCTTGCGGCCGGCGAACAGTTCGGGATAAGCGGCGCGCGCTTCGTGCGGGCCGTGGCCCTCGGCTACGACGTCGGATCGCGCGTGCTCATTGCCACGCGGGCGGGGCTCGCGGACACGCACAAGGCCACGCACGCGGTCGCGGGCGTGTGGGGCGCGGCGGCGGCGGCGGGTTGCGCGGCGGGCCTCACCGCGCAGCAGATGCGGTGGGTGCTCGACTACACCGCTCAACAGTCCTCAGGGATCGCGTCGTGGTATCGAGACTCCAGCCACATCGAAAAGGGGTTCGTCTTCGGCGGCATGCCGGCGAGAAACGGCGTCACCTCTGCGCTGCTGGTGCAGCTCGGGTGGAACGGTGTGGACGACATCATGTCCGGCCGCGACAACTACCTGCTGGCGACGTCCCCGCAGGCCCGACCAGATCTGCTGATCGACGGGCTCGGTGAGCGTTACGAGATCGCGCGAACGAACATCAAGCGCTGGACGGTGGGCTCGCCGATCCAGGCGCCGCTCGATGCCATGGAGGCGCTCTTGAAGCGTCAGCCGGTCGATCCCGATCGCGTGCGGGAGATGCTCGTCCGATCGGCCCCCGAATCGGTCGTCGACAACAGCGACCCGCCCGACATCAACATCCAGCACGCGATGGCGCTCATGGTGATCGACAGGACGGTCACCTTCCGCTCGATTCACGAACTGTCGCGGATGCAGGATCCGCGTGTGCTCCGCCTGCGTGCCAGAGTACGGCTCGAAGCGCCCGCCGGCGGCGGGGGGACTGGCCGGGGCGCAGTCCGGCTGCCGCTTCTCGAGGTCACGCTGAACGACGGCACGCGTCTCACACAGGATACCGGGCCCGTGCTCGGCACCGTCGAGAACCCGATGACGCGCGAGCAATTCGTCGCCAAGTGCCGCGATCTGATGACGCCGGTCGTCGGCGAGTCGCAGTCCACGCGGCTCATCGATCGCGTCCTGGATCTGGAGCGCATCAAGGAGGTCCGCGAGCTTCGGCCGCTGCTGCAGCGGACCTATCGTCCCGGGCCGCCGAGGCTGTCTGAATATCCATCGCGAAAGTGACCGCAGGGCTGCTGCCTCGCCCGGTGCGGGGAACGCATTCCGCAGCGACTGACTCTGTGTTGATCGTGGATTCGACCGTCGCTAGCGGAGGTACGGAATCGTCTGCGGGCCGTGGGGGAGCACGCAGAGCGTCGCGTGAGGCCCCGCGTGGCGCATCGCGTCAGAGACCGCGGCGCCCACATCGTCCACCGGCTGAAAGTGGGCGGCGCGCACCGCGTCGGGCGTGAGCCCGCCGGTCTTGACCATCACCGTCGCCTTCATCTGCAGCTGCGCCTGGATCTGTACTTGCCACTGATCGGGGATCGAGTAGCCGGGCGAGGTGATCATCGCGAGCAGCTTCTCGGGCGACGATTGTGAGGCGAGGACCTCGCCGTACGACCCATGGGCGGGCAGGCCGTCGCGGCACTCGGCGGCGCAGACGATCGTCCCTCCCGGTTTGACGACCTTGGCGGCGGCCGACATCCCCTTCACGGCTTGATACAGATTCTGATCGAGCGGAAAGCCGG
Source organism: Acidobacteriota bacterium (assembly GCA_003222535.1). GTDB lineage: Bacteria > Acidobacteriota > Vicinamibacteria > Vicinamibacterales > CAVVIG01 > QHWJ01. The sequence continues at coordinate 4,825 of QHWJ01000288.1, read as the reverse complement.
AATTGGTGGTGAGCACGACGTCGAACGGCGCGTCCACCGCCCGCATCGCGTCGCGCATCGCGGCCTCGCAGGCCGCGCGGTGCTCGGCGAACAGTTCGCCCGCAAACACGGCGGTGATCTTCTGGTCGCGATTCAGCGTCACGTCCACCGAGAAGTCGACGCCGGCCATGCGGGCAATCTCGCGGACATCATCGTGGATCGGATTGCCCTCGGTGATACCCCACGTCGCGTTCGGATGGCCAATCCGCTGAGCGTCGTGCAACACGAGCACGGTGTCGAGACCCGCGAGCCCGGGCGCCACCATCTTCGGCCCGCCGCTGAAGCCGGCGAAGAAATGCGGCTCGACGAATCCGGTCGTGATTCTGATGTCCGCGTTGATCCACGCACGATTCAAATGGACCGCCACGCCGGTCGAGGTCCTGCCGATGCACGCCAGCGACGCGCGATCGCGGCTGTCGTGGTTCACCACGCGATAGCGGCACGCGATGTCCCGGCCGAGCATGGCCTCCAGCTCCGCCTGCGTATTGGTGCGGTGGGTCCCGGTCGCGATCAGAATCGTGATGTCTTCCGGAGCGATGCCGGGCATCTCGGCGAACAGCGCGGCCAGCATCTCTTGACGGGGCTGCGCGCGGGTGATGTCGCAGACCGAAATCGCCACGGTCTGACCTCGCCGGACGATCTCTCGAAGCGACGGCCGGCCGAGCGGCGCGCGAAGCGCCGCGATGAGCGCCGCGCGAGGGTCCGCAACCGCGGACCTGAATACCGGCTCGATGATCGTGAGGCGCTCCCGCGGGAGATCCACCTCGAGCCCGTCGACACCGTAGTCCAGACGCACGCGCATGGCGGCAACTCTTATCCGGTCAACTCCTCAAGCTCGCGTGCAGCGTTTCGAGCAGGTAGGCACTTATAGCACGCTTGTTCAGAGGCGGCAATCAGGGAACACACGGCCTGTCTTGCAACGCTGACGGCGGCGTACTACACTGGCGTTCATGAAGACGCTTACCGTGCGGCTGCCCGAGCCGCTGGTCGCGGAGATCGAAGCCGAGTCGCGTGTGCGCAAAGTGTCGAAGTCCGATATCGTGCGCGAGCGGTTGCAGGCGGCTTCGGAATCGAGAGCGCAGGGCCCGGCGGCGCTCGATGCCATCGCGGATCTGATCGGCTCGGTGGACGCGTTGCCGGCGGATCTGAGCGCGCGCAGGAAGCGATACCTCCGGGCCACGGGCTATGGCCAGAAGCGTCCTCGTTGACGCCGGCTTCGTGGTAGCGCTCCTCAGCCGTCGCGACTCCCACCACCGGTGGGCGGTAGCGCAGGCGCCCCGGTTCGCCCCTCCCTGGCGGACGTGCGACGCCGTGCTCTCCGAGACGTTTCATCTGCTGGGAACACGGGGCGGGCCCGCGCTGAGCGCGCTGCTGCGCCGCGGGTCGATCGTGGCCGGGTTCGATCTGGCCGGCGACCTGGAGCCGGTGCTGAGACTGATGCAAAAATACGTGAGCCTCCCCATGAGCCTCGCGGATGCGTGCCTCGTGCGCATGAGCGAAACGCTGCCCGACCCGGTGATCCTGACGACCGACGCGGACTTTCGGATTTACCGCCGCCACAGCCGCCAGATCGTCCCCTGCGCGACGCCTTTCGGAATCCCGTGACGTGGCGATCACCGGGCGCATCCGCGACGATCGCGATCGCGCGTCCTACTTCCTTGCCTGCTCGTGCGATCTCGTGTTGAGCGAGGAGGGAATCTCGAATCCCCTTCTGTACTCGCGCGTCAGCAGGCGATCGGCCTTCTTGTCATCGACGAATGTTTCCGTTTTCCCGTCGAACACCAGGGCGCGGCCCACGAGATACGAGATGTTGCCCAGGTGCGGCAGCGTCGAAGACAGGTGACCTTCGAGCACGTCGCAGGTGAGCACCCTCGGATCGCCGGCGCGGATCGCGTCGATGAAGTTCTGGTAGTGCGGGTACTCGGTCGTCGTGAGGCCCGTCGGCTCGCTGTTCGGGTCGGTCGTATCCGCTCCGGGCCCTTTCTCGTTCTTGGGCCCGAAGTAGGACTGCCACTTGCGCCCGTTTTCCTCGATCCAGAGCCACCCCTTCGATCCGTAGAACAGGTTGCCGATCCGCACGCCCCCTTCGTCGTTCGTGAATCCGCCGCGCGTCCCGAATTCCAGGACGGCGCCGTCGGCATACTCGAAGAGGCTCGTCTGCGTGTCGGGCGTCTCCTGCGACGCTTCGGCGCCGAAGTACCCGCCCACGGACCGGATCTTGATCGGGTGCTCCTGTTTCTGCAGGCCCCATCGCGCGATGTCGAACTGGTGCGGACCCTGGTTCCCGCTGTCGCCGTTGCCGTAGTCCCAGTGCCAGTGCCAGTTGTAGTGAAAGCGATTGCGGTTGAACGGCCTCTTCGGCGCGGGACCGAGCCACAGGTCGTAGTCGACCTTCCGGGTACTTGCCGATCGCGGGGCGCGGTTTGTAGCACAGGCCGCGGGCCATGTAGACCTTGCCGAGGCCGCCGTCGTGGATCAACTTGATCGCGTCGCGAACGGCCGGCCGGCTGCGATTCATCGTGCCGACCTGCACGATCTTGTTGTACCGGGCGGTCGCCTCGACCATCTTGCGGCCTTCCCACACGGTGTGCGACGAGGGCTTCTCGACGTACACGTGCTTGCCGGCCTGCAGCGCCCAGATGGTGGCGAGCGCATGCCAGTGGTTGGGCGTCGCGATGACGACGGCGTCGATGTCCTTGTCGTCGAGGACGCGCCTGAGATCCTGGGCGAACCCCGGCTTGAAGGTGGCGATGTCCTTCAGGCGCTCGTCGTGGATCCGCTCCGGCGCGAGGTTCGCGTCGACGTCGCACAGGGTCTTGATCTCGACGTTCGCGAGCTTCGCAAACCCGCGCTTGAGCGAGTTGCCCTGACCGCGGATGCCGATGCTGGCGGTGACGACGCGATCGTTGGCGCCGAGAATGCGGCCGCCGACGTGGGGGGCCGCGTGGACGCGCGCATCGAAGAGCCCGCCGCCGACGGCGAGGCCAGCCGCCGCCGCTCCCACGCGGGAGGCGAATTCGCGCCGTGTGATGCCGTTCTGCTCGTTTCCTTTGTCAGCCACGGTGACTCCTCGTTTTCAAGGCACGGAGTAAGGCAGCATCGTAGCACCGAGGCGCTCGAAGAAGTACCGCTTTTCTTTCGTCTGGAGTAGGATTCCCCACCAAGGAGACCTTCGATGATCACCAACCGCTCTCGCCGCCGCTTCTTCGGCGCGGCCGCGGCTGCCGCCGCCTGGCCCGTGCTCAGCCGTGTGCCTGGCGCGGAATCGGCGGCGGTCCGGCTGAAGCCGGACGCCACGGACGCTGTCCGTGGCGGTCCGCTGAAGATCGGCGTCGCCTCGTACTCGATGCGCGAATTCACGCTCGACCAGGCCCTGGACATGGCCAGGACGCTCGGCGTGAAGTACATGACGTTCAAGGACGTCCACGTTCCGCGCATCGATCCGCCCGATGCCACGCGCGCGTTGCGCGCGAAGATCCAGGCGGCCGGCATCACGATCATGGGGGGCGGCACGATCACCATTCCAAACGATCCGGCGAAGATCAAGAAAGAGTTCGAGTACGCGAAGAACGCGGGATTCCCATTGATCTTCGTGGATCCGGAACCGGGGGCGCTGGACACCATCGAGCAGCTGGCGAAGAGCTACGACATCAGAGTCGCGATCCACAATCACGGTCCCGAGGACAAGCGCTGGCCGCGCCCTCAGGATGCCTATGCGGCAGTGAAGTCGCGCGACAAGCGCCTCGGCCTCTGCATCGACATCGGCCACACGCTGCGCACCGGCACCGATCCGGTCCAGGCGTGCCGTGAGTGCCGCGACCGCCTCTACGACATGCACGTGAAGGATCTGGCGGTGAAGAGCGACAAGGAAAGCCAGGTTGAAGTCGGCCGCGGCGTGATCGATTTCCCGGGTCTGTTCAGGACGCTGATCGAGATCGGGTATCAGGGGCAGGTGGGTCTCGAGTACGAGATCAAGGCCAGGGATCCGCTGCCCGGGATGATCGAGTCAATGGCGTACATGCGCGGCGTGCTCGCGGCCGTGGCTTAGTACACGATCGTCAACAAGAAGGCGAGCGCCGGCGTCAACGTGATGAATGGCCCCAGCGGAAACGGTACGGCGGGCGCCAATGCGTACAGCCGCAGGGTGCAGACGGGCGACATCATCATCATCCCGACCGGCGTCGGCCATGGGTGGAGCCAGATCACCGATCACGTGACGTACCTCAGTGTCCGGCCCGACCGGGTGCTGCCGGCCGGTTACGGCTACCCGCTGCTGCTGAAGAACCAGCCGACGGCGGGGAAATGAAAGTCGGAAGTCGGAAGTCAGAAGTTAGAAGTCAGAAGTCAGAAGTCAGAAGTTAGAAGTCAGAAGGTAGAAGTTAGAAGGTAGAAGTCAAAGCTAGAAAGTGAGAACGGTGATCGGGTGGGGCGGGTGAGGCTGATGGGTAAGCTCCGAGCCAACCACCCGCCCTCCATGTTCTTCGGCGCTACGTTCTTCCACGCTCGGCTGAAGCCTTCGCGCTACGCACGAATCCATGAGACGCGACCCACGCGACCTGCGAGACCTACCCGACCCACCCCACCCACCAGACCCACCCGACCCACGCGACCTACCAGACCCACGCGACCTACCTGACCTACGCGACCTACCTGACCCACGCGACCTACCTGACCTCTAAGTGACCTGCGGCTTGATCGTGCGAGACCCTATTGCCGCCAGACTGGCACGCACGTTCGCGAACATCGCTTCGCTGTCGTAGGTTCCCAGTATGGCGCCCCCCGAACC
>QHWJ01000287.1 GCA_003222535.1 Acidobacteriota bacterium | reverse complement strand
GAGCTTGGCGCGGATGTGAACGCGAGGGACAACGACGGCTACACGCCGCTCCACCACGCCGCAGCCAGGGGAGACAACGAGATGATCATGTATCTCATCTCCAAGGGCGCCGATGTGACCGCCGTGGCCCGCAGCGGACAGACGACGGCCGATATGGCCAACGGACCTGTCCAGCGTGTGTCGCCGTTCCCGGCGACGGTCGCGCTCCTCGAGAAGCTCGGCTCGAAGAACAGCCACAAGTGTGTGACGTGCTGACCCAGCGCTGCCCGGACGCCGACGGCAGGTCTGAAGAGCCTGTGAAAAAGCCTGAAGCCCAGCGCTCCGAGAGGCCGGCGTCAATTCCGCAACGTGCCATACGGACACGCGCGAAGATCGTCACGCTCGCCGCCGGCCTGGCCTCGTTCGCCCCGGCCGCAGATGCGGCAGCACAGAGCCACACGCTGGTGGTTCTCAGTCACAGGAGAGCACACATGGAAGACATCATCGCCGGCTTGCTGAAACAGTTCGAGGATGGGAAGATGACGCGGCGCCAGCTCATTCAGAGTCTTGCGCTCGCTGCGGTCGCGGCGGCCCCGGCTTCGTCTGTCGCGGCGCAGAGCGCGCCGGTGATTCCTCCCGCCGCCGCCCCGGCCCCGTGGAAAACCGTCTGGCTGGACCACATCTCGTATGCGGTGGCCGACTACCGGAAGAGCACTGCGTTCTACCGGGATCTCATGGGATGGGAAATCCGCAACGACAACGGCACCAGTCAGTGCACGCTCAAGATCGGCAACGTCGGCGAGATCATCATCCGCAATCGCCGGCCGCCGGCTGCTGAGGCCGCTCCGACCGCAGGCTCAGGCGCGCAACCGGCCCCGACGGCTCGCGTGCCGCTGACGGGGGTCATCAATCACGTCTCGTGGGGAATCGAGCCCTGGAGCACCGAAGGCGTGAAGGCCGAACTGGAGCGCCGCGGTCTGAAGCCGCGGCCGGACATGGTCGGCGAGAACTTCAAGAGCTACCACGTGACGGATCCCGATGGCTGGGATCTCCAGATCAGCAACAAAACCAGCGGCGGGACCGGCACGGGGGGATAGAGCATTGCGGATTGCGGACTGCGGACTGCGGATTGGATCGCGGATTGATCCGGAATCCGCAATCCGCAATCCGCAATACAGGGAGGCTCTGAAATGCCCGCCGTTCCACATCGACTCGCGCCCGACGAACCGGAAAATGATGGTCGCGAAGGCAGGATGGGGTTTCTGGAGCATCTCGACGAGCTTCGGACGCGCATCATCCGCTCGTGCATCGCCATCGGCGTGGGCATGCTCGCCGCCTTCGCCTTCGTCGACCGGCTCGCCGACATCGTGCTGACGCCAATCGTCGGCACACTGCCTCCCGGCAGCTCGCTCGTGTTCATCAGGCCGGGCGAGGCGTTCTCGTTCTATCTGAATGTCGCGTTCATCGGAGGCATGCTGCTGGCCGCACCGTTCGTCATGTATCAGGTGTGGGGATTCATCGCGCCCGGTCTCTACGCGAATGAAAAGAAGTTCCTCATCCCGTTCGTGGTGTTGACGTCTGCCGGCAGCCTGTCGGGCGCGCTCTTCAGCCAGTATCTGCTGTTTCCGGGGCTGATGAAGTTCTACGGCGCATTCAACTCGCCGCGGATGAGATTCATGCCGGGTGTCGAGGAGACCGTCGAGCTGTACATGAAGATGATGATCGGCATGATCGTCGTCTTTCAGATCCCGACCGTGGTCTTCTTCCTCGCGAAGATGCGACTGCTGACCGCGCGGTTCCTCTGGCGCCACTTCAAGTACGCGATTCTGATCATCTTCATCGTGGCTGCCGTCCTGACGCCCGACGGCAGCCCCTGGAACCAGACCGTCGTCGCGGCGCCGATGATCGGCCTCTATCTGCTCAGCATCGGCCTCGCATGGATCGTCGCGCCAAAGCGCGGCCAGGAGACGTCGAACGGAAGCGATTCGACCAGGCTCCGTCTCGCCTTCGCGGCGACCGTCATCGATCAGGCTGCCCGCAGGCACCGCACGCGTTCGTTCACTGACGGAGTGCGGCGCACATCGATCGATATCACCAATTCGAGTAGGCTGCCGTGATTCGGGAGTGACTATGGAACCCCTGTCGCAACGATTCACCGTCGCGGTCGTGCAGGCGGCGCCGGTCGCATTCGACCGTGAGCGGACCCTCGGGAAGGTGCACGTCCTTGCCGGCGAGGCGGCCCGCAGGGGCGCGCGGCTGGTCCTCTTTCCGGAGGCCTTCGTGTCCGCCTATCCCCGAGGGCTCGACTTCGGCGCCATCGTCGGCGCGCGTTCCGACGAAGGCCGTGAAGACTTCCGGCGATATTGGGAGAGCAGCGTCGACATCCCGGGCCCGGCGATGGACGCGCTTGGCGGGGACGCGCGGGCCAACGCCATCTACCTCGTCGTGGGGGTCGTCGAGCGCGACGGCGGCACGCTTTACTGCTCGGTCGTGTTCTTCGCGCCGGACGGCACGTACCTCGGGAAACATCGCAAGATCATGCCGACCGCCTCCGAGCGGCTGATCTGGGGATTTGGCGATGGCTCGACGATGCCCGTGTTCGAGACGCCGCTGGGGAAAATCGGCGCGGTGATCTGCTGGGAGAACTACCTGCCGTTGATGCGGGCCGCCATGTACGCGAAAGGCGTCGAGATCTACTGCGCGCCGACGGCGGATCCGCGGGACTCCTGGATCGCGTCCATGCGCCACATCGCGGTCGAGGGCCGGTGCTTCGTGCTCTCCAGTAATCAATTCAACCGCCGGTCCGACTTCCCCGCGGACTATCGCTCGCCGTTTGGCGACGACCCGAAGACAGTCGTGACGCGTGGCGGCAGCTGCATCGTCGATCCGTTCGGCAACTTTCTCGCGGGGCCCGACATGGAGGGTGAAGCGATCCTGATCGCCGACATCGACCGCGCACAGATCATCCGCGGCAAGTTCGACCTCGATGTGGTCGGTCATTATGCCCGGCCGGATATTTTTCAGCTTCATGTCGACGAGCGGCCGAAGCAACCCGTCACTTTGCATGACGCCCACGGGACCGCGGAAGCGAGCCGGCCCGGCACGCGGACCGGCATGCAGCCGCGGGCGTCACCAGGTGACGCCCACGACGGCTTCACAGGAGTGTCCCACGTGTCTCAATTCGCATGACCGCCTCAAGGCGTCTTGGGCGGCACCGCGAAAGGCCCCACCTCGGGCTTCGGCTGCGTGTTGGCCAGCGGTCCGAGCTCGGCTGCGACGCCCCGGGCGATCGCGGCCGTCTCGCTCCCTGCCTGGAAGCACGTGAAGTCCGGCCGATCGCGCCAGGCGAACGGACCGCACAGCCGCTTGCCAGCCTTGAGCGCGGCGTCGTGGACGATGTTGATGGCGCGCTCGTAGTCGGGCGTGCCTTGCCGGTAGCCCGAGAAGTTGCCCAGGTCGCCGCTCGCCGCGAACACGGCCGTCACGCCGGGCACCTTCGCGATCTCGTCCACGTCCTTGAGTCCTTCGAGCGTCTCGATCATCTCGATCAGCACGACGTTGTCGTTGATCGTGTTTCGGTAACCTCCGGGCACGCCGCCCCACATCCCCGCGTCGAACGCCTGGCCGCCGCCGTTGCTGCGACGGCCGAGCGGCGGGAAGTACGTCCAGTTGCGCGCCTCGATGGCCTCGGCCTTCGAGTCGACCGTCGGCACGACGATCACGAGCGCGCCGGCGTCGAGCGCGTGCTGGATCTCGCGCTCATCGGTGTACGCGACGCGCACGCCGGGTACCGCTTTCGCGTTGGGGCAGGTTCGCCACATGCGCGCAACCGCTCCCCAGTCGCGATCGTTATGCTGCATCTCGGTCCAGATGAAGTCGTAGCCGGCGTTCGCCATCGCGCAGTAGGTCGCCGGATCGGTCGCGCTGAAGAGCGTGCCGCCGGTGCGGGATCGAACGGCCCCTGATTCAGAGCGCCCGCCGGCGCCGTCATCCGGGCACCGCTGTCCTTGCCGGCCGGCGCGGCCAGCGGAAACTGAGTGGTCCCCGGCGCCGCATTGCCGGCGTAGGGGTCGGCGCTCGGCGCCGGCCGCGGGGGCTGCGGCGTTTGCGCCGGGGCATTTTGCGTCTGGGCCCCGAACGCGGCGATGGCCAACACTCCGAAAACGGCCGCGGCAAAAAGCAGGTGCCTCACGTCATCCTCCCTGTTCATGCGGCTCGTCCGCACAGCGGAGAATATGCACCTTCGCTCTCACCAGAGCAAGCCGTTAATTCGGCAGTGGCCACACCGGAAAGAACTACCGCGGGGCCGTGGCCAGATAGCTCCTGCGGGCCCGCGCGACGAGGCCCTGCGCGAGGCTCACCTGCAGGGTGTGCATTCTGCCGTCGAGCTTCGCCGGCGTGAACCCGAGCGCGTACTGATGATGCAGCTCGTCGGCGACGCGCGTGAAGGTCACCGCGAGATCGGCGGTAGACGTCAGCTCGAAGTAGCCGCCGCCGGTCGCCGCCGCGATCTTGGGCAGACCCTCGTCGGGTTTGTCGGCCTGGAAGCCGCGCCCGCCGCCAAATCCGCCGCCGCCAAATCCGCCGCGCCCGCCACGTCGCCGGCCTCCGCCGCCTCCCGATCCGCCCCTGGATCCCTGCGCGAAGCTCGGAGTGGAGCTGGCGAGGCCGATGGCGTACACCATCACGTTCTCCTCTTCGGCGCGCTTCATCACGTCCTTGAGGCTGGTGCTGGCGCTGAAGTTCATCGGCGCATCGACGCCGTCGGTGAACACCAGAATCACACGGCGCCCCTGCTGATGAAGCAGCGCGGTGATGCCGACGTTGACGGCGTTCCAGAGCGGCGTCGGCCCTTCCGGCTGCAGCTCCGTGCGAAGAATCCTCACGAGCTCGTCGTGGTCCGACGTGAAGTCGCGGGGATCAACCTGGATGCGATTTGCGAAGCTGCCGATGCGCGCCTTGTCGGCCGGCAGCATGACGCCGACAAACTGCTCGGCCGCCTTTTCGACGAGATCGAAGTTCGCGCGCATGCTGCCGCTACGGTCCAGCAGCATGACGACCGTGATCGGCTGGATCTCGTTGGCGAACAGCGTCAGCTCCTGTCGTCTGCCGTTGTCGTCAATCTGAAACTGATCCCGCGCGAGATCGGGAACCAGCCGTCCGGTTGAATCGGTCACAGTGGCATACACGGCAACCGTGCGGTTGCCCACGGTGAACGTCGCCTGCTGCCGTCCAGCGTGCAGCACGGCGCCGGTCAGCACCAGGATCACGGCAAGCCAATTCCTGATCCCCAATGACGCCTCCAACGCGCGCGATATCCTGAAACCCACCCCCGCGAAAAGCACGAAATACACGAAACGCCGGAAAAGATCTCTCGACCTAGTAACGAAGATTCGCTCGCCGACGGATCGCCACTCGCCGGTTACTACTTCTAATATGACTTGGTGGCGCCTTCCCGTTTCTTCTTTTTCTACTCACGACTTCTCCGGCCGGAACCCGATCCGCTTCTTCCGCAACAGCGCCGCTGGCGCCATGAGCTTTCGGATCGCCTTAAACACGATCTTGAACTGCGCGTCGTACTTCATCTCGAGCGCGTCGAGCTTCTTCGCGAGCTCGGCATTTGATTGCAGCATCTGGCGGAGCCGGACGAACGCCCGCATGATGCCGATGTTCAGCTGCACGGCGCGAGGGCTCCGTAACACGCTCGAAAGCATGGCCACGCCCTGTTCAGTAAAAGCGTAGGGCGCGGTGCGCCGGCCACCACGCCCGGAGTTTGAGATCACAGATTGTGATCTCAAACTATCGAGCTCCTCCTGCCTGAGCTGAAACATGAAGTCTTTGGGGAAGCGCTCGACATTCCGTCTGACAGCCTGCACCAGCTCCCGAGTGTCCACGCCGTAGAGCGCGGCCAGGTCCGCGTCCAGCATGACGTTGTGCCCCCGCAGCCTCACGATCGTGCGCTCGATCCTCTCGACAGGAATCAGCGCCGTTCTGCCCGTTTGATGCGTGTTCGTCACCTCCCGAGCTTGTCCCGGCCGCGCCAGCTCTTCAAGAGCACAGGCTGTTACCGCGAAGGATTTCGTGCAACTTGCTGGCCTTCATTTCGCGCGGGCCAGATCCGAAACGACGTCGTAGTTGAACCGCACGAAGCGGTGCAGCTCGCTTTCGAGCAGCCGCTCCTGATCGCTGTGCGCGCCGAACCCCTTCGGCGGATCCTCGAAGTCGGTCGCCGATCCGATGCCGAAACACTGCACGCCCTTCGCGCGCAGCTGCGCCATGTCCGTCGCCCCCGTGCTCATCGTCGGCAGCGTCGTGGCGCTGTAGACGCGCGTCGCGGCGGCTTCGAGCGCCCGGTACACTTCGTTGTCGAGCCTCGCGTCACGCCCCGCCGGCCGCTCGTTCTGGCCGGTGAACCGGACATCCACGGCGGGATCGTTCACGACCTGTTTGACCTGCGCGAGGAGCTTCGCGGGATCTTCGTCCGGCAGCGCGCGCACGTCGAGGGTCGCCTTCGCTTCCGACGGGATGACGTTCGAGCGGTAGCCCCCCGTGAAGATGTTCGGCGACACCGACGTCCGCAGCATCGACGAATGCCGCGGCTCGTTCTCGAACAGCCAGTCGTCGGCCGCCTTACGCAGCGTCGGATCCGTCGACAGTACGTCGCGGTAGTACTTCGCCACGTCGGGCGGCGAGATCGCCGCGAGCTTGCGGAAGTACGTGCCGGTCGTCTCGTTGAATCGGATCTCCGGCCTCCAGTCGCCGATCTTCGCGACCGCTCCGGCCAGGTGCACGATGGCGTTCGACTTGAGCGGAATCGACCCGTGACCGGAGATGCCATGTGACACGAGCTCGATGCCGCGCGGGATCTTCTCCAGCGTCTGCACGGTGGCGTACTTCACTTCGCCGCCGATGCGCACGACGCCGCCGCCTTCGGCGAGGCAGTACTCCGCGTCGATCAAGGGGAACTGGTCCTTCACCATGTAGCCGATTCCGACGCCCGTGGTGCCTTCTTCGCCCGACTCGGACAGGAAGATCACGTCACGATCGAGCGCGACGTTCAGCCGCTTGAGCAGCAGCATCGTCATCAACGACGCAGTGAGGTTGTCCTTGTCGTCCACGGTGCCCCGCCCGTAGACGTACCCGCCGTCGCGCGTCGCGCTGAACGGCGGGAACTTCCATTTGGCCTCGTCCACGGTGACCACGTCGCTGTGGCCCATGATGAGCAGCGGCCGCTTCCTGCCGCTGCCCTTCAACCGCGCGACCACGTTCGATCGTTTCGGATCGGATCCGACGATCTGGGCGGGAATGCCCTCCTTCTCGAGCACCTGCTTCACATACTCGGCGATGATGTGCTCGTTTCCGGGAGGATTGCGCGTGTCGAGCCGCAGCACCGACTGGTAATGCTGCATCGTCTCGGCTTCGAGCTTCGCCCAGTCGGGCTGCGGCGCCGCCTGCGCGAGAAGGGCGACCGACGTCAGCGATGCGAAGAGGACGGCCTGTCGGCTGGACATGAATTCTCCCTCACGTCCGCGCAATCATACGCCGGGTCAGACCTGACGATGATTTCAGGCGGTCAGCGGCTCCTGGCGGCTCCCGAGACCACCACGCGAAACCCGAAGCCGTTGTTGCGACTATCGGGGTGGTAGCCGCTGCGGTAGGCCGACCGGGCGTACCCGGAACCGAAGTTCCAGGACCCGCCCCGCACCACGCGGACGGGCTCATTGACCACATCACAACACCACTCCCAGACGTTGCCGGCCATGTCGTAGATCCCGCTGGGTGTCGCTCCAGCGGGATAGAGGCCGACCGGCGTTGGACGACCCACATTTCCGTCGGAGTTGAGTCTCGATGGGTCCGCCGGTTCATTGCCCCACGGAAACTTCCGGCCTTCCGTGCCGCGCGCCGCCTTTTCCCACTCGGCCTCAGCCGGCAGGCGCGAACCGGCCCATGCGGAGTACGCCGCGGCTTCGAACCAGCTCACCCCCACAACGGGGCGGTTGGGGTATTCGACTTGATCATCCCAGTCTTCCGGCATGTCGAACTTGCCGAAGCCCCCGTCTGCCCACCATTTTGCGTTCAGGTAACCGTCATCGTCGAGGAACGTCTGGAATTCGGCGACAGTGACCGGATACGGTGCGATGGCGTATGTGTCGAGATGGACTTCGCGGACAGGACCTTCGGCTGAAAATGCCTCGACATCGAAGTTGGGACCGTCCGGCTTTTCCTTCTGCGCCCCCATCCAGAACTTTCCGGCCGGGATCTTCACCCAGCGCCGCGGGTTCTTCGGGTCCAATCTCGGATCGCCGGCCTGGCCCAGCGCTTCCGCCGCTTCGATGCGAACGTCTATCGAAATTCCCGCCGAACGTCTTGGATCGAAGATCCCGAGCACCGCATCGAGGAGCTTGGCATACCGGCGGTCGTTGATCTGGTAATCGAGCGCCGCGAGATCCCGAACGATGGAGCCGAGCAGGCCGGCACAGCGCGATTGGCTGGCGAGCGTCGTGTTTTTCTTCGTGATGTCCAGCAGTGCCTTGACGAAGCCGTCGACCTTCGGCCGTCCCTGACCGGCCAGAAGGCCGGCGAAGAGGAGCACGACTTCGCGCCACTCCGGCTGATATGCCTGCGGCCGTGACCCGATCAGAAGCCTCCGCTGGTCTTTCTCCCCGAGTCGAGCGATCGCCCTCGCGGCGAGAAATTCCTGGAAGGTGAGATGCCAGAATCGAAGTTCGTCGCCGCGGGCGACGATGATGCCGCTGTCGAGCTCTTCGTCTCTGAGGAACCGCTCGGCAATCTGGACCTCCTCGGCCTCGGTTCGCGCGGAAAACTCGGCGTGAATCTGTTCCGCCGCCCAGCGTCGTCGTACCTGGACGAGACGTGCTTTCCGCCGCCGCTCCCGGGCGTCGCCCGTCTGCATACGAAGAGCGAGTTGCTCGAGGACGGTCAGGCAGCGGTCAGCGGACAGCCGGCCACGTCGTTTTTCCCGGGACCTCGAGAGCCAGGTGAGAATCGAGTCGTACAGCTCCGCGCGCTGTTCGGGAAGGTGCTTCTCATTCCAGTGCAGGACCGCGAGAGCCGTCAGCATCACCGGATTGCGCGCCAATCGACGGATCTGAGGCGGACCGGTCACGGCTTCTTCGAGCTGCGCTCGGTGAGTCGCCGCCTGCGCGGGCCGGGCCCGGTACAGCGCCTCGCACCACCGATCGAGGAATGTCCGGATTGCCTGCTCGTCGAAGGGCTCGATCGCAACGTGCGTGAAGCCGGACAGCACCACGTCGCCCGCGTACGCCGCGGGTCGGCTCGTCACGATCAGCTGGCAGGCCGGATACATCGATGCCACTTGCTCGATGACACGGGAGGTGTCCTGCCGCGCGATGCGGTCGGACGTTTCATCGAGACCGTCGATCAAGACGATGCAGCCGGCACGCTTCAGCTTGTCCTGGAAGAATTTCTTCCCGAGGCCCCATCCATCGTCGCGCGCCGACTTTGCGAGAAACCTGGGCAGCCAGGCCGCCGAATGGCGAGTGGCCGGCTTCGACGCGCCGCGCTCGTCCTGGCGCTCGGCGATGTATCGCGCAAGGTCTTCAGCGCGAATCAGGATGGGGAAGAGCGGACGATCGAGACCGCTGAGCGATCGCGCCGCCTGCGGGTCGATGCCGAGGAGCGTCCGGCAGAGACCCTGAACCGTTTTCCGAAGGAAGGTCGATTTGCCGCTCCCCGGATCGCCAAGGACGACAAGCGCGCGATGAGTGAGCAGGTTCTCGAGCGCGACCGGGCCGCGCATCTGCGCCGCCGGGGCTTCCGGCTTCTGACGGCTTTGCCGTTGCGGTCGCCCTCCGGGGTCATCAGCGGGCGCCGCGGCTTTCAGCGTCACGAAAAGGTCGTCGATGGGGAAGCGGTGCGCCGTAGCCTCGCCAGTCGCAAGGCCGCGGATGTCGATGTGGGCGGTGCTGTCGAGCAGGTGTTGCAGGTAAGGAAAGGAATCAGGCTGCGACGGGACGGTGCGAATCGTCGTCGCTGCGCCGGATCCCCGGAAGGTCGGCAGCAGCAGCCGCAGGTGGGTGTCGACTTTCTTCGCGAAAGAGTCGACGGTCCTGTCGACTTCCGTGTACGTGCCGATGATCCCGCGCGATTGCAGCTCTTCCTTGAACTTCAGAACCCTGGTGTATTGCTCGGAGTCGCCTGATGTTCGAATGACGGGTGGATCGTCGCGAAAATAAAAGAGAATCCACGGAGTGCCCACGGCCGCCCAGTTGTCCGCGGCTTTTCGAAACTCTTCCTCGGTCCCCGATCCGTGCGTTCCGGTCGGCGTCCCGAACCGCCCCCACATGATGCCGAGGTAGATGTTGTACTCGAGCGTCTGGTCGTTGACGACGGTCTGAGGTCTGGGACCGATTCTCGGAACGACGTCCTTCTCCCACGCCTGCAGCTCGAACCGGATGCCGTATTCGGACGCCTGCGTTCGATTGACGGCGGCGACTACCTCGTCGAGCGCGCGCCTCTCGCTCGCCACATCGCCAGGCGAGGAGACGAAGATCCGCACGATGCGCGCGACTTCCGGCTCGCGAACCACTTCATTTCAGATTGTAGAGGGCAGATTGCAGATTGGATGCGGATTTCTCCGTCCGCAATCCGCAATCCGCAATCCGCAATCCGCAATCGGGATCCGCATTGCCCTCGCGGCGGCAGACCTCCGCCTGATGACAGCCCGCGTCGACCCCGGCGCGCGTTGCGTGCGAGATCGGCGACGGTCTGCCGCCGTTCCCCGTCACCGCACGTGCGTCGGGTCGCGCGGAACGGCCGATGCCTGCGATGCGGGTGTCAGAAAGCGCGCGATTGCGCGACGCAGCGCCTCGCGCCCAATCGGCTTCGCAAGATACTCATCCATTCCCGCGACCAGACAGCGGTCGCGGTCCCCCGGCATCGCGTGAGCGGTCATGGCGATGATGGGGACGTGCGCACCTGTCGTCAGTTCGTGCGCCCGGATCGCGGCCGTGGCACCCAGGCCGTCTATCTCCGGCATCTGCACGTCCATCAGGACAACGTCGAAGGTCCCCGTCCTTGCCGCGGCCACCGCCGCGACCCCGTTGTCGACGATGGTCACGTCGTGGCCATCGCGCCGGAGCAGCCCGGCCGCCAGTGCTTGATTGACGCCATTGTCTTCGGCGAGCAGAACGCGCAGCGGGTTTTCTCCCACGGCCGTGGCCGCCACTCCGGCGACACCGCTGGACCAGCGAGGCGGCGCCGCGCACGAGATGGGCGCGCCGACGCCAAGAGGCACAATGAATGAGAACGTGCTGCCCTTCCCGGGTTCGCTCTCGACCCAGAGCTGGCCGCCCATCCGATTCACGATCCGCACCGCGATACTCAGCCCAAGGCCGGTGCCGCCGTACCTGCGCGTCGTCGAGCCGTCGGCCTGTCGGAATGGCTCGAAGATACGCGCCTGGTGCTCGGACGCAATGCCGATCCCCGTGTCCTGCACCATGAAACGCAGCGACGCCGTTTCGGGAGCGTCGCGGTCGTTGAGCGTCACGCGCAGCGACACGTGCCCCGCCTCGGTGAACTTCATCGCGTTGCCGATGAGGTTCACCAGGACCTGCGCCATCCTGTGCTGATCGCCGACGACGCGATCGGGAACGTCGGCTGCCACCTCGCACCTGAGCTCGATGCCCTTTTGGCGGGCTCGCACGCCGAGCGTCTTGACCGTGGCCCCCAGGGCCTCTCTGACGTCGAACTCGCCTGGATTGAGGCCGATTTCCCCGGCTTCAATTTTCGAAAAATCAAGAATGTCGTTGATCACGGTGAGGAGATGTTCCGCCGACGACGTGGCCATCTCGAGATACTCGCGCTGCTCGGGCTTCAGCTCGGAGTCGAGCACCAGCGCGGTCATGCCGAGGACACCGTTCATCGGCGTCCGAATCTCATGGCTCATGTTGGCCAGGAACTCGCTCTTCGCTCGGCTCGCGGCCTCCGCCACCTCTTTCGCTTTCTGCAATTCGGCTTCGGCCAGACGGCGCTGGATGACCTCGCCGGTGAGCTCCTTCGTGCGTTCCTCGACTCGCAGTGCGAGCTCGCGGCCGCGCGCGTGCAGGTGCCGAACGCGGACCCGATGGCCGGCAAGGAGGAGGCCTCCGCAGGTCAGCGCGAGCGCCGAATAAAACCACCATCGCTGATAGAAATGCGGCTGAAGTTGGAAGGCGAACGCCGCACCCGTCTCGTTCCAGACGCCGTCGTTGTTGCTGGCGGCGACACGGAACGTGTAGCTCCCCGCCGGAATGTTGGTGTAGTACAGTCTCCGTCGACTCGTCTCCTGCCATTGGAGGTCGAAGCCCTCCAGCCGGAACTTGAAGCGGTTCCGGCCGGGGTCGACGAGGCTGAGCGCGGCAATGCGGAACTCCAGCTCGCCGCGCCCCGGCGGCACACTCGCCGGTCCTGTCACGCGCACCGCTGCTCTGTCCACGCTCACCGCTTCGATGAAGACCGGCGGCGGGAGCATGTTGCGCTGCAACCGCGTGGGGTCGATCATCGCCACGCCTTTGAGGGTTGGAAACCAGAGGCGGCCGTCGCGCGTTCGATATCCGGCCGGCTGACCAATCCCGTTGCATTCGCTGCTCTTCATGCCGTCGGCCTGACCGTAGACCCTGCCCTGGATCGAGGTGGCGATTCCGTCGGCGAACTCGTTGAGTTGTCGTTTCGGCACGCGAAAGATCCCCTTGTTCGAGGACATCCACAAGTTGCCCTGGCCGTCCTCCAGGATCTGGTGCACCAGATCGTCGAAGAATCCGTCCTTCGTGGCGAACGTGGCAAAGCGGTTGTTCTTGAACCGGTTGAGCCCTCCGCCTCTCGTCGCAATCCAGAGGACACCTTCACTGTCCTCGTAGATCGCGCTGACGATGTTGCTCGACAATCCCTGCTTCGTGGTGAACGGCGTGAAGTGGCCCTTCGACAAACGATTGAGCCCGCCACCGCGCGTGCCAATCCAGAGGTTGCCCGACCTGTCCTCGTGGAGCGCGGTGACGGAGTTCGATGTCAGCCCATCGGCCGTCGTGAACGTGGTGAATCTCCCATCCTCTAGCCGATTCAACCCCGCGTCGTCGGTGCCAATCCAGAGGGCGCCGCTTCGATCGCCCTGTACCACGCTGAGCATGTCGCTGGTGAGGCCGTCGCGGGTCGTGAACGTCTCGAATTTTCCGCCGGCTTTGACTGCAGCCGAAGGATTTCGCAGCCGGTTGAGCCCACCAGCCGTTCCCACCCAGATATCGCCTGCCTGATCCTCGTAGACAGAGGTGGCGCGCTTGTTCGACAGCCCGTCTCGTGCGTCGTAGATGGTGATGGATCCATCTTTCGCGATCCGATTGAGTCCATCGATCGTGCCGGACCACAAGTTGCCGTGCCGGTCTTCGAGCACCGATATGGCGACGTCCGTCGAAAGGCCTTCCTGTGATGCGTAGGCGGTGATGCTGCCGTCTCTGAACCGGTTCAGGCCACCGCCGTTCGTTCCGACCCAGAGGTTCCGCTCGCGATCCTCGAAAAGCGAGAGCGCCGTGCTGCTCGACAGGCCGTCATTCGCCGTCATCGTGGTCAGGCGACCGCCGGTGAGGCGGGACAGTCCGGCCCCGCGGGCGCCGATCCACAGGTTGCGATCGCGGTCGAAGAGCAACGATCGGATCGGCGTGCCTGGACTGATCGCCGCGCCCGAGGCACGGCCGTCCACGAACTGATTCACACCCGCCTCGGTGCCGATCCACAGGGCCTGTGCATCGCCGGCGATCGCCGTGATCCGGGCGTTGACGAGGCCGTCGGCGATCGAGAACCGCAGGATGTTCCGCCCACGCAGCCGGTTCAGGCCATTCGACGTCCCCACCCAGAGATCGCCGCCGCGATCCTCGTAGATCGCAAGCACATGGTCAGAGGAGAGACCATCCTTTGCGGTAACGGAGCGCACGTGCCCGTCGGCAAATCCGAAGATGCCGTGGTCCTTGGTACCGATCCACACCGTTCCGCGGCTGTCTTCCCGGAGTGCTGTGACGAACTCGTCCGACAGGTCATCCTGAGCGCTGAACCTGGTGAACACGCCATTCTTGAACCAGGTCAGGCCGCCGCCGGACGTACCGACCCAGAGCGTACCGAGACGATCTTCGAGCAGCGCGGCGACGTCGTTGTGGCCGAGCGCTCTGGTGTTGGATCGGTCGAAGATCTCGAAGCGCACTCCATCGAAGCGGACGAGCCCCTCCTGGGTGCCGAACCACAGATACCCGTCGCGCGTCTGCAGGACGGCCTGGACGGAATTCTGCGGGAGCCCCTGATCGGTCTGCCACACGTTGTGCACGTACTGGGTCAGTGCTTTGTGGGGATCGAGAGCGAGCGCCGGCGCCGTCCACGCGAGGAATTGGATGAGGGCTAGGGCGCCAACGACGACGATTCTCCGGACACCCATCAACCGCTCCTTTGCCGCGAGAGCCGTTCTCACGTCGGCGCAGCAGCAAGGGCCTTCGTTTCTTCAACGTTCGGCGCAATCTGGCACGCTCGGGCACTACACCACGGAGAGAACGGCTCGAGCCGACGAGAACCTGTGTTCGAGAGCACGACCCGTGCCGGCGCGGCGGTTTACCCGAGCGCCGGTCGATCAGGGAAAAAGCCAGCAAAGGCAGCAAATGGACGGATCGCTCGCGGCAGGCCAGGGCCCCTCAAAGACACATGTGCGGTTCTGTGCGCTTCCTGCCGCACAGTTTTGCAAGCCGCAATCGGCCGTCCGCAGTCCGGGATCCGTATCAGGCAGGACGTTACGATGGCGTTCGGCGACTCAGCCGGACTGGGGATCGCCGCGAGACGCCTGGAAGCAGGTGCCGGTGGTCTCGTTCAGGAAGGCGACCGTCATCCGGATACGCGATGCACGCTTCTCGGCAGAAAGCGTCCGGTCCGCTCCATGTAGGTTCGATAGGGATCGCCAAAACGCGCCAGCAGATTCTCTTTTCCTTCCGCGTCCGGACGATGAACAGGCAAAAGAAGAGACTGCCGGCGCCGAGGACGAATCCGTTCGCCATGATCAGACCGGCGGCCAGCAGCGTCAGCGCCACCGAGTCGTAGAACTCACGAGGGTCACAACGAGGACGGCCCGGAACGTCTGATCGGAGCTCATCGCGATGCCGTTACTTCGTCTTTCCCAGATACTCCGCGTCGGTGACCTTCTCCATCCATTTCGTTTCGCCGCCGAAGCCGACGTTGATCTGCACGAGGGCCTGGCCGGGTACTGCACCATGCCAGTGGAAGACGTTCGGCGCGGTGTAGTCGCTCTCGCCGGCCCCGAGATCCTTGATCGCCTGTCCGCGCTTCTGCGTGCGCATGCGTCCGTCTTCCACCATCAGGAGCTGTCCCCGATCGTGGCTATGCCAGGCGGATCGCGCACCCGCCTCGAAATGCCGGCGCGCGATGCTGAGATCCTTGGACTCCATCGTCACCGACTTGCCGGTGAAGCGCGGATCGTCAGCGCCCTGGGAGCCCGGTGCCGGTTGTCCGGCGGTCTGCTGCGCACGGCCCACCCAGTGCGCGGACACCACGAGCACGAGCATGAGCCAGAGGAGAACGGCAATGCGTTTCATCGGTCACCTCACTTCATCGGCGAATAGTCGGTCGGGTCCGCGAACACCGACACCACCTTGCTGACGATGCGTCCGTTGACTTGAGACTCGGTGGAGACTTTCTGCCATTCGGGATCAGCCTGGAAATCGGCCCAGGCCTTCTTCGCGGCCTCGCGGCTCGGGTGCTCGAGCACGTAGATCAAGGTGTTCTGCGAGTCCGGCGCGTCCTGCGGCGAGAGGTAGATGACGCTCTTCATCGCGTGCTTGTTGAAGATGCGGATCGTGTGGTTGCGAAAGCGCGCGTGCAGCTCGCCCAGCTTGCCTTCCGGCGCCGTGTAGGTGCGAAGCTCGAAGACGTGCTTCCCCGCCTGCGCGTGCGCGACCGACGCGTCGTGCCGCAGGCTGCCGAGCGAAAAGCCGGCCACGAAAATCGCCGTCGAAGCCCCAAGCGCGAACCATGTGTTCTTCAGCATTCCATCCTCCTGTCCGTGCCGGTCTCCATGGGGTCTGACCCTGCACGCACTTACGGGCCGTCTGACCCCTGACAACTGCCGCCAGTATATGTGTATCTGATGACCATGACCTATCACCTGCAGCGGTGATTACCGCGTCTCGTCGAAGGCCACCTGTGCGTCAGCCTTGACGCGCGCAGGGCTCGGGGTGGCGTAGCCGGTGTACTTCGCAGGCACTCTCCAGCTGTTCGCCACATCGTCCACGGTCTTGCCGCTTTTTCTTCGCGTCCTGTGCGAACTTCACGAAGTCGGCGATGAACTCCGAGTAGAGCTTCAGGTCCGCGGGCGTGGTCGTCGCCGCGTTATGCCCGTTGATGATGATGTCGACGCCGCTGACGGCCGCGGCCTTGGCGATGGTCGCGGAGTACCCCACGGCGGTGCCCCCGTTGTTCTTGTCCATGATCGGCATGTCGCGGGTCGGCATCGTGT
>QHWJ01000432.1 GCA_003222535.1 Acidobacteriota bacterium | reverse complement strand
CAGTCAGCGCCCGTTCATGGAACTCATGGGTGCCATGGGACCGTCTGCGCTCCGAGTGATTCGGCGCCGTCTCAAACGTTAGGGAGCGTCCATTCGATGCGAATCACAATCGCCATTTGCACCTTCAACCGTTCGGCTCTGTTACGTCAGTGTCTGGATCAGATGGCTCGGATGCTGGTGCCACCGGAGGTCTCCTTAGAACTGCTGGTGGTCAACAACAACTGCACCGACGATACCGATGCCGTGCTCGAGGAATTCGCTCAGACGCTGCCTCTGCGCCGGGTGTTCGAACCCGCCGCCGGCCTGTCGAATGCCCGGAACGCGGCTCTCGCGGAGGCGACCGGAGAATACATCCTGTTCACGGACGATGACGTTCTGGTCGCCGAGTCATGGCTTGTCGAGTTCATGAACGGCATTCGCCGCTATCCGCACGCGGCGGCCATCGGCGGCGTCATCGAGCCGTGGTTCCCGTGCGAGCCCGATCCGAACCTTCTCAGGGCATTTCCCGAATTGCGAACTGGATTCTGCGGGTTGGATCACAATTGCCCTCCTGGCCCGCTGGCGCCACCTGCCACGCTTTACGGTGCAAACATGGCCTATCGTATGGCCGCGATCGACGGCCACCGGTTCAATCTGCTGCTTGGACCGACACCTGATTCGAGCGGAGCGTTTGACGAAGTGGAGTTTCTCGAGCGGCTTCGGGCGCGCGGAGGTGAAGTGATTTGGTGGCCCGCCATGACGCTCCGGCACTACGTCGATCCAAGCCGCATGACCCGGAGTTACCTGCTTCGATATGCGCTCCACACCGGAAGAATATCTGTGGTGATGGGATCGCTGGCGCTTGCCCGGACGGAGAAACAGCCGCCTCCGCGCTGGTTGTGGCGCAGATGCGCCGAAACCTACCTCGCGGCGTTTCTCGGATCGTACGTCCTTCCGGCTCGTTTGCTTCAATCCACGCTGTTCACGGCACCCCTTCCGAGCGGCGGATCGCGGAAAGTGCGTTCACTCGCGCTGCAGCGCCAGTATTTTTACATTCGCGGCATGATTGAAGGCCACCGTCAGCTCGGAGCGTCCACCAAACCTCGAGCATTCTGAGGTTCGGTGCGTGCGAGAAAACGGTGTAATGTGTGACGAGGGGTGTCCATGAAGTGGCTGTTCCTGTCGAATGAAGACCAGATTCGGGGTGGAGCACAGTCGTGCTGTAAGGAGGTCGCCAAGGCGGCCATCGCGGACGGCGCTCACGTCACTTTCGCGTGCCTCAGGGAGAATCCCTATCAGGATATGGCCGACGCGTTTCCCTCGATGTGCACGGTCACGATGGTGGACCGCGTTGAGCCACGCTCGTTGAGGCCGGCAAGCCTCAAAGCCGCCTGGCGCGTGCTGAGAAGTGTGCGACCGGACGTGATCTTCTTCGCCAACACGCCCAGCCCGAATTTCTTCTCCTTTCTTGCGCTCTCGAAGCTCGCCGGTGTCGCGCACTGCGTTGTGAGTTTCGGCACGGATGTCGAGATGCCAGCCCCTCTTCCGAGCAGGACCTACATCGGCGGGTGGGTTCGGGGCGCCAATCTCTGGCGGCGAGAGTTCCTGGTCTCCGCCAGCCTTGCCTACAAATTCATGACCCTTGGGCTGTTCAACAACGACGATCAGATGAAGAACTGGCGTGCCGCCACCGGTTACCCGGAGCGTGTGTCCAAGCTGTGGAATTATCCTGTCGACCTCTCGAAGTTTCGCCAGTCGGAGCGCCTTCGCCGTGAGGTGCGCGAAGAATTCAACGTCGGAGCCGGCGATGTCGTGATCGGCGGCGTGGGCACGCTGAATGCCCAGAAGTCATTCGACCTGTCAATCCGGGCGTTACGTCTGGTCCTGGACCGCGTGCCGGGCGCGCGGCTGGTGATCGCGGGCGACGGCAATCAAGACGCTCTCCTCCGCTTGAGCGCCGAGCTCGGCGTGCGAGAGCGCGTGTTGCTTCTCGGGGGCCGCGATGACATACCCCGCCTCATGAACGGGTTCGACATCTTCTGCATGCCGTCCACGCACATCCACGAGTCTCTTGGCATTGTCTATCTGGAGGCTCAGGCCACCGGTGTGCCGATCGTCGTACCGGACCTGCCTGGACCGCGGCGCGTCGCGCGGGAAGGGGAGAGCGGCGTGGTTGTCGAGCGAGGGAATCCGGAAGCCTTTGCGACGGCGTGGGCGAACCTGGCGGCGGATCTGCCGTTGCGCCAGCGTCTGGTTGACGCCGGGCGCGCGAACGTCCTGGCGTTCGGTCGCGAGCACGTATACCGGGGGTTGCTTCGAGAGATGCGCGTAGCTAGCAACTAGTTACTAGTTACTAGTTACTAGATGTTAGACATCATGGGGCTGTTTCTTGAAGAGCAGAACAACTCCTGCTCTCTTGA
>QHWJ01000286.1 GCA_003222535.1 Acidobacteriota bacterium | reverse complement strand
GCGACATGCCGGATGTCGACCACATCCCGAGCATGCTCGCGCTCTCCGACGTGATGGGTACCGGGTGGTTTGCCGCGGACGCGGCGAATGTGAAGCCCGGCTCGACGGTTGTTGTCGTGGGGGACGGTGCCGTCGGACTCCTCGGCGTCCTCTCGGCGAAGCAGATAGGTGCCGAACGCATCATCGCGATGAGCCGCCACGAGGCGCGGCAGAAGCTCGCGCGCGAATTTGGTGCAACCGACATCGTGACGGAGCGCGGCGACGAGGGCGTCGAGCGCATCAAGCAGCTGACGAACGGTGTCGGCGCCGATTCGGTGCTGGAGTGTGTCGGGACCCAGGAGTCGATGATGCAGGCGATCAAGTCGACGCGGCCGGGCGGCTCGGTCGGCTACGTCGGCGTGCCGCACGGTGTCACGCTCGACGGCGCGGATCTCTTCTTCCGGCACGTCCGTTTGCTCGGCGGTCCGGCGCCCGTTCGTCGGTATCTGCCTCAACTGATCGATCTGGTCTTCGCCGGGAAGATCAATCCAGGAAAAGTGTTCGATCTCGTGCTGCCGCTCGATCGCGTCGCCGAGGGCTATCAAGCGATGGATGAGCGCCGTGCGATCAAGACGCTCCTGCGTCCTTCAGGCAATTAAATGCAATACACATCTCTCGGCCGCTCTGGCCTCCAAGTGAGTCGGTTGGCCCTCGGCACCATGAATTTCGGAGAGCTGACCGACCAAACCGCCGCGTTCCAGATCATGGACGCGGCCATCGATGCCGGCATCAATTTCTTTGATACGGCGGACGTCTACGGCGGGCCACAACGCCCCGACATGGAGAAGGGCTACGGCACGTCCGAGGAAATCATCGGCCGGTGGCTCGCCCAGGGTGGCCGACGCAATCGCATTGTGCTCGCCACGAAGTTGTACCAGCCGATGGGCACCGGCCCGAACGACCGCCTCCTCTCCGCCTATCACGTTCGACGCGCGTGCGAGGACAGCTTGCGGCGCCTGCAGACCGATCACATCGACGTCTACCAGATGCATCACATCGATCGCCGCACGCCGTGGGAGGAGATCTGGCAGGCGATGGAGCAGCTCGTTCGCGAAGGGAAGGTGACCTATATCGGCAGCAGCAATTTTGCCGGCTGGGACATCGCCACCGCGCAGAGTGTCGCCGCGTCGCGCCATTTCCTTGGCCTCGAGTCGGAGCAGAGCCTCTACAACTTGAGCGCTCGCACCATCGAGCTCGAGGTCATTCCGGCGCTCCGCTACTACGGCATTGGTCTGATTCCCTGGAGCCCGATCGGCATGGGACTCCTCGGGGGTGTGCTTCGGAAGGCTACCGAAGGACGCCGGGCCAGTCCGCTATTGCAGACGCGAATTGAACAGCATCGCGCTCAACTCGAGCAATACGAGGCGCTGTGCCAACAAATCGGTGAGGAGCCTGCCGTCGTCGCGCTCGCTTGGTTGCTTCAGAATCCCGCCGTCACGGCTCCGATCATCGGGCCGCGCACAAAGGCACAGTTGACGGCGAGTCTGCGCGCCTTGGAAATCTCTCTCTCGACGGAAACGAACCGGAGGCTGGACGAGATCTGGCCGGGTCCTGGCGGCGAGGCTCCCCAAGCCTACGCCTGGTAGCAGCACGAAAGATCACATGCATCTTCAGCACACGGTCTGGCCCGCAGACGAACTGCGCAAGATCGTGGAGACCGACGACCTTCACATCTCGCCCTTTCGGGAAGACGGCGTTACCTACGGCACGCCGACCTGGATCTGGTCCGTTGTCGTCGACGACGTACTGTACGTGCGAGGCTACAACGGGCAGCAGTCGCGATGGTATCAAGCGGCGATTCATCAGAAGGCCGGTCGCATTCGTGCCGCCGGCATAACGAAGGACGTCGTCTTCGAGCCCGTAAACGGGGCTATCAACGATCGGATCGACGAGGCCTACCGAACGAAGTACGCCGGGAGTCCGTACTTGAAGCCGATGATCGGCGGCCGCGCGCGAGCGGCGACAGTGCGCGTCATGCCGCGAGGCTGACGGATGCCTCGCGTGTTCATCACCGGCAGCACGGACGGCTTGGGCCGTGCCGCAGCACGCGCGCTCATCGAGGAGGGCCATGAGGTCGTGCTGCACGCGCGATCTCGTGAGCGCGCCTCGGCGGTCGACGATCTTGCTTCCCGCTCGGCTGGTGTCGTCGTCGGCGACCTTGCCAGCGCCGTCGAGACGCGACGCATCGCGGACCAGGTGAATGCGATTGGCCGTATGGACGCAGTCATCCACAACGCCGGCGCATATGCCACGTCGGGCCGATCACCGACACCCGAGGGACATTCGACCATCCTCGCGGTTAACACGCTCGCTCCGTACATGCTGACGGCGCTGATCGAGCGGCCCCGCCGTTTGGTGTACCTCAGTAGCGGCATGCATCGTGGCGGCGGCGCCTCGCTACGCGACATCGACTGGCTCGAGCGGCGTTGGAATGCCAGCCAGGCGTACTCGGACAGCAAACTGAACGTGACAGCCCTCGCCTTCGCGGTGGCGCGATGGTGGCCGGACGTGCTGAGCAATGCGGTCGACCCCGGCTGGGTTGCGACAAAGATGGGTGGCCCTGGAGCGCCGGACGATTTCGAGATGGGATACCGCACCCAGACCTGGCTGGCTGTCAGCGATGATCCCGCGGCGGCAGTCAGCGGCCGGTACTGGCACCATCGGCAGCCGCAGCGCCCCGCGCGGGAAGTCTCAGATACTCGGTTTCAAGACCACCTCTCGTCCAAGCTCGCCGAATTGACCGGTGTGCCGCTTTTCTGAGGTGCTCACGGGGAGAAAAAATGCAGAACCGCACGTTAGGCAGGACCGGCCTCGAGGTTTCGGCTCTCGGTTTCGGCTGTATGGGGATCAGCCAGAGCTACGGACGCCCGAGCAGTCGCGAGGATGGCATCGCGATCATCCGGGCTGCCGTCGATCGTGGCGTGACATTCTTCGATACCGCGGAAGTCTACGGCCCGTACACGAACGAAGACGTCGTGGGCGAGGCGCTCGAGCCTGTGCGCGACCACGTGGCGATCGCCACGAAGTTCGGGTGGAACATCGCGCAAAACAAGATGGCCGGTCTCAACAGCCGTCCTTCGCAGATCCGCGCGGTCGCCGACGCGTCACTCAAAAGGCTCCGGACGGATCGGATCGATCTGTTCTACCAGCATCGCGTCGATCCGGATGTGCCGATCGAGGACGTCGCGGGCACCGTCAGGGATCTGATTCGCGACGGCAAAGTGAAGCACTTCGGTTTGTCCGAGGCGGGCGTGCAGACGATCCGCCGCGCCCACGCCGTGCAGCCGGTGGCGGCGCTGCAAAGCGAATACTCTCTCTGGTGGCGCGAGCCAGAGCGCGAGATCCTGCCCCCGCTCGAGGAACTGGGCATCGGCTTCGTGCCGTTCAGCCCGCTCGGCAAGGGTTTTCTGACCGGCACAATTGATGACAAAACGACATTCGAACCGACAGATTTTCGCAATGTCGTGCCGCGGTTCACGGAAGAGAACCGGAGGGCGAACGTCGCATTCGTCGAGTGGTTGAAGACGTTCGCTGCGCGTAAGAACGCAACGCCCGCGCAGATCGCACTCGCCTGGCTACTCGCGCAGAAGCCGTGGATTGTGCCGATTCCCGGGACGACGAAACGTCACCGGCTCGACGAGAACCTCGGTGCCGCGAACATTCAGCTCACCGTTGAAGACCTTGGAGAAATCGATCGGGCCGCGTCACAGATCGAAGTACATGGCGCGCGTTATCCCGAGGCTTTGCTGAAGATGGTCGGTAGGTAGCGATCGGCGGAATCGACGTTGTTAATCGTGATCACACACGGCACGCCGCAGTGCCGGCGCTCAGCTGAGCTCTTGGGCGAGTCCAATGAGGAGCTCTTCAGGTCCGCGGATGTAGCAGAGCCGATACGCGTCTTTATACCGGACAACCTCGCCCACGAGCTGCGCGCCGCGGTTGCGGAGCCTCTCGAGCGTCTCGTCGATGTCGTCCACGGCGAACATGACGCGTAGGTAGCCTAGAGCATTCACTGGGGCGTTCCGGTGATCCGCGACGACCCGCGGCGTGATAAACCGGGAGAGCTCCAACCGGCCGTGGCCGTCCGGCGTGCGCATCATGGCAATCTCGACGCGCTGATCGCCGAGTCCAGTGACACGCCCGGCCCATTCTCCTTCGATCGTGGCCCTCCCTTCGAGCTCGAGGCCGATCTCACGAAAGAAATCAATCGTCGCTGCGAGGTCATCGACGACGATTCCTACGTTGTCCATCCGTTTAAGCGCCATCTGCCCAATCTATAAGGTGGCGTTTAATCTGACAACCGACCGCGGATGATCTCGCGGCTGACGCATTCAGATGCTCGTCATCACCATGCAGGACAGGCCATCGACGGCTCACGATGACCCGACCGACTTCCTGATTCGCACGACTAAACAGAACAGGCACCGCTAGACTGAGCGGGTGAGCATCCTAACTCTTGTCGGCCTGATCGCGGTCTCGACAATGCTAGTCGCGTACGCCTTGGAGGACCGTTCGCCAGCGTTCATCCTCCTGTTCGCAGCGGCGTGTGCCGCGTCGTCGGCGTACGGGTTCTTGGCGGGAACCTGGCCATTCGGTATCGTCGAAGCCGTTTGGACGACGGTTGCGTTACGCAGATGGGCTAGGCGGACCAAACCAGCATTGGAAACGTGCGGCGGGCGACCCATCGCGTGCGACATCAGCGCTTTGTCGAGTGCGGAGCGTCAGCGGTACGACTCGCTCCGACCGCGAGTCCTCCAGGCGCCAGACGAAGTTCAGGAAATGCCGACCGCGTTTCGGCTGCGAATCGGCAGCTCCGTGGCGATTGCAGACGCCGCTGAATGGATCGAGATGGAGCACCGGTGTTGCGCCTTTCTCGACATCACCCTCTCGCTGCGGGGTGACGGCACAACATGGGTCGAAATCGGAGGTAGCGCTGCAATCAAGGCATTTTTGAAGGAGGAGTTCGGCGCCTTTCGCACCGCAGTACCCGAGCGTCGCTAGCGGCTGACCCTCGGATTTCGTATGTTCTCTCTGTTCCAGAACACGACGGTATGCGGTCGACGAGACCGATGACAGCCCTTTTCTCGCAAAGGGTGTGGCACCGAAGAGCATCTGACGGTCACCAAAGCACCGGCGAATCGCGAAAATCGTGAAAGGCTCAACGAGGAGGTGTCGCTCCTCAGCTCCGAGCAGGCCACGGCTTACCTGCTGTGTGGCGAGTGTGAAGAACGTTTCAATAGCGGCGGCGAGACCTGGGTCCTCAAGAACTGCTGGCACTCGGAAGTCGATTTTCCGTTGCGTTCCAACGTCATAGCGATAGCCCCGTCACCTCTGTCGACGCCGGGCTTTACGATCTTTGAGAGCGTTTGCTCAGAGGCGATTGACGCGGTGAAGCTCACGTATTTTGGTGTAAGCATCTTCTGGCGAGCCTCGGTGCACGACTGGGTGTTGATGCGGCAACAGCCGAAACGCCTTGAGCTAAGCCCCTACGAGGAGCCGTTGCGGCTCTTTTTGTTAGAGCAGGCGGGTTTTCCAAGCGACGCGCTCATGATCATCTCCGTGACAAGCGCGATGGACCGGATGCGGAACATGCTGATGACGTTTCCGTTCTTGAAGAGTCGGCAACCGGAGTTCCGGCAGTACCGCTTCACGATTCCAGGAATCACGTTTCAGTTGTTCGTCGGCAAAAACACCCCGTATGCTCTCCGACGGCTCTCGATTCAGTCGCCTGAAAGGGCACATCCTAATGACGCCAGACGTAGACGACCTCAATATGCTGGACGGGGCGACGCTAATCTCAAAGACTCGAAAGGTGGGCGCTCTCGCCCGGCCAGACCAATCAAAGAAAAAACGCCAGTAAAGCTCCTAGCCTCCTCTGGAGAGACAGCATCATCGGATATGGCGACTGCAACTATCGTTTTCGGACTGTGCGGGTCGGGGAAGACGTGGCTGGCCAAGCAGATCAGCGCGTCCACTGGCGCCGTGCGGTTTGATGGCCCTTACGGGAACAGTCTGTGGCCTGCAATCGCGGCTTCGCTTCAGCGCGGCCGAGATTGTGTCGTGGAAGAGATTTGTTGCTGCCAGGAGGAGTTCCGCCGCGACGCCCTCGGTCGCCTATCAGGGCTTCCAGAAGTTCGAGTCGAATGGCGGTACTTCGAAAACGACCTCGAAAGCGCGAACTGGAACATCGATAACGCCGAGGACAGGCCGGACAAGGACCCGGCTGAACACAAGCGCGCGAACGTTGCCACGTCGCGACGCTACACTTACCCCGCATCGGGACAACCAATCCCGATAACACGAATCGCTCGACGACGGCACCAAGTCGGTGGCGGCGGCGGAAACCGCGAACTCCCAACTCAGCAGTCCCGAGAGGGATCGCTCCGTGACCTCTCGGCGTGCTTGCACGAGATCCGCTTTCCCTTCAGACGCGAGCCTCTTTCCCAACCCGACGAATGATTGCCCGGAGCAGCATCGAGCCTGGATCGGCGTCGCTACGTGCGTGCCAGAGCTGCAGGATCGTGATCGCTGGCAGCTCGAATGGAGGCCGGTGAACCGCAAGTGGCAGCGCGGAGGCCAGTCCCTTCGCCATGCTCGCTGGAAGCATGGTGATGTACGGCGTGCCGATGACGCAGCCGGCCGCGAGCGCAAATTGCGGCACTGAGAGCGCGATTGAGCGTCGGTGACCAAGCCGCGATAACACGCCATCCACGTAATCGATCGCATGTTTCCCTTGCAGCGCCACCTCCACGTGCCGAGCCTCGAGGAATCGTTTGAGCGTAAGCCGCCGCCCAGCAGGTGCGCCCTTGCGCCACATCGCACAGACCAGTCGATCCGTGTACGCGGGTTCCGACCGAATGTCACGACCAATCGTCGGCGGTAATCCCAACAGAACATCGATGTCACCGGACGCGAGACCGTCGCTCGCCAACGCATGATCCAGAGTGACCACGCGAAGCGACGCCCGCGGGAGCGACTGAGCGAAGCGCGTGGCGATCGCCGGCAAGATTCCGATGTTGTCGGCCGAGGCGAGTGTGAAGGATCGCGTGCATGCGTCAGGGTTGAACTTGCGTCCAGCCTCGAGAATGACTCGGAGCCTCTCGACGGTCGTCGCCACTTGCGGAGCCAGCTCTCGGGCCAGCGGTGTCGGAACGACGGTCCTGCCACGTCGCACGAAGAGCGGGTCGCCGAGAAGACCACGTAAGCGCGCGAGCGAGTTGCTGACAGCCGAGGGTGTGACGTGCAGCCGCTCGGCGGCGCGAACCACCGTCCCTTCGGCGAGCACATGATGCAGTACGAGGACGAGATTGAGATCGACGGCTTCAAGGCTCATTTCAAGTGATGGATCAAATCACGAATGGTCACTGGAGATCCAGACAGCATCGGGATACGCTGACGGCTGACACGGCTCAGGGCAGCCGACTCGGTCGCACGCAGCCGGCTGTCCAGCCCATGTGGCGATGGTGAGCGCAGGGGCGCTGCGTGCGGTCGAGCGACCACCCAGCACAACGAGACGTCGGTCTCGGATCATCGCTGGCATGCGGCTCGGCAATTTATCGAGGTGATCGAGTTCCGCATCGCAGGTGCAGACCTCCGGCCGTCTCGACTCGAGGACCGCACTCACGTTCCGATTCGGACAGGGGCTTGGAATGACCGACAAGGAGTTCTTGCTGTCGTGCACGCACGGAATGGCCGACATCGAGCCGGGTTTACGGCTGCATTACGTAACGGCGGGACAGGGCCCCGCCACGGTCGTGCTCCTTCACGGGTTTCCTCAGACATGGTGGGAATGGCGCAAGGTGATGCCGACGCTCGTCGAGGCCGGATGTCGCGTCGTTGCACCGGACTATCGCGGCGCCGGGCACTCGTCTCGTCTCGCAGATGGATTCGACAAACGGACGATGGCTGGCGACTTGCAGCGATTGTTCCGCCAGCACCTCGATGTGTCCGGCCAAGTCATCCTGGTCGGCCACGATATCGGGCTCATGGTGGCGTACGCGTACGCGCGGGCGTATCGTGATGAAGTCTCACACTTGGCTGTTGTTGACGCCCCACTGCCGGGCACCACGGTCTTCGACCGTCTCAGGACTGATCCGCGCGTGTGGCACTTCGCGTTCCACGCCGCGCGCGATGTCGCCGAGATGCTGGTCGCTGGACGGGAGCGACCGTACCTGCGGGCGTTTTTCGACGTTCGCATCTTCAATCCGTTCGCGATTGGTCCGGACGACTTCGACGTATACGTCAACGAGTATTCCGCTCCCGGCGCGATGCGAGCCGGATTCGAGCTGTATCGTGCCTTCGACCGCGATGCCGACGAGAACAGGGCGTCGCTGCAGCGCAACGGAAAGCTGACGATACCCGTCCTGGCGGTCGGCGGCACCATCAGCACGTCCGGATCGTTAGTGGCTGAGATGATGCGGGAAGTCGCCATCAACGTGACCGAGTATCGCGTGCCGCAGACGGCGCATTGGGTACCTGAAGAGAACGCGAGTGCCTTTTCGCGGGCGCTGCTGGAGTTCCTGAACGCGTGACAATGACAGATCCCACGTCCGATTCGCGCGGCGAATATTGAGCGCCTGCGTGATGCGACGGCTGAGGTCGTCGCCGGCGTAGCTGTCACACCTGTAACGGTATCAACTTCGTCTCACCAGTCGCCTGCATCAGATTCCGCCGCGCCCTCATGCGGGCGCCGAAATCGAAACACGGAGAAGGCCCAACGCGACGAAAGGCGTGAACTGCAGGACGCCTGCCCCACTCTGCATGCGAAGTGACCAACGAAGACTCGCCTCAATGCTCACTATCGATGATCGATCACATCACGAATAATCACTGGAAGTCACCGGGCCACCGCACTACGCTGACGTTCATGACGTTGATGACAGACGCCGCGGTGGCCACGCGGCCGCAGCAGGCTCTGATGCAGCGTCAGGAAGGTGACGCGATGAAACCCAGTATCTTTCGAACCGCTGTCGCCGGCATTGCCGGAAGTGTCGTGTTCAGTCTCGGCACGTATGTGACATTCGCACTGATCGGTTCTGGACTCGATCAGCACAGCGGGCCACTGTTCAATCCGTCCAGTCAGAGCGCCAAATTCATTGCCGTGTGGACCCAGATCGAGCCGCTGCCGCTGTTCGAGACGAAGCCGCAGCTCATCCTGCTCGGGTACGTCCTGTTCTGTGTTGGCCATGCGTTCCTCTTCCGCTCGGTCGCCGCGGCGTGGCCGCGAACCATCGCCTCCCGTGCCTGGCGCCTGGCGCTCGTGACATGGAGCCTTTCGTACGTGTTCTTCGAGTTCCTCGGTCCGTTCAACCTCCTTGGCGAGCCCCCGGCTCTCGTGGCGCTCGAGCTGGTGTTCTGGGCAACCGCCGCCCTTGCCGAAGCTGCTGCGGTCGTAGCCGTCCTCGAAGCACGTCAATGGATCGCGCCAAAGCTGCCAGTGACCACGAGGTGACGTCATGCCAGGACCAAATATCATCATCGTCGGCGGAGGGCTCAGCGGCCTGTGCCTCGCACACGCGCTCGTCGCTCAGGGCTGTTCCGTCACCGTGTTCGAGCGAGATCCGAGCCGGAACGCCCGGGGGCAGGGCTACCGCCTGACCATTGACGACACCGGGAGCGAGTCGCTCCAGGCGTGTCTGCCGCCGCGAAACTATGACTTCATCCGGGCGACGGCCGGTGCCGTGGGCAAAACCGGCGCGTTCGTGTTCCTGGATGAGCACGCCCGCGAACTCCACCGGTTCACCTTCGATCTGGAAGCCGGGGAGCGGCGTGGTCACATCACTGGGCAGGTTGATCGCCACACGTTGCGGCAGGCG
Organism: Acidobacteriota bacterium; assembly: GCA_003222535.1. Taxonomy (GTDB): domain Bacteria; phylum Acidobacteriota; class Vicinamibacteria; order Vicinamibacterales; family CAVVIG01; genus QHWJ01. The sequence continues at coordinate 1,381 of QHWJ01000286.1, read as the reverse complement.
CTCTTCGCGGGACTCGGTGATCACGTTCATTTTGGCAAAGCGTTTGCGCATTACGAAGAGGTGCCAAGCGGGGTCATTGCACACTTCGCTGACGGGTCAACAGCTGAAGGGGACATGCTCATCGGTGCTGACGGGACGAATTCACGGGTTCGGCGACAGCGCATGCCCGAGGCCGAACCGCGCGACACGCGCATTCGCGGAGTGTTTGGACGCACCCCAGTCTCTCGCGTCGACCTTCCCGTCCTCGGCCGACTGCTCACGAATGCCGGCATCATGGCGTTGGGCCCACGTGGTCATGTCTTCTTTGACGACTACTTCATGTGGGCTGTTGGCGTTCGCAGTCTCAACGGCGCCGATCTTGGCGAGCTCGATACGACGGCCATGCACGTAATCGCGGCTCGCGCCGTCGACGGCTTTCACGACGATTGTCAAGCACTGGTGCGAGCGTCGAATCCGAACGACCTTGTCGTGGTACCGATCCGCGCCGCGCCGCCACTGAAACGCTCAGCGCCGGGCCCTGTCACGCTCATCGGCGACTCGATTCACACGATGCCGCCCTTTGGTGCACATGGCGCGAACACCGCGTTCAAGGACGCCCGAACCCTCGCGGCCAAGGTAGGAGATCGGACGAGGCCGTTTGTCGTGGCTGATGCGCTTGACGCGTACGAGTCCAGCCTGCGCCGCTACAGTCGTCCGGTCGTCAAGAGTGCGATGCGGATGATGTTCTTTGCGACGGCGGATTTTCCATTCAAAGATGCGATCGTCCGAACTGCGCTGCGAACAGCCCGGGTGTTCTCGCGATAGGCGGCCGTGACCGTTGCCAACGTGCAGGCTGACCCACGGCCAAAATGATTCCGGGGGACTCGTGACCAGACGGATCGTCGTTATCGGCGTACCCAGCAACATCGGTATCAAACCATACGATGACGGTCGGCCGCGCGGTGTCGACCGCGCGCCGACCACGCTCCGTGAGCAGGGCGTAGTCGAGCGATTGTCCGCCCGCGACGACGGCGACGTCCTGCCGGCTCCATACCGGGACTTCACGCGTCCTCACGGACGACCAAGAAACGACGAAGAACTGCTGGACCTCACCCGACGCCTGTCGTCACGTGTTGCTCGGGCGGTCGGTGCCGGCGAATTTCCGTTGGTGCTAGGCGGCGATTGCAGCGTCGTGCTGGGCGCGCTCGCGGGCCTTCGTCGGGCCGGCATCTCCCGCCCCGGCCTGGTCTACCTCGATGCGCATGCCGACTTCGCCACGCCAGAGGAGTCCAAGTCGGGCTCGGTGGCCAGCATGTGTCTCGGGCTCGCGGTCGGACGTGGGCAGACGATCCTCTCAGCGCTCGCCGACACACCTGCGCTCGTCCTCGAGCGGCATGTGGCG
>QHWJ01000285.1 GCA_003222535.1 Acidobacteriota bacterium | reverse complement strand
ATGCAGTACTTGTCGAACACGGCGCGAGGTGGCGGGCTGGCCGCAGCGATGGTCGCTGAGGGTGTCTGCTGCGCAACGACGCTGGCCGTCTGCAGCCGAGCACCTCCCCCCTGAACGTTGTGTACGAGCGGAACGATCACACACAACACCGCCACGATCAGCGCGAGCTGGCCTCCGCCTTCGCGCGATCGGCGCTTCGGCAGGACAGGTCCTCTCATCGCTTGACCTCGTCGGGAATCGCGGCCGCACACGGAGGCGGACATTTCATTTCCTTTGCGCCCAGCTTCCGCAGCAGCACCGCGGTGTGCGGCTGGGCGGCAAACGAATTCCCGTACTCCACGCCATCGGCGACGATCAAGGGGGTTCGTCCGTCTTTGGCCACCACGTCGAGCTTCGCGCCCTTGTCGAACAGGTATTGAACGACGCTGTTCGCACCGCGATACGCCGCCGCGTGCATCGCGGTCTCACCGAGGTCACTGACCTGGTTGACATCGGCGCCCAGTTCTTCCACGAGCAGCTTGACGGCTTCGAGCACCTGGCTCTCGGAAGCGCGGTCCTGGTTCGAGGCCCAGGCGATGCCCGCCGCCGCCATCAGCGGAGTGATGTTCTCTTCGGTGCCCAGCGCGGGGTCGGCGCCATGGGCGAGCAGCAAGCGCATCACCTCGACATCGGCCGATTTAGCCGCCAGAAGGAACGCGGTAGCGCCGGCCAGGTGCCGGCGATACCTCGCGCCGGACCATCTGGGCTCCTCCATGCTGATGCGGCCGTTGACGTCCGCGCCGTGCGCCAGCAGCGATTTGATGACGCGCACTCTGTCGATCTTCACCGCGATGAACTGGTCGCTGATGTGCCAGTTGGCCACGTGTACGGCGGCGTGCAGCGGCTTCCCAAAGATATTGCCCCTCGAAACACCCTCGGAATCGCGCTCGTTATTCGTGAGCTTCCTGTATTTGAGCTCCATCGGCCTGGCCCGCACGCCTTGCACCGTCAGCTCGGTCGATCCGCCCTCGACATTCGGGTCGGCCCCCTTGTCGAGCAGGAAATCCACGAGATCCTCATGCCCGTTGATCACCGCCACGAGCAACGGCGTCGCGCCGTCGGGCCTCGCCGCCTTGACGTCCGCTCCTGCTGCCACCAACGCGCGGACGGCAGCCAAATCGCCTCGCCGCACCGCAAACAAGAGAGGCGTCGCGCCACTGTTGGAACGAGCGCGGATATCGGCGCGGTGATCGATCAGCACTTGCACGACCGGCCCGTGCCCCGCGGCAGCCGCCCACATCAGCGCCGTTTGTCCGTTCCAGCTCTCCTTCGCGTCGACCTTTGCGCCGGCGCTCAGAAGCACCCGTACCGCATCAGCGTTTCCGGTGCGCGCCGCGAGCATCAGCGGAGTCTCTCCGGCACGCACGGCGCCGTTCGGATCCGCGCCGCCCTTCAATAACTGATCAATGATCGCGGCGTTGCCGTTTCCGGAGGCAAGCGCCAGCGGGGTCACACCGTAGTTGTTGGGCGTATCGACCCTGGCTCCGGCGCGGATCAGCAGGGACGCCGTTTCCGCGTCGTCCAGGTACGCCGCCCAGTGCAACGCCGTCGCGCCATCGCTCTGGGCCGCGTTGACATCGGCACGCGTCTTCAGCAGCGACAGCACAGCCTGGTTGTCGCGGCGCTCTACGGCGTCGGCGAGCGGTGCATCGTTGACGGCCGCGCCAAGGCTGGAAATGCAAAGCATCGCGGCGAGCCACAGCCCGAGCAAGCAGCGCATCCGCATCGTCCAAGTCCTCTAAAGACAGGTAGATACTACTATGCCCGACACAGGCGTTGGGCCTCTTTTCGTGTCCATGACAACCTCCTGCCTCTATTGGTTCGTCCTGGTCAGCCCAACCGTCGGGAGGGTGCTGAACGGCTTCGACCCCGCCTTCTTCCAGGCGTCATAACGCATGCGAAGCGTCTTCACGGGATTCGCGTTTTCTGAGGGCTTGATGTCCTCGTCTGTGACGCGAATATATGCGTAGTACTTGCCCTGGTTGTGCGACTTTTCCGTCACGTCGCCCTTGTTCGCGATCACGATGTACGCCACGTGCGCGGTCTTTCCGTCGCACGGAGCGTTCGGTCTGGGTTCCGTCTCGCAATTGCATCGCTTATCGCCGCCCCTGGCATCCGCGGCTTCCATGGCAGCCATGACGTGATCCGCAAGCGTGCCCCTGGCACGCGTGAAGGCGAGCGCGGCTTCGTACATGACCTGATCGCTGAAGAGCGTGTTGCCCTGGACCTGGTAGTAGTAGTTGCCGACGCGGCCAGGCACGAACAGAGATGCCGTCGAATTATTCTTCCCGTTGTGCCCCGCACTACGACCCTGCATGTCGAGGATGCCGAACTGGCGGCGTTCGATATCCGGATCCATGTGAAGGATCTCGATGATCTTCGCCGGATCGGTACCTTTCCTCAGCTCCTCGAAGACGGTCATCTGGTTCTGATGCGTATTGTCGGCGCCCGCCTGGCAGGCGGCCACGCCGACTCCCGGGACGATCACGGCCTGGAGATCCATGAGATCTCGCGCGGGGAGAGGCTGTCTTCTCGGGAATCCAGCCTGTGCGACACACGTCGCGGAGGCGATGATCACCTGACCGGTTTCCTTGTCAATCGCGATCACCGACCAGGTGGCCCAGGCCGATGAATGCGTCGCGAGGACCATGCACAGCGCGAGTAGAGCTCTTTTCATCGACGTCTCACCCGCGTGGAATTATCGCTGCGGCCGAGGAGGTGTCAACGATCTTGTTTCAGAAACGTGCCCCGCTCCAGTTCGTCGAAGGCCTGCCGGAGCTCGGCCTGCGTATTCATGACGATCGGGCCATACCACGCGACGGGCTCCTGGAGCGGCTGTCCTGACACCAGCAGGAAGCGGATGCCGTTCTCGCCGCCCTGGACCACGACCTCGTCGCCTCGATCGAACAGCACCAGCGAGCGATTGTCGACCTCCGCCGGAGGTGTTGCATGAGGCCACCACCCGACACCTTCGGTCGGCACCGCGAGCGGTTCCGAGGCGTTGCAGAAGGTCCCTGACCCGCCGAACACGTACGCGAACGCGTGGCGCGCTGTCTCGACCGGCAGTGTTTTTCGCTTGCCCGGTGGAACCGAGACGTCGAGGTAGGTCGGGTCGGCCGCTATGCCCTCGACCGGCCCGGTCTTTCCCCAAAAGTGCCCGCACACCAGCCGAACGTGCGTGCCATCGTCGTCGGTGACTTCGGGGATGTCGGCTGCCTTCACTTCCTGGTAGCGAGGCTTCGTCATCTTGAGCGCCGCGGGGAGATTCGCCCACAACTGAAACCCGTGCATGCGGCCGACCCGATCACCCTTGGGCATCTCCTGGTGAACGATGCCGCTGCCGGCCGTCATCCACTGGATGTCGCCGGCCGCGATCGCGCCGCTGTTTCCGAGACTGTCGCCATGTTCCACGGTTCCCGCGAGCACGTACGTGATCGTCTCGATGCCGCGATGCGGGTGCCATGGGAAGCCCGCCAGATAGTCCTCCGGCACATCGTTTCGAAAGTCGTCCAGCAGGAGGAACGGGTCGTAGTCGGACGTCTGGCCAAAACCAAACGCACGTCGCAGGTGCACGCCTGCGCCTTCCAACGTGGGCTTGGCAGTTATCAGCTTCCTGACGGCTCGAATTGACATGATGGCCTCTCGATAGGTCAGCCGGTGGATAGAGTGCTGGCTCGATGACCGAGATCCGTCGCCACCGATCTCGGCGGCCCGCCGTGCGAAGCTATCATCGGAGCTCGCTTTCCAGCAAGGATGCGGGCGGCCTGGGTTGACGCGCCCGGATCTCAGGTTGCCAGATCGAGAATGGTAACCGCTTTGGACCTGGCTTGATCAAGAGCGTGCGGTAGGTGTTCTATGCTTCACGCGTTCCAAAAGAAATCGACCAAGGGAAGCGCCACGCCTCAGCGCGAGATTGACCTGGTCCGCCGCCGACTGGCAGACGCTGAACAGCATTACAGGGAAAGGCAGAACTGACATGGCGAAGAAGAGGACCAAGATTGAAGTCGAGAAAAGCAGCGGCAACGTGTTCGCCGATCTCGGCCTGCCGAATCCCGAACAGGAGTTGCTCAAGGCTGGCCTGACGCTTGAGATTTACCGGATTCTCAAGGCACGCAGGCTGACACAGACCCAAGCCGGCAAGATCCTCGGCATTCCGCAGCCGCACGTCTCGGACCTGATGCGTGGACGAGCACGTGCCTTTTCTGCCGAGCGCCTGATGGAATTTCTCGCCGCCCTCGGCCACGATGTGGAGATCCGCGTCCTGCCGGCGCGCAAGGCGCACGGCCAGGTCTCGGTCGTCGTCGCCGCCTGATGGCCCAATCAATGGTCTCCCGACTCCGATAAGGCCGCCGCAGCAGCTGCGAAAGAAGCCGCGGCTTGCGCTTGGCGGAGGCACACGCCGAGTGACGCGAGCGGTCGATCCGCGAATCTTCGTCACAATGCGGCCTAGGCGCTGGCCACTTCCAACCCGAACCTGTCAGAACGAATAGCGCGCGCCGAACTGCACCTGGAACGAGTTCGGGAGCGTCGACACCGCACCCGCACCGCCGAGATATCCGACGGGCTGGTTGAAGGTCGTGGGTGCGAACTGATTCGTCCCGTAGATGTTGCCGAAGTTCGCGCGGTTGGTGATGTTGTAGAACTCCGCGAACGTCTCGAGCTTCCGCGACTGTCCCGGCATTGGGAACACGCGGGTGACGCGCGCGTTCGCGTTGACGAGCGCCTGGCCCCGAGCCGAGTCGATCGGGAGCGGATTGCCGCTCGAGTCGAGCACGCGGAGGTTGCCGTCGCCGCTCGGGTTCTGGATGCGGTTCTGATCGTAGGGCCGCGCCGAAGCGAGGACCAGCGAGGGCGACACCTCGAACTTCAGCGGCAGCGGCAGAACGCCGCTGAGCGTCACGCGATGGCGTTCGTCGTACGGCGTGTAGCCCCACTCCCACGGCGCGTAGATGTCGCCGCCGGTGGCCGACGCCGTCTGCGGCGCGGGCGAGGCACGGCGGGTGCTGCCGTCGGTCTGCCCGCCCATACCGCGCGCCCAGGCCAGCACGTAATCGGCGCGGATGGCCGTCGCGCTCGAGAACCGGCGCTCGATGTGGAAGATCGCCTCGTCGTAAAGGCTCCGGTTGACCGAGCTCAGGATGTTCGTGATGCCCAGGAGCCGCGGGTCACCGTAGACGCGCTGCAGGTCGGCCGCGAGCGGACGGATGCGGGCGCCGGCCGGGTTGCCCGGATCGGGCAGCAGCGGGTTGATGTTCAGCGTGCGCCAGCCGTTCCGTCCCAGATAATGCGAGTAGTCGAACGACAGCACCGTGTCGCGCCCCAGCACGTGCGAGTAGCCGGCGGCGAACTGGTCGGTCTGGAAGTCCTGCAGGTTGGGATCGTACCAGTAACCAACGTTGTTGCCCCCAGGTGGCAAATCGGTGACGTTCTTGGGCACCGGCGGCAGCGGCGTCACACCGTAGACGAAGTTTGCGAGCGCGCCGACCCCGATGGCGCTATTGGCGGTCGTCTGAGTGATGAAGAGCGTCGGCTTGTCCTGAATGGCTGCGGTGTAGTAGGCGTTCTTGATGCCGATCAAATAGTAGCGGCCGTAGCTCGCGCGCACCACGCGCGCACCGTCGCCACGAAGGTCCCATGCCATACCGGCGCGCGGGCCCCAGTTGTTCGTGTCGGTCTTCGGCAGGACCCCGTAGGGCGATCCGATCGCCTTCAGCACTTTGTAGGTCCGGTTCGCCTCCCAGAGGCCGTCGTGCTGGTTCATGTGCTGGTACACGTCGTATCGGAGGCCGAGGTTCAGCGTGAGGCGTGACGACAATCGCAAGTCGTCCTGCACGAAGCCGCTGAAGGTGAAGTTGTTGTACGAGTCGTAATTGCCGATCGGCTCGCCGCTCACCGTAATCGACCGCACGATACCCGGCGTCTGGAATCCCCTTGGATACAGGCCGTTCGAGTTGCTCAGGATGACCGACGGATCGTGGAAGAACGTGATGCTGCCGGGGCTGCCGGGCCCGTAGATGCCGCCGTGCTTCGGCAGGTACGCGTAGTCGACGCCGAACTTCCACGCGTGACGTCCCGCCTGGATCGAGGTGTCGTTTCTCACCTGAACCTTGTCCTCGAAGTTGTACCAGTTCGGAAAGCCGCCGCCCGATACCGGACCGGTCGACACCGTCGGGAAGACCAGCTTCTGAATCAGACAGCCCTGTGCCAGCGGGCACGCCGGATACTCGTTGTTGTGCGTCCAGGTCAGGTACTGCATCGTCACCTGGTTCACGACTCGGGGATTGACAATCCATGTCCAGCCCGGCGACAGGTTCACCAGCTTCTGGCCGTTGCGCTCGAGAACCGGCGCGTAGTCGAGCAGCGCCGACCCAGTGCTTCCAAAGCTGTTGTCGAGCCGTCCGTGCTGGCCGCCGTAGCGCACGAACAGGCTCTGATCCTGGCTGAGGTTGAAGTTGACCTTCGCCTGGGTCAACAGGTCGCGGGCCGGCTGCGGCAGCGACGCGGTGGCCTTGACGCCGATGCCCAGCGGTTCGAGCAACTGGAGCTCCTGATAGATCCGGGCCGCTCGCGGCAGCTCGAGGTCCTGCCGGATGTACTCCGTCGAGCCGAAGAAGAATGCCTTGTCCTTGATGATGGGACCGCCGATGGAGCCGCCGATCTGCGAACGCTTGAACGGAGGCTCTCCCACGCCGCCGTTCTCAGGCTTCGAAAAGTAGTCGATCGCCACCATCTCCTGATTCCGGTAGTAGCCGAACGCCGATCCGCTCACGCGGTTGGCGCCCGACTTGGTGGCGACGAGGATCGACGCCGTGCCCCGCCCGTATTCCGCGCGGGCGCCCGACTTGAAAACCTGGAATTCCTGGATGCCTTCCAGGCTGTAGGAGAGGCTCGCGCCGCCGCAGTGATCTTCCTTGTTGTCGATCCCATCGACGACCATGACGACGTTCTGACCTCCACCGCCGCCGATCGAGATCCAGGTACCGCTCGCCCCTTTCGCCGATATCGTGCCGCTGACTTCCCGAGCGCCCGGCAGCATCGTGACGAGAGCCGCCATACTGCGATTGATCATCGGCAGCGCCACCACCTCGGTCTGGCGGATGGAGGACGCAACCGTGGACTGGGTCGCTTCAACCAGCGGGGACTGCGCTGAGACGGTGATGGTTTCGGACAATGACGCAAGACTCAGCTTCAGCTCGACCGCGAGATTCGCGCCGGTGAGCAGCTCGATGCGCTCACGCACCTGTGGGGCGAAGCCCGCGAGCTCGGCCCGAACGGCGTAGTTCCCCGGGTTCAGGGCCGGCACCGAATAGAGGCCTTCTTCGTTCGTCACGGTGTTGCGGGTCACGCCGGTCGCCGTGTTGGTCACGGTCAGGGTCACGCCTGGCAGAACCGCTCCGTCCTGATCGACGACGCGGCCGCTGATCGTGGATGTCGCCTGCGCGAAGAGCGATCCCGCCGCGATGAAGAAAACCGCCGCTGTCAGCCAACCTCTCCTCAACATGCTCTCCTCCAGTCCGGCTGGTACCGAGGTGCTCGCAACGACGGACCTCTCTCGAAAATCTGGTCCGCTTCAACACAGACAGCTCTGCGGGAAAACTCCGGCTAATGGTGCGGAATCGCGTCGGTGGCTGCGCGGCTGAAATTGTAAAAATTCGTAAGCACGACCTCTGGAACGGTTTTTTGGAACCTATAATCCGCAATCCGCTGCGCCGCGAAAGTTTGGGTTCGCAAGAGGAATCCGCCGGGGAACTCCCAAAGAGGAATCATGACAACAGGAAGCCGAACGGCACTGGTCGTCGCCATCCTGGTGGCCTGCTCGATGACGTGGGTCGCGGCCCGGCAGAGAGGCGCTTCGGCCCCGGTCCCGATCGACCCCGACGATATCGGAGGGGTCGTCACCAGTGTGAAGGGACCCGAAGCCGGCGTGTGGGTGATTGCCGAAACGACCGATCTGCCGACCAAGTTTGCGCGCATTGTCGTGACCGACGACCAGGGGCGGTACGTCCTGCCCGATCTGCCCAGGGCCGCCTATCAGGTGTTCGTCCGCGGCTACGGCCTGGTCGATTCGCCGCGGCAGTCGGCAAAGCCCGGACAGCAACTCAACCTGACGGCTCCGGTGGCGCCCGACGCGACATCGGCGGCGCAGGTCTATCCCGCCGCCTGGTGGTTTTCCATGCTGCACGTGCCCGAAGGCGCCCGCGAGCAGGAGCGGTTCCAGCAAACGATGAAGGAGTGCTACGACTGCCACCAGCTCGGGGGCAAGGCGACGCGCGAGTTCCCGTCGTACGTCACAGGCGAGACCCATCTGGCCAAGTGGGACACGCGAACGAAGTATGGGCCATCTGGTCCGTCGATGGGCGCCTTTTTCCAGCGGTTCGGCGAGCCGCGGAAAGCCTTCGCGGCCTGGACCGAAGCGATCGCCAAAGGCGAAGCGCCGACCAATGCGCCGCCCCGTCCCACCGGCGTCCAGCGCAACCTCGTGATCTCACTCTGGGATTGGGGATCGCCGATTGATGGTCGTGCCGATAACGCCGCGGCCGATTTGCGCAACCCCAGGATCACTCCGAACGGCAAGATCTACGGCGTGTCGCAGATGAATGACGCGCTGATGGAGCTGGACCCGGCGGAGAACAGCGCACGCGTGATCAAGACGCCGACCAATGCGACGGCGATGGTGTCCGGCTTCAACGCCGCGCCCACCCCGTCACCCAACTTCGGCGAGAACATGTGGAAGCGAAACGGCGACCCCCGCAGCGTCGGGATCGACGCGAAGGGGCGCGTGTGGTTCACGCTTCGCGTCCGGGACGCCCAGCAGCAGCCGGCCTGGTGCGGCGGTGACACGGCGAACAAGTTCGGCAAGCACTTCCCCATCAAGCAGAGCGGAAAGCAGGTCGCGGTCTACGATCCGAAGACCCGGAAGTTCGAGAACGTGGACACCTGCTTCACCGTGGACCACAACGAGCTCAGCCACGACAACTTCATCTACTACGGCACCACCGGATCGGTCGGCTGGGTGGACATGGACACCTGGGACAAGACGCACGACGCGGAGAAATCCACCGGCTGGTGCCCGGCGGTCATCGACACCAACGGCGACGGCAAGATCACTTCTGGCTGGACCGAGCCCGATCAGCCGGTCGATCCGACGAAAGACCATCGCGTGACATTCGGCTGCTACGCCATTGCCGTCAACGACAGGGACGGGAGCGTCTGGTGCTCGGGGATCGGCAGCGAGCAGAAGCGGCTCACGCGCGTCACGAAGGGCGCCAATCCGCCCGAGACGTGCCGTGCGGAGATCTACGAGCCGCCGACCGGTCAGAACATCGAGCTCGTGGGCACCGGTGGCGTACAGGCCGACTCGAACGGCGTGGTCTACCAGGGCTGGCGGGTGAGCGGCCACTTCACCGCGTTCGACCGGAGCAAGTGCAAATCCACCAGGGACCCGAGGGCCGACGGCCAGAGCTGCCCCGAGGGGTGGACGATCTATCGCAACACCAACGAACCGACGTACGCAAACAGCCCGTACAAGGCGAGCGAATCGTATCTGCTCTACATGGACAAATGGGACACGCTCGGCCTGGGAAAAGACGCGCCGATGTATTCGTCGGTGAACACCGACTCGATGGAGCTGTTCCAGCCGGGCACCAGGCAGTTCATCACATTGCGCGTGCCGTATCCCCTCAGCTTCTTCGCGCGCTCCGGGACGGGGCGCGTGGACAACCCGAACACCGGTTGGAAAGGCAAAGGGTTCTGGTCCAGCTATTCCACCTACGCGTCGTGGCACATCGAGGGTGGCAAAGGATCGCTTCCGAAAGCGGTCGAGTTCCAGATGCGGCCCAACCCGCTGGCCAAATAGCTGCCGCGCGCGTCAGCTCGTTTGCGATCGAGGACGTCCGCCGGCAACGAACAACGCGAGGCCAACCAGGCCAAGAACGATTTTCCACGTGCCGACGCCGCCGATGCTCGGCACCGCGAGCACGAACGCGATGACGAAGGCGGTCGCCAATCCGGTCAGCACGTTGCGAAGCGGACGCCTCATATGATCCACCCGATGACCGGCGTTGCGCTCTTCCTGTTCCGAGGTTCGATCCAGTAAGCTGGGGTCG
>QHWJ01000284.1 GCA_003222535.1 Acidobacteriota bacterium | reverse complement strand
GCCGTGCGGGCCGGCGGCACGTTCGTCGCGCGCGTCGCGCCGGACGGTCCCGCCTCCGGCACGTTGCGCGATGGCGACCGCATCGCCGCGATCGACGGCGATCGGCGGGCCGAACGCCTCTCTCCCAATTTGATCCGTCGGTACGTGCGGGGATCGACCTACACGGTGACCGTCCGGCGCGCCGACGGCGAGACCACCATCCCGTTGACGGTCGTGACGTCGCACAGTCCCGAGCCGCTCCGTCTGAGTTGTTCGCTGCTGTTTGACGGCGTCGTGTGGTGCGTGGTAGCAACGCTCATCGCCGTGTTCCGCCCCGATCAGCCGATCGCACGCTGGGCGTACACCGCCGGCGTCACGATGGGCCTGTTCCTCCTGTCGAGCACGGTCGATCCATCCGCGCCGGTGCCACACGCGCAGCAGGCCGTCATCCGGGCGCTGTTTCCGATCGCGCCGCTGCATCTGGCGGTGGGCTACGACTTCTATCTTCGGTTTCCACAGTCGGTCGCCTCGGGCCGCCTCTGGCGCGGCGCGCGGCTGATTCTGTACGGGCTCTGCGGCACGCTCGCGATCTGGTCGTTTGCCGAGTTCGTCACGTTCGCGTCCGGCGAGCAGCAGCATCTCGAATTCCGCGCGGTATTGGCGCCGCTCGATCAGGTCCTTTCGTTTGGGAGCACTGCCGCGCAGGCGATGTCCGGAGTCGCCATTCTTGCGGTGCTCGCTCGGAACTACCGGACGGTGGCAGAGACTGACGATCGGCGGCGGCTTCGCTGGGTCGTCTGGGGCACCATCGCCGGCATGACGCCGTTTCTGGTCATCAGCGTGCTGCGGCTCGCGGCCGTTTCCGTCCCCCGGCTCGGGCCCGTGATCGCCGTATGGACCGTCCCGGCGCACATCGCGACGATCGCGATTCCTCTCAGCTTCGGCTATGCGATCATCAAGCACCGCGTCTTCGACATCACGATCGTGGTCCGGCGCGGCCTGCAGTATCTCCTCGCGAAGAATGCGCTGCGCGGCCTGCTGCTGCTGCCGGCTCTCGGGCTCGTGTCGGGCCTCGTCGTGCACCGCGATCAGCCGATCGGGCGCCTCCTGCTGACCAACTCCGTCTACCTGTACCTGATCGTCGCCGCCGTGGCGAGCCTGCGGTTCCGCACGCAGGTGTCGCGGTGGTTGGATCGCCGCTTCTTCCGGGAGACGTACGACCGCGAGCAGTTGCTGGTCAGCCTCATCGAAGACGTTGACAGGCTCGAGTCGGCGTCGAGCGTGTCCAGGCTCGTGAGCCACGAGCTCGAATCGGCTTTTCATCCCAGATGTTTGTTCGTGTGGTATCGCGAAGCGGACAGTCCGCATCTGACGCTGTCGTACTCCTCTGGCGGATACATCCACAGCGTTCAACTTGGCGCGCCGCTCATGGGGCTCGCGGAACGCGAGAGCGGCGTCGTCACGCTGCCGCTGGCCAACGCGGAGGATCTGCCACCAGGCGATCGCGAATGGCTCGACGAGGCGGGCGTCCGATTGATCGTGCCGATGACCGGCTCCGACAGGCACGTGGTCGGCCTGCTGATGATGGGTGACAAGAAGTCCGAGGAACCGTACTCCGCCGACGATCTCAAGCTGCTCCAGGCGATCGCACGGCAGATTGCCCTGTCGCGCGAAAACGTGCGGTTGAAGGATCTGGTCGATCAGGATCGGCGCCTCCGCCACGACGTGCTCGCGCACCTCGAGACCGGGCTCGTCACCCTCCTCAAGGAGTGCCCGCTGTGCGGCGCCTGCTACGACGCCCCGGCGCGGACCTGCACGACGGATGGCCGGGAGCTGGAGCTCTCGCTGCCGGTCGAACGCACGATCGACGGCAAGTACCGGCTCGATCGCCTGATTGGCAAGGGAGGGATGGGGGCGGTCTACCAGGCGGCCGATTTACGCCTCGCCCGCGCGGTGGCGGTGAAGATCATGCTGGGCCGCGGGTTCGGCGATCGTCAGGCGCTGCGGCGGTTCGAGCGCGAGGCCCAGGCGTCCGCCCGCCTCACGCATCCGAACATCGTGACCGTGTTCGATTACGGCGCGGTCGGCGCGGCGGGTGCGTTCATCGTGATGGAGCTCGTGCCGGGGCGTACGCTGCGCGCCGCGATCGAGCGTCACGGCCGTCTCGCTCCCGCGACGGTGGCTGCCTGGTTCGAGCAGATCTGCGCCGCGGTCGTTGCCGCGCACCAGCAGGGCATCGTGCACCGGGACCTCAAACCGGAGAACGTGATGGTCACCGTTCTCGCCAGCGGTGCGGACCTGGTGAAGGTGCTCGACTTCGGTCTGGCGAAAATGACCGCGCTCGACGCCGAGAACAGCGGAGGCCTCACCCATCCAGGACTCGTGATCGGCACCGCGGGCTATATGGCGCCGGAACAGCTCACCGCCGGGAAGATCGACGAGCGGAGCGACGTCTTCGCACTCGGCGTCATGGCGGCGGAAGCGGTCACGGGCCGCCGGCCCTTTCGCGGGCGGACCCACGGCGAGCTGTTGACGGCGATCATGAACGAGCCGTTCACGCTGGGTGGTGACGGTCCGGAGGTGCGGCGTCTCGAATCGGTCCTTCAGCGCGCGGTCGCCGTGGACGCCGCTGCCCGTTACCCGTCGGCCGCCGCGCTCGCCCGCGAGCTGCTACCGGCGCTGCGCGATCTGCCTTCGATCGCCCCCGCCTCCGGCACCGACCACGAACCGACAGTGGCGTGACGTAGCGACGGTGGCGGCCGGTGACGTATTTCGTGACGGCGATCGGTGCCCTAAGTCTTCAATTGGTGCGCGATGAACGCCTTGACCATCTCGCGGGCGCGGTCGGTTTGCGGCCCCTCTTTGGCGACCCACTCGTGTTCGCTGCCTTCGAACACGTGGAACTCGCATTTGCCGCCGGCCGCCTTGTAAGTCGCGGCGAATTTCTCCTGCACCGCGGGCAGCACGTTGTCGTCGAGCGCGCCCTGCATGATCAGAAGCGGCACCAGCGTCACCGGCTCATGGCGCTCGAGTATCTGCTGCGGGTTGGATTCGAAGATCGTTTCCCACGGATTGAAGAAGGTCTTGTTGTTCGTGATCATGCCGTCGCGCTTCTTTTCCTCCGCGTTTTGAAAGCGCGCGTACGTGTTGCTGATCGGCGAGCGCATCGCGGCGTAGGCCACCGTCGCATCGAGTTTAGGGGCCTCGGGCAGGGGAATCGCGTTGTACCGCGCATCGCGAGGACGCATGCCCAGGAGCTCGGCGACGTGGCCGCCGCTGGAGCTTCCGTACACGCCGATCTTCGACGGGTCGCCGTTCCACGAAGCGGCTTTCAATTTGAGCCAGCGCACGCCGTAGTTTGCGTCCTGAATGCAGGCCGGGTACGGCGCTTCCGGCGCCAGCGTCATGTCGATGGCGACCACCAGCACGCCGCTGGCCGCCAGAGCGCGGTCCATCGGTTCCTCCGCGTGGCGATCTTTGGCGTTCCACGCACCGCCATGCAGATCGAGCACGGTGGGGAACGGCCCCGCGCCAGCCGGTTGATAAATGCGGGCCATCAACATCCGCCCGGCCCGCGTGCGCCGGAAGTCGACCTCGCTCACCTTGATCTCGAACCTGGCCGCGGGATCGTATGCCGTTCCCGTGTTGAATCCGGCCGCCGCATCGGCCAGATAATCGGGGCGAGATCCCAGGACCGGCACAACAACAGGCAGGCCGGCTGCGCCGAGCGCCGTCATCTTCTTGAGAAAGTCCCGCCGTCCGGGAGAATACCTGTCCATGCCGACCTCCTTGCCATGTGATCGTGAACCCTGCGATGACCCGCGAGAGCCGGATCAATCAGAGCCAGGTGTCCGCGCGCCATCCGGGTCCTCATCCCAGCACTGTCGAGCAGACACACTATCTGACACCTGCCGGGACGCCGGCAAGCGGAAACTGGCGGACGAATCAGTTCAAGGCACGATGATCACCAGCTGACGGGCAGAGTGTCTATACTGGCGGGTAACGAAGCTTCGCCTAAAACCGCCGACTAATGCCGAGCGTCGGTACGCGAATCTTCGTTACTAGGCGGCCGCTGTGCGGCCGCTAAGACAGCTTCTAAAGCCAAAACTTGCTTCATTTCGTCAGAACGGGGCTTTAGAAGATGTCTAAGCAGTCTGACAATCAGGCTGGTGGAACCAAGGGGGCTTCTCGTGAAGAACATGCTGCTGCTCGCGACGCTGCTGGGTTTCCCCCCCGGGCCCGCGGTGGCCCAGTCGACGGACGAACTCGTCAACGATGGCAAGAACACGGAAAACGTCACCACCCAGAGCATGGGCTACGACCGAAAGAGCTACAGCCCGCTCAAGCAAATCAATACGTCCAACGTCAAGCGCCTGGTGCCCATCTGGAGCACGAGCCTGATGAATGACATGGGCGAACTCGCGGCGCCGACGATTTACAACGGCGTCATGTACGTGATCAACGGCAGGTGGACCTTTGCCATCGACGTTGAGACCGGGAGGCAGATCTGGCGCACGCCGGTAGAAATCCAGCCGGGAGTGCAGCGTCCAGCGATTGCCAGAGGCGCGGCGACGATCTACAACGGCAAAGTCTTTCGCGTGACGAACGACAACCACCTGCTCGCGCTCGACATGACGACCGGCAAGCAGCTTTGGAATCAGAAATTCGCAGACTCGAAAGAGGGTTATTACGCAACCGGCGCACCCATCGTCGCCAACGGCGTGTTGATTTCGGGTATGGCGGGCGGGGGGTCCACGACGCGCGGGGTCCTCGACGGTTGGGATCCCGACACCGGGAAGAAACTGTGGCGCAGATACACCATCCCGGCGCCGGGCGAGCCTGGTTCGGAGACGTGGGCCAGGAACAGCGATGCCTGGATGCACGGTGGCGGGCCGACCTGGCGCTCGGGCTCCTACGATCCGCAACTCGACCTCGTCTACTGGGGTACTGGCAATGCCGAGCCTTACGATCCCAGGCCTCGCGGGGCTCTGGACAGCCTGTACACGTCCAGCGTGCTCGCGATTCGGCCAAAGACTGGTGAAATCGCTTGCTATTTCCAGTACACGCCCAACGACGTGTACGACGTGGATGGCACCGACGAGCACGTCCTCGCTGATGTCCAGATTGATGGCCGGTTGCGCAAGGTGATGATCCAAGCCAACAAGAACGGTTTCATGTACGTGCTGGACCGCACGAATTGCCAACTGATCGCCGCGAATCCGTACGTCAGAGTCAATTGGGCCACACATGTCGACCTCAACACCGGTCGACCGGTCTTGACCGACGTCTACAAACACTTTATTGCTGGCGAGGAGGTCGAGATCTGGCCGTCACGGGGCACGAACGCCGTGCCCATCGCGTTCGATCCAAACACGGGGCTCGTCTACGCGAGTACCTGGGACGTGCCGCGTATCCAGAAGTTGGCGGCGCCGAAACCGGAAGTCCTTGGCGCGAACTCCTCCGGCGTCACCAGCAGGATTCCACTTGTCCGCCCGGGCGAAGTCCTTGGTCACTTCGTGGCGATCAATCCGCTGACCGGCGAGAAGAAATGGGAGGTTCCGCTGACCGATTTCCCGGGATCGGCAGGCATGCTGGCGACCGGGGGCGGGCTCGTGTTCACGGGCAAATTGACCGGGGAGTTCGTCGCTCTCGATGAGGCGACCGGCAAGACGCTCTGGCAGTTCAAGACCGGCTCGAGCATCAATTCCACGGCGATCACCTACACGCACAACGGCCGGCAATATGTGACCATTGCGTCGGGACGCGGTGGAACTCTTGCCAGCCGCTACACGGGGGATAAAGTGCCGACTGGCGGCTCGGTCTGGACGTTTGCGTTGATGCCCGACTAGCTGACGTCGCGCTCGGCCTTGGCGAGCTCAGCCCACTCCGGAGGCGAGACGCCGAGAATGGTTCGAACGACCACGAAGACGAGTGCGTTGCGCTCGAGAGCCTTCCACACGGTTTCGTCGTTGAAACGCGCGAAGGCATCGGTTTCCTGCTTCAGGACTTCGTACGCGCCCTGAAAGCTCCCGAACTCGATGAAGTTCTGACCGCGAGGCATCATCAGGAACTGCGACTGGATGTCGGCGAACGTGACATCGACCATCTCGTCGATGTGAGACGCGAGATAGTCGCTGCCGACTTCAAATGGATGCAGGGGCAACAGCTCGGTTCCCCTTGGGTCTCCGCCTTGGTTGTTTCTGCACGGGAGGGGAGATGGGGCTCGAGATGAAGACGGGATCGACCGACGCCAGCAACCCGTCTATTGTCTTTCGTGCGGCGAGGAACCTCTTGGCAATGGGCGCGGCCGCGTCCCACGTTCGCCGAAGCGCGTTGATCGCCAGATGCGCCATATGCCCCGCCATCAAGCAGCGACAGTCACCGTCAGTGACGCGCACGCCACCCGCCTGCATAGCCGCGACATCGTGCTCAACCAACTCCCGAAGATCCAGCAGTTGTACCGGCCTCGTCCCGCCCATGGGTCGACAGATAAAGACTGAATCGAGAACCGACGATCCTGTGCCGGCGATGTGGAGCGAGGCGCCCATTTCGGCAGCAGCGGGCAAGGTCGCCAGGCACTCGAGTTGTGCGTCAAGAACGGCAACCACTATCGGCAGGTACACGAACGGATCGTTGTGGTGGTACGTGAACACAAAAGGAGCGCCAGGCTTGAGCGCCGCCGCATAACGCTGGAACACTTGTGAAAGCCCTTCGCCGAAGTGTTCGGGCCCGCGTGCCATGGAAGTATTTCCCGTCAACTCGTCAGCGTGCCGGGTCGAAGTCACGCGAAACTCAGAATGGTCCGCCGCGAGACCAAGTCGCAGCCAGACAAAGCAGAAGTCCATCAGTTCGGCGTACTGAACGTTGTCAAAATATGGCGGATCGGTAAAGACGCCATCCAGCCTTACGCCGGCAAGATCAACATCGCCAGCGGGACCAGCTTGCAGCCAGGCGCTCCGCTGTTCGCGAGTATCAGCGGCCGAGCTTGCAAACCGAGCTTCGATTCGTTCGCCAGGCACGCAGACCTTGCGGTTGCGACCATTATCCACTCGGGTCTCGAACGGGTATCTGCAGTAATCCTTCGCGCGAAGATACTTCTCGATGAAGTGTCGGAAGCCACCCGCCCCCACCTTGGGGAGCCCCAGCAGGTTGTTCTCGCACTGGACGAGCCCTACCGGGAAGCCATGCACGCTGAATATGTCCTGGCACTTGAGTGCATACGTGTCGTAGCGACACAGCATGTTCTGGTAGCGGAGAAAATCAGAAAAGACGGTCAGCAGCGCCTCGCGTTCCGTCGGTCCTGGCACGGCGAGAATCTGCCGGAGCAGGAGTCCCAAACCGAGCAACTGCCGGTCGTTGAACATTTCTCTGTAGCGCCGGTACCCCCATCGATGCAAGCGAGCCGTTTCGTCCCCATCCGGTATCTCATCGTTTGGAATCGGCAGGCCGTTGGTTTCGTGCAGGAGCTTGGCCCCTTGTATGAATCGGGCCAGATCCTGGCCGTCTGGCGCCTTGAAGAAGCGGCCCGTGTGCGAGGGCTTGCAGTGCTCGCAGTGGTATTCGATCGCCCACATGCGATGTTCCGGCGGCCGCGAAAGAAGATGGCGCCGTGGAAACGTAAACCCGCGCCTGCAGCGACCGCACTCGATCTGCTGTCGGCGCGCCGGACCTTCAACGTACACGTCACCCCGACATTCGACACAGGCCGCCGGGCGCTTCAGGCTCGGGACGTGTCCATACTCGTTCAAGTGGCCGCACGTTTGGCACACGACGACGTGTTGTGGGTGCCGAACTGCTTCGGCCAGGAGATAACCAGGAAAGAGATCATTCTCAGCGCTGCAGAAGGGGCAGGACTCGGTATTCACCCACAGGAAATACTTCACATGGGCGAGATGGCGGTCAATCCCGACGAGCCCTTGCCTCACGATCCAGTGCGCCATCGGGTTGATGTCGGAGCCGATGACGCTGAGTCCAAGGCGGTTCGCCTCAAACACGGTCGTGCCGCCGCCCATGAATGGATCGGCAATCACGCCGCGCAATTCGTGCGCCCGCCAGTACGCAGACGCCAAGGCTTCCTCACCGTTGAACTCCGACAGCAACAGATTGCGAAACAGTGTTCCGGGTCGGCGTGCGAACCACTTGTGGATGCCGATCAGCGGGCGATAATTCTGCTGGATCTGTTTCTCGCGCAGTGCGAGAGCCGCCGCGAACGCCGAATCGAATTTCGTCTCGATGCTCAATGAACGTCTACCATGGCGATGTGTGGACCGTCGCGATGAACACGCTTCCGTCATTCGTCCATATCTCGCAGTCGTCGTGATCCGAACCGCGCCACGGCCCAGGCGTCAGCATCATATCCCGCTCCAGTCATTGCAGAATCTGCGACGTGTCTAGTCCGGATCGTTGCAATTCTCGCCGGATCTCAGGAACTCAGGTGCGTTTCGGCTTACAGGTGGCAAGCTGCGTACCCGGTCTGATCTGGGAAAGGCGCGACCGACGTTACAGCGTCTTCGCGAACCGGTTGCCGGGCGACCGGACCTACGGCCGAAACCTTCGGTGGTCGATCCGAGATCGCGCCCGGCGCCGGCGCGCGTTAGTGAGCGACTCGGATCTCGGTCGGATCGAGGTGAAGGTCGAAGCCGATCCCGAAAGCCAAATGGATCGCAGCCCAGGGACTGCGCGGGCGCCATCGACTCGCTGTTCGAGCCGTTGCAAGGGCGATTCTCGCGGGGCGTGATGGCGCGAATCTGTCGTTCGAGGAAGGCCAGTCGGTGTTTCTCGACGATCGAGCGCTCTTGATGGATGACCCGGACCGATCAGGTTGCGAGGAGCGGTTTGTCTTCATCAACCTGTATCTCCGCGATTGCGCGTCACACAGAAGAAGCCGTCGGTCTCATGGCGAGCACCTGGACAGAAAGGCGCAGCCTCCTAGGTAAGGCGGGCACGACCGAGATTGTTTGACTCGCTCGGAGGGGCTGCGTGCGCTCGATGGCCGCCGTTGATTTCACGGCGCGATCGGCCTGGCCTGCGCGGGGACGACGTTCAGCGCGAGGCGGACGATGGAGACCGGCGCCGGGGCTCGTGGGGTGGAGGGCGCGCTGAAGGCGGACGACAGGATGTCCGGATCGTCGAGGTTGGCGATCACCTCGACCTTCGATCCGCGGGGCAGCGTCAGCGGATGTTCGAACCAGTAGCGCCGGTCCCAGTCCGGCCGCGTGTTCAGGCGAATCATGGGCGTGCGCGAACCGTCGGGCCGCACGGCTTCGACCTGCAGCGTGATGTTCGGCGGCACCTGCTCCGGGCTGAGCGCCAGCGCCTGCAGGTCCTCGTCGATGGTGCGGCTGAAGGTGACCGTTCGATCTCTCGCGTCGCCGGCCGGCAGCGTCGGCGAGACAATCGGCACGGTGAGCAGCTCGCGCGCGTCCTTCGTCTGGGCAAAGTAGACGCCGACGGTGCTGCGGTCGGTCAGCGGCTTGCCTTCGAACTGCCACGTCTTCTTGTAATGAATCCGCGCGACCAGCTCGGCGCCGGCCGGCAGCCGGAACGCCGTCCCGCTGTCGATCGGTTCGGGATCGTGGCCGGGGACCCAGCGCACGAGCACATGTTCCGGTGTGGGCGACGAGCTGGGCGGCGTCTGTGCGGCTTTGACGGAGATGACCGCGCTCCGGACGATGGACGGTGTGCCCGGCAGCAGGTCCACGGCGCGCACCCACCGGGCCTCGGTGGTCCCGGTCGCCAGCGTCACTTCCTGCGTGTCCTCCATCCTGTCCGCCGCGACGGTGAATTCCGCCGGCATCCGCAGCGCCAGATCGGGCGCGCCCATCGTCCACTCGTTCTTGAGCGCGACCTCTGGCAGCTTCTGGTCGAGCGCGCCGCGCGGGTTGCCGCCGGTCGCCCACGTCAGGATGATGTCGATCTCGTTCGGCGACAGCGTGTGCGCCCGCTTGAGGTCGCCGAAACCATCGTCCGCGTTCCAGGGGGGCATGTGCGCCGAGACCAGCTCGGCGCGGATCGATTCGGCCCACGGGAACGCCTCGTCATAGGTCATCAACGACATCGGCGCGACGCCGCCGGTGACGTGGCAGCGTGAGCATCGATCGCGAAAGATCGGAAACACATCGTCGTTGTACGTGTACTTCGAGGTGATGGCCTTGTGCGCCTCGCCGCGCTGCACGGCGAGCGCGACGCCCATCACGATGATGGCGGTGATGAGAATGAATCGGACCTTCGTGGTGATGACCGTCATGGCTGGTGCTGGGGGAATGCGGATTGGATATCCGTCTCCGCTTCGACAAACTTCGCATAGACCTCGGAGATCTGCTGCTTGTTGCCAAGGTCGCCGAAGGCGTCGAGCAGATAGGCTGAGCGCACGAGCTTGGCGATCGCCGGCTCGACGGCCTTGCGCCGGTCGGCCGCCAGCTCGTTCTTGTGCGCGTCGAGCGCGAGCGCCAGGTCCTTTGCCTGGAACGCCGGCACGTAGATGCTGGCGAACGAGCCGCGATCGATGAACACGCGAATCTGATCGGTGCGCGTGCGGAGCTGCGCAAGCATCTCCGGCACCGTGTCCGGAATCGGCAGCTGCACCAGCGCCGGATCGATGCCCGACGAGAGCTCCGCGCCGCTCGGCACGCCTGTCGGCGCGGCCGGCGGCGTGCCGGGAATCGGCGCCGGCGTCGCGCGCGTCATCGTCGGCGTCGGCGCGGCGTGCGGCTCCTTCGAGTACGTCTCGAAGGCGAAGTCAAAACGGTTGTGTGGGGCGCCCGGCTTGAACACGACGTGCGTATACATCTCGGCCGGCAGCGGCAGCTTGCCGATCGACGCCTGCATGTAACGGCCGCTGCGCACGAGCGGAACGGTCGTTTCCTTCGCCGTGCGCGAATCCTTCACGACCACGCTCGCCGTGACGCCTCTCAGCTCGGCGAGCGCCAGCGGCTTCGTGAAGTCGTCGTAAAAGTACAGCCGGAACACACCCGACGGCAGGTAGGCGCCTTCGAGGTGATGCCAGTTGTCGGCCGCCATGAAGAACAGACCGCCGTGCTGCGGGTTGTGGTTGCCGTGAGCGCGCGACGCGAATCGCTTCACCATCGGTGAGCCGTCGGCGCAGGAACCCGGCGACACCGATTCGGTGCTGGTTCCGGGACACGTCCACGACACCGCGGCGGTCACCTGAACAAGAGCGCTTCCGTCGATCGGACACCGGCCCGGTTTCGTTTCCACGACCGCAAGAGGGCGGGTCGCGCACGTCCAGACAGAATCGAGCCGGATGCCGACGAGATCCATCCTGCAGATCGGACACGAGCCCTTCTTGTCCTCGAGAATCTCGGGGTGCATCGGGCAGGTGAAGGAAATCGGCGGCAGGCTTTCGCCCTGCACGGGTCTGGCAGCCCGTGGTCCAACTCCATCTGCATTCGAGCGCCGCACGGCACTCGCAGCGAGCGAGACGATGAATAGCAGAACAGCGAACGTCCGGCGTGCCTTCATCATTGCCCCTGGTACCGGCGCTGGTTGCTGGTTGCTAGTTGCTAGTTGCTGGTTGCCAGCCTCTAGCCCCCAACCCCTGGCCCCTGGCAACTAGCCCCTACGCGTCTTTGTTATGTTATACACCACGCATGGCCCGACACGTCGCGATCGTCATCGCCGTCGCGTGCGCGCTGGTGGCGTCGCCGGCCGGCCATCAGGCTGCGCAAACATCGGCGGTCGACGTCGCGTTCGATACGTTCTGGGCCGCGGCATCGCCTGATGAAGCCGCCGCGCTCGTGGACCGCGTTGTTCGATCCGGCGTCGGGTTCGACGAAGCCTATCGCCGCCTGCAGCGGGGCCGAACCTACACCGCGCAGAGGACCGGCATCGTTCGGTTCCAAAATCGCACACCGGACGGCGTCGAGCATCACTACACCCTGAACGTGCCGGACACCTACGATCCGGGCCGCCGTTATCAGGTGCGCATCCATCTGCACGGCGGCGTCGGAGGGCGAGGGACCAACGCGCCGGTCGGAACCGGCGCGATCGGGGCCCTGGCGGGCGCCGAGCAGATTTACGTCATCCCGTACGCGTGGGCCGACCGACCGTGGTGGAGCCAGGATCAGGTGCTGAACCTCGTCGCGATCGTCGACGCGGCGAAGCGGCTCTACAACGTGGACGAGAATCGCGTGGTCGTCTCGGGCGTGTCGGACGGCGGCACCGGCGCCTACTACGTCGCCATGCACGAAACGACGCCGTTCGCAAGCTTCCTGCCGCTCAACGGCTACTTGATGGTGCTGGCGAGCCGGGACATAGACGACGGTTTCCTGTTTCCGAACAACCTGCGCAACAAGCCGCTCTTCGCGGTCAACGGCGGCCGCGATCCTCTGTATCCGACCGCCGTCGTCGATCCGTACATCGAGCACATGAAACGCGGCGGCGTGTCGGTGGACTATCATCCGCAGCCGACTGCCGGGCACAACACGGCGTGGTGGCCGGACGTGAAAGAGACGTTCGAAGCGTTCGTGCGTGAGCATCCCAGGAGTCCGCTCCCGGACGTGCTGACGTGGGAGACCAGCGACACCTCCGCCCGCAACCGTGCCCACTGGCTCGTCATCGACAGGCTTGGTACACGCTCGCCTGAAAGGCTCCCGCTCCAGAGAGAGCAATCGGCCAGCCTGCCCGGGACGCAGGCGGGCGATCGGCGCGCGACTTCCAGGAGCGCGAGCCTTTCAGGCGAGCGGCTCGCGACCGGCGATGCCACCTCGTTCTCCGAGCTCAACGACATGCCACAGCCGCCGTCGGCCGATTTCGGCGTGCGATCGATCGGCATGCGCATCAACCGCGTCGTGCCGGGCTCGAACGCCGATCGGATCGGGCTGCGGACGGGCGATGTCCTCGTGCGGCTGAACGATCAAAGCCTGCCCGCCGCTCTCGACGTCGCCGATGCGCTCGAGGACACGCCGCCCGGATCGAGGATCGACCTGCTCGTCGCGCGCGAAAACCTGCCGGTGGAGTTGAGCGGGATCTATCAGCCGCAGATCGTGCCGGGCCCGCCGCGCCATCTGTTCGCGCGCGCGGCGCCGTCAGGCCGCGTCGACCTGGTGCGCGCCGGCAACACCGTTGCTGCGACGACGCGCGGCGTGGCGGCGTTCACGCTGCTGCTCTCGCCGGATCAGTTTGATTTCGGGAAGCCCGTGAAGGTCGTCGCGAACGGCCGGACGGTCTTCGAGGGGAAGGTCGAGAAGAGCGTGCGCACGCTCCTGAAGTTCGCCGCCGCCGACAACGACCGCACGATGCTCTTCGGCGCGGAGCTGCATCTGGATCTTTCGCGTTGATGGCTCCGCGCACCGTTGATGGCTCCGCGCACCGAGGACACAAAGGAAACCAAGGACACAAAGGTCACCCGGAACCACGGACGATCCTCTGTGTCCTTTGTCTCCTCTGTGTCCTCTATATTGAGACTGGAAATCAGCGTCCCACCACAGCGACGCCCCAGGGTCTCTGACCGGCCGCGATCTTCTTCACGACGGTTCGCGTCGCCAGATCGATCACCGACACGTCGTTCGACGGACCGTTCGCGGTATACGCGGTCTTGCCGTCGGGCAGCAGCGCCACGCCCCACGGACGCTGACCAACTTCAAACGACGTCACGATCGCGTTCTTCGCCGGATCGAGGAAGAAGAGATGACTGAACGAACCGGTCGTCACGTAGACCATCGAGCCATCGGGATGGACGGCGATGCCCATCGGCCGCGGCTTCGGCGTGTTCCCTTTGCCTTCCAGCTCGATGCGCCGAAGAAACCTGTGCTGGCGCGCGTCAATGACGGCGATCGCGCCGTCGTTCTCGAGCGACACGTATGCCCTCGAGCCGTCGGGTAGAAATCCGATCGACCGCGGCCTGGGGCCGACGGGGATGCGGCGCAGCATCTTGTTGGTCTGCGTGTCGATGGCGAACACGGCGCCGTCGCCCTCGCTCGTCACGTACACGACGCGGCCGTCCGGCCGGATCGTCACCCCTTCGGGCTCCTCGCCGATTTTCACCGCCGCAACGACGGCGCCCGACGCGACGTCGACGACGCTGACCGTTGCGGCGTCCTCGTTGGCGACGTAGAGCCGCGTGCCGTCCGCGCTGATCGCGAGCTGCTCCGGGTCGTTGCCCGCGCGGATGATGCGTTTGATCTTGTTGGTGGCGATGTCGACCTCGCCGATGCCGTCAGCCGCGCGGTCGGGCGGCGGGAGCTTGCTCTCGTCGGTGCCCGGCGGGGCGGGCGGGGAGCCGCTGAGCGCCACGTACAGCGACAGGCCGTCTGGGCTCACCCTGATGCCGCGCGGCCGTTTGCCGAGCGGCGCCGTCGCGAGGACCGTCTGCGACACAGCGTCGATCACGGTCAGGTCGCCCGACGTCTCGTTCGTCACGTAGACGCGGATGCCTGGTGGGGGCGCCGGGGCCGGAGCTGCGGGCGCCGCTTGGGCCGGCGGCGCGGGCTTTGCCGCTTCCTGGTTGCAGCCCGCGGCGAGAAACAGCGCCGCGCCAACGGCTGCAGCGCGCAACGAACAATAAGATGCCGCCATGGGAGGAGATGATACCGCAGCACTTTCTCGACGAGCACGGTAGGGTGCTTTTAACGCGAAAGCACGGTAGGGTGCTTTTCACGTAGAGCACGGTAGGGCGCCCTTCGCGTAAAGCACGCTGGCGTGCCGTGCTGTATGATTCAGCCGGTCGAGACCCTCTTGTGCATCTGACACCGCGCGAAGTCGACAAGCTGCTCATCTTTTCCGCCGGCGAGCTTGCCCGCAAGCGACGCAGCCGCGGGCTCAAGCTGAATCACCCCGAAGCGGTCGCGCTCATCACGTCGGAGCTCCTGGAGCTCGTCCGCGACGGCAAATCGGTCGCCGAGATCATGAGCCTCGGGCCGACCATCCTCGCCGCGGATGCCGTGATGGACGGCGTGCCGGCGATGATTCCGGAGATCCAGATCGAGGGAACCTTTCCCGACGGCACCAAGCTCGTCACGATTCACCAGCCGATTCGACAACGGGAGGTCACGGAGGTGCATGGAGCTCACGGAGAGGTCAGCCACAGAGACGCTGAGACACAGAGGGATTTCGTGAACAGGAGATCAGGAGGCCAGGAGGTTCTCTCTTGAAGCACGGCGCAACTCCTGATCTCTTGGTCGCCTGTTCAACATGTCTCTGTGTCTCTGTGTCTTCGTGGCCGAGAACCTCTGTGTCCTCAGTATCCTCGGTGTTCTCCACCGAGAAGCGCGGTTGACGATGATTCCCGGCGAATATTTTCTCGCGTCCGATCCGATCGAGCTGAACGCCGGCCGGCCGACGCGGCGGATCGAGGTCAGCAACCGTGGCGACCGTCCCGTGCAGGTGGGATCGCACTGCCATTTCTTCGAGGTGAACCGCTGGCTCGCGTTCGATCGCGCTGCGGCATACGGCATGCGCCTCAACGTCGCCGCCGGCACGGCTGTGCGGTTCGAGCCGGGTGACACGCGCGAGGTGGAACTGGTCGCGATCGGCGGCACTCGCAACGTGTTCGGGCTGAATCGACTCGTCGAGGGGCCGCTGGACGACGCGAGCGTGCGCGAGGCGGCGCTGCAGGCCGTGGAGGCGTTCACGACGGCGGCGCCGGGCAGCGGAGCAACGACGTGAAGCTCGATCGCCGCACGTACGCCGATCACTACGGTCCGACGACCGGCGACCGGATCCGGCTGGCCGACACCGATCTGATCATCCGGATCGAGCACGACGCGACGACCTACGGCGACGAAGCGAAGTTCGGCGGCGGCAAGGTCATTCGAGACGGGATGGGCCAGTCGACAACCGCGAGCCGCGACTCCGGATCGCCTGATCTGGTGATCACCAACGCCGTCATCGTCGACAGCACCGGGATACGAAAGGCCGACATCGGCATCCGCGACGGCCGCATCGCGGCGATCGGCAAGGCCGGGAATCCCGGGGTGATGGACGGCGTCACGGCCGGGCTGGTCATCAGCGCGTCGACCGAAATCCTCGCCGCCGAAGGGCACATCCTCACCTGCGGCGCCGTCGACTCGCACGTCCATTTCATTTCGCCGAATCAGATCCCCGACGCGTTCTACTCGGGCATCACGACGATGATCGGCGGCGGCACGGGGCCGGCGACCGGGACCAAGGCCACCACCTGTACGCCGGGCGGCTGGAACATCCGCCGGATGTACGAAGCGGTCGAGGCGTTTCCGCTGAACTTCGGGTTTCTCGGCAAGGGCAACGGATCGGGCCGCGAGGCGCTCCGGGAGCAGATTCGCGCGGGCGCGCTCGGCCTCAAGCTGCACGAAGACTGGGGCACGACGCCGGCGGCGATCAACGAATGCCTCACCGTGGCCGACGAGCTCGATGTGCAGGTGGCGATTCACACCGATACGCTGAACGAGACCGGATTCGTCGAGGACACGATTGCCGCGATCCGCGGGCGGACGATTCACACATACCACACCGAAGGCGCCGGCGGAGGGCACGCGCCCGACATCATCCGCCTGTGCGGCGAGCCGAACGTCCTGCCTTCGTCCACGAACCCGACGATGCCGTTTACGAGGAATACGCTGGACGAGCATCTCGACATGCTGATGGTGTGCCATCACCTGTCGCCGGGCGTGCCGGAAGACGTCGCGTTCGCCGACTCGCGGATCCGGCCCGAGACGATCGCCGCCGAGGACGTCCTCCACGATCTCGGGGCGATCAGCATGATGTCCTCCGACTCGCAGGCGATGGGTCGGATCGGCGAAGTGATCTGCCGCACGTGGCAGACCGCCGACAAGATGAAGCGGCAGCGCGGACCGCTGCCCGGCGAGCAGGCGGGCAACGACAACCTGCGGGTTCGCCGCTACATCGCGAAGTACACCATCAACCCGGCGATCGCGCACGGCATCGCGCGGCATGTCGGATCGATGGAGGTCGGGAAGATGGCCGACCTGGTCGTCTGGAAGCCGGCGTTCTTCGGCGTGAAGCCGGAGCTCGTGATCAAAGGCGGCTTCATCGCGGGCGCGATGATGGGCGACGGCAACGCCTCGATCCCCACGCCGCAGCCGGTGATCGCGCGGCCGATGTTCGGGGCGTATGGCGGCGCGCTCCCGTCGTGCAGCGTCCACTTCGTCAGCCAGTCCGGTCTCGACGCGGGCGCGCTCGCCGGCCTCGCGCGGCCCGCCGTCGCCGTGCGCGGGTGCCGCACGATCGGGAAGCAGGATCTCGTGATGAACGACGCGCTGCCGAGAATCGAGGTCAACGCCGAAACGTACGAAGTCCGCGCGGACGGCGAGCTGCTCACCAGCGAGCCGGCCGAAGTCCTCCCGCTGACACAACGGTACTTTCTGTTTTGAGCAAGTCTCGAAACTCGAGTCTCAACTTTCACAGTCTGAGTTGGGCGTCGAGCGTTGAGCGTTGAGCGTTGTGATGACCGTCGTCGAGCGCATTTATCGAGAGCCCGAGCTGCCTGGAGGCGCTCGCAGTTACGACCGGGATACCATCACCCTGGGCTGGGAGGAGCGCACGCACGCGCATGGCCGGCGGCGGACCGACGGGGGTGTGGAATTCGGCACGTCGCTGCCGCGCGCAACGGTGCTGCACGCCGGCGACTGCCTGCTGCTCGGACGTGAGCGCCTCGTCGTGTCGGTGATTGAACGCGCGGAGCCCGTGTTCGTCATCGAGCCTCGGAGCGCCACGGAGTGGGCGCTCTTCGCGTATCACATCGGCAACCGGCACCAGCCCGTGATGATTACCGAGCGCGCGCTCGTGTGTCCCGACGTGCCGGGCGTGGAGCAGTTGCTCCAGCAGCACCACATGCCGTACGTGCGTTCGACGCTCCCGTTCACGCCGGCGGCGGCGGTCGCGGGGCACCAGCACTGAGAACTCTGAACAACTCTCAACTCTGAACTCTGAACTCTGAACTCTGAACTCAACTTTGAACTCTTGAGCCTGCAACCTGAAATCTCGACGTGAGTCTCCTCCATCTTCTCCATCTCTGCGACAGTCTGTTCCCCATCGGCGGGTTTGCGTACTCGGATGGGCTCGAGACGGCGACCACGGTCCGGCTGAGGGCGGACACTACCGATGTGAAGCCCGCGACCTTCGACATCCACGATCTTGGCGATGGGCTGCGATCGCGGCCCTCGACGAGGAACTGCACGCGCTGCGCCCCTCGTCGGGCGCCAGGCGTTCGAGCCGCGCGATGGGGCTGCGCCTGCTGACGACGTGGCAGACGCTGCATCCGGACGCACGCATCGAACAGGCTCTGACCCTTGCCCGTCTCGGACGGCTCGGCCCGGCGCTTCCGATCGCGTTCGCCGGCGCCTGTACCTGTGCCGGAATCGAACGGCGCCCCGCGGTCGAGGCGTTTGCGTACACGCGGCTTGCGTCGACGATCTCGGCGGCCATGCGGCTGATGCCCATCGGCCAGACAGACGCGCACGCGCTGCTGGCGCGCACGCTCGACCGCGTGCCGGCGGTCGTCGACCGCATCGTCGCGCGCGATGATCGCGTCGAATCGTTCTCGCCTGCACTCGACATCGCCGCGATGACGCAGCAGTATCTGCATTCGAGGTTGTTCCGATCGTGACGGAGAGGTGGTTCCATCAGGGTTCACCAGTCTTAAGGCAAAAAACAAAACACGAAAACACGAAACATACGAAAGATACGAAAGACGGAAGACATGAAGAACACCGAGCAACATAAGAATTTTGAAAGAAAAAAAGGTGTTCTTCGTGATCTTTCTAGAACTTCGTGTTTTCGTGGTTGCATTTGAGACAGCGGAACAATGATCGAACGAGATCGCTATCACGTCGCTACTGTGATGACCGCATGTTGAAGAAACCTGTTCGCATCGGTATCGGCGGACCGGTCGGCTCCGGCAAGACGGCGCTCGTCGATGCGCTGTGCAGGACGATGCGGGACGGCTACAGGCTGGGCGTCATCACCAACGACATCTTCACGCGCGAGGACATGGAGTTTCTCGTCCGCAGCGAGGCGCTGTCGCCGGACCGGATCATCGGCGTGCAGACCGGCGGCTGCCCGCACACGGCGATCCGCGAGGACGCGTCGATGAACTTCGACGCGCTCGACGAGCTGTCGGCGCGCCATCCCGGCCTCGACATCGTCCTGCTGGAGAGCGGAGGCGACAATCTTGCCGCGAGCTTCAGCCCCGAGCTCGTCGACGCCTCGATCTACGTAATCGACGTGTCGGGCGGCGACAAGATCCCGCGCAAGGGCGGCCCTGGCGTCACCCGATCGGACCTGCTCGTCATCAACAAGACCGATCTGGCGCCGCACGTCGGCGCCGACCTCGGGATCATGGCGCGCGACTCCCGGACAATGCGCGGAGACCGCCCGTTCGTCTTCACGAATTTGAAAACGGGATCTGGTCTGACGGAAGTCGTCGCATGGATCAAGCGCGACCTGCTGTACGAATCGGGTAAATGAATCTGGTAATCGGGTAATCTGGTAATCGAGTAATTGGATTGGGAGATTGGGTAATAGGATTGAGAGATTGAATGCGCACACAATCCGGCAATCAATTGCCGCAATCCTCCAATCAACTACGGCAATCCTGGGATCAATCACCGAAATCCTGCAATCAAGTACCGCAATCCTGCAATCAATTACCAGATTACCAGATTACCCGATTACCAGATTACCGTGCGCCAGCCGTCATCGGCCGTGACGCGCGACTCGAGCTTGTCTTCGAGCGCCGCAACGGCCGTACCGTTGTGACGCACGCGTACGCCGAGCCGCCGTTTCGTATCGGCCGCACCTTCGAGCTCGACACGGCGGCATACGTCATCATCATGTGCTCGGGCCCCGGCATTTTCGCGGGCGATACGCTGCGGCAATCGATTCATGTCGCCCGCGGGGCGCGCGCCGTGCTCACGTCGCAGTCGGCGCTGCAGGTCCATCCGCCTCCACCATTGCAGGGAGGCAGGATTGCAGAATTGCAGGAAGGGAAGGACAAAGGGTTTTCCTGCAAGGCTGCCGTCATCGAGCACGAGTATCACGTCGAAGACGACGGGGAGCTCCAATGCCACTGGGATCCGATCATCCCGTTTGCGGGGGCGCGGCTCGAAGAGCGATTCGACCTCGAG
Organism: Acidobacteriota bacterium; assembly: GCA_003222535.1. Lineage (GTDB taxonomy): Bacteria > Acidobacteriota > Vicinamibacteria > Vicinamibacterales > CAVVIG01 > QHWJ01. The sequence continues at coordinate 5,690 of QHWJ01000284.1, read as the reverse complement.
ATCGCCGAGTCGAGCCGGCTGTACTGGAGCGACGCGGTGATGGCGGGCCGTGTGAGTCGCGGCGAAGCGTGGCGATTTCAGTCGATCGCGCATGAGTTGCGGCTGCGCGTCGGGTCGACGCTTGCCTACCTGGAGCGATATACCCTGAAGCCGGCGGACCGCGATATAAAGCGTATGTGGGCCGCCGGTGGCGCCAATTACCTGGCCACGGCGCTGGTACGCCATCTGGACGCGACGGCAGAGACCGTCGAAGCGCTGCACCGTCGCGTCACCGAGCTCGGCGGTGTCAACTCCGGAGTCGATCTCGTCGAGGCGGGGCTCGCCGTCGCGCGATTAATGGGCTCAAATGGTGCACTTTTCAGCCGCGCGCGAGCGTCGTATCGCGCACTGGCCGTCAGCACGATCTTTGGCGGCCCGGAGCCCGTGATGCGGAAGTAAAATGACCAGCTATGAGCCGAAATACCGTCGCGGCGTTTCTCGCGTTGACTATCGCTGCTGTCTCCGTGCTCGCTCAGGAGAGCGCGGCCGGCATGTGGCGTGTCGAGTTCGTCACACCCCAGGGGCAGGTGGGCGTCAACATGACGATTAATCAGACAGGCAACCGCCTCACCGGCCAGGTCACGGACGAATACGGCGAGTTTCCGATCGACGGGCGGCTCGCGGACCAGCAGGTGACGATTGTCTGGTCGGTCCCCGAGGACGGCAAGCTCCTCGAGATCACCATGAAGGGCAAGCTCGAGGGCAATGTGATCACCGGCACGGTGAGGCTGGGTAACATCGGTGAAGGCCCGCTGACCGCGCGCCGCGTCGGCGACGCAGGCGTACGTCACTAGAAGCGTGTTCACACTTTCGAGGACACGTTCCTGGTGTCAGACTCGTCCACTCTTTCAGGAGCCGACGTCATGACGCGCTCGAAGCTCATTTTCCTGGCGGTCCTTTTCCTCGCGCGTCCCGTCTTCGCGCAGACGGACGTCACCGGCGACTGGGACGTCACCGTCAATTCGCCGCAAGGCGCGAACACCACACTCGTCACCCTCAAACAGGATGGCGAGAAGGTCTCCGGGATATTCAAGTCGCAGCAGGGCCAGCTCCCCTTCGAAGGCGGCACGCTGACCGGCAGCGATCTGACCTTCACGTTCACAGTCACGACCCAGGGCATGCAGATCCCGATCACGTTGACCGGCAAAGTCGAAGGCGCGACGATGACCGGCAAGGCCGACTTTGGCGGCTTCGCCCAGGGCGACTGGACCGCCAAACGGTCGGCGGCGACCGAGACGTCCACCTCCACGCCAACCACACCCCCCGCGACGACAACGGCCACGACGACGTCGACGACGATGACCGGCTTGGGCGGCAAGTGGGACGTCACGCTGAAGACGCCGGGCGGCGACTTTCCCGCAAGCGCGAATCTGACAGACGACGGGGGAAAGCTCACCGGCACGTTCGGGAGTCAAATGGGTGAGGTCGCCATCACCGGGACGGTGGAAGGCAAAGCCGTGAAGATCTCGATGGTGGCCAGGACGCCGCAAGGCGACCTGAACGTGGAGATGACCGGCGATCTCGACGGCGACTCCATCGTCAACGGCAAGGCCGAGATCGCCGGCATGGGACAAATGGAATGGACCGCGAAGCGCGCCAAACCGTAGCGCAACACTCGAAGAGCCTGCGCTACGTCGTGCTGTTTCTGGCGTTCTGGACGCTCTCAACGCCCAGCGCCTCGGGGCAGACGACGCTCAAGCTCGCGACCCTCGTGCCGACAGGCTCCATCTGGGACAAGAGCCTGAAGCAGATGGGCGAGGAGTTCAAGCAGGCGACGGGCGGCCGCTTCGAGATCACGGTGTACAGCGGCGGCACGCAGGGTGACGAGCCGACCGTGCTTCGGAAGATGCGGCTCGATGCGCTGCAGGCTGGCGCGTTCACGAACACCGGCCTCGGCATGATCGATCCGTCGTTCAACGTGTTCAACGTGCCCTTTTTCTTCGAGTCGTACGAGGAGTTGAACGACGTCGTCGCGAAGCTCACGCCGACGCTGAAGAAACGCGCGGAGGCGAAGGGCTTCATCCTGCTCAACTGGGGGCACGGCGGCTGGACGCAGGTGTTCACGAAGAAGCCGGTGCAGACCGTGGCCGAGATGAAACAGGTGAAGCTCTGGACGTCGGCCGGCAACGACAACATGGTGCAGTGGTACAAGGCGAACGGTTTTGAGCCGCGCGCGATGGCGACGACCGATATCACGACCGGGCTCACCACCGGAATGATCGACGGGCTGCCGACCACGCCGCTTGTCGCGTCGCTCTTTCAGTGGTACCGCCAGACGCCGTACATGCTCGAGATCGGTCTGGCGCCGATCGTCGGCGCGGGCGTGATCACGGTGAAGGCGTGGAAGGCGATCCCCGACGCCGACAGGGCGAGGCTCGTCGCCGCCGCCGAAGGCGTCGAAAAGCGCCTGCAGGCGGACGTGCCGAAGCTGGACGCGGATGCCGTGACGGCGATGACCAAAGCCGGATTGACGGTGACGCAGCCGACCGACCCCGAGTGGCGCAAGCAGTTCGACAACCTCGCGAAGACGATGCGCGGGGAGCAGGTGCCGCCTGACATCTTCGATCTCGCGTCGAAGGCGCGGGACGAATTCCGCAAGAACAAGAAGCCAGCCGCGGCCAAGTGAAGCGCGCGCTCGTCCGGCTCGAGGACCTCATCGCGTCGTTCGCGCTGCTGGTGATGGTCCTGCTGCCGCTCAGCGAGATCGTGGTGCGGAAGGCGTTCGGCCGCGGCATCCCCGGTTCCGGTCCGATCGTTCAGCACCTCACGCTCTGGGTCGGCTTTCTTGGCGCGGCGATCGCAGCCCGCGACGGGAAACTGCTCGCGCTCGCCACGGGTACGTTCATTCCCGCGGGCCGCTGGCGCCGCGCGGCCGGCATTCTCGCGGCCGCGTTCGGCGCCTGTGCCGCGACGCTGCTGGCGTGGGGCGGCTATCAGATGGCGGCCGCCGAGCGCGAGGTGGGGGCGAACATCGGCGCCGGGATCCCCACGTGGATCGCGCAGGCGGTGCTTCCGATCGCGTTCGTGCTCATCGCAGTGCGGCTCGTGTGGCGCTGTGGGGTTCGGCTTCAGCCGGACCTGCACGTAGGTCCGCCTCGAGCGGGACCACACGAAACCGACCTCACCGTCACTCATCCGGACGATCGCAGCGAGCAGCTGACAGCCGCGCGCCGTGGTTCCGTATGGATCGATCGCGCACTTGCATCACTGGGCATCGCAGCCGGCGCGCTCTTTCTGCGTGTCCCGTCGATCCTCGAAGGGCATGCGCTGTGGCCGGGCTACGTCATCGTCGTGCTCGCGGCGTTGGCCGGCACGCCACTCTTCGCGATCCTCGGCGGCATGGCGGCGCTGCTCTTCATGCATGAGGGCGTCACGCCGGGGACCATTCTCATCGAGACCTACTCGCTGAGCGTCTCGCCGACGCTGCCGGCGATCCCGCTGTTCACGCTCGCCGGATTCCTCCTCGCCGAAGGTCACGCCTCCGAGCGGCTGCTGCGCGTGTTCCGGGCGTTCTTCGGCTGGATTCCCGGCGGCACCGCGGTCGTCTGCGCGGTGCTGTGCTCGTTCTTCACCGTGTTCACGGGGGGCTCGGGCGTGACGATCCTCGCGCTCGGCGGCGTCCTGTTTCCGGCGTTGATCCGCGACGGGTATCGCGAAAAGTTTGCCCTCGGGCTGCTCACGGCCTCGGGGTCGCTCGGCCTGCTGCTGCCGCCCGCGCTGCCGCTGATTCTTTATGCCGTCGTCGCGCAGATTCCGATCCAGGACATCTTCATCGGCGGCATTCTGCCAGGCATCCTGCTCACCACCATGATCGCGGGCTGGGGCGTGCGCGAAGGCATCGTGTCGAAGGCCGGGCGCCATCCGTTCCGCGGATCCGAAGCGCTCGCGTCGCTGTGGCAGGCAAAGTGGGAGCTCGCGATGCCGGTGATGGTGCTCGTCGCGATGTTCAGCGGGCTGGCGACCGCCGTCGAAGCAGCTGCGTTGACGGCGCTCTACGCGCTCGTGGTGCAGGCGTTCATCCATGGCGACCTGTCGCTGACGCGCGATCTGCCGCGCGCCTTCGCCGAGTGCGTGACGATCGTCGGCGGCGTGCTGATCATTCTCGGCGTGGCTCAGGGGCTGACCAGCTATCTCGTCGGCGCGCAGGTCCCCTCGAAGCTGATCGAGTGGGCGCAAGGGAACATCAGGTCGCGCCTGGCATTCCTGCTCGTGCTGAACCTGTTCCTGCTGGCCGTGGGCTGGCTGATGGAAATCTGGGCCGCGCTCGTCGTCGTCGTGCCGATCATCGTGCCGCTTGGCGCCGCGTACGCCATTCACCCCGTGCATCTGGGGATCATCTTCATCGCGAACCTCGAGCTCGGGTTCCTGACGCCGCTCGTCGGGCTGAACATCTTTCTGGCGTCCTACCGCTTCAAGCGGCCGGTGCTCGAAGTCTGTGCGGCGGCGCTCCCGATGATGGCCATCCTCGGGATTGGAGTCCTCGTCATTACGTACGTCCCCTGGTTGACGACGGGTCTGCTCGCGCTCCTCGGCCGCGGCTGACCACAAGGTAGCGTGTGGCCTTGATGCCTGCCGGTTCATGGGCAGGCCTAAAGGGCTGCGCTACGTTCAACAGGCTGCACCGCTCGCTGTCATGGCGCAGGCCTTCAGGCCTGCTGAGGAAATCGCGTCTGACGTGGGGTCCGGCTTCAGCCGGACCGGGGAAGGTCCGACTAATGAATCGTATCCTCGTCATCGGCGGCACCGGGAATGTCGGTCGCCAGGTTGTCTGTCAACTCGCGGCAACGGGAGCGCGGTGCCGCGCCATGGTCCGCAACCCGGATGCGGCCGGTTTGCCGCCAGAGGTCGAGGTGGTGCGCGGGGATCTCACGGTTCCCGAGACGCTGGATCGCTGCCTGCAAGATATTGACGTGGTTTTTCTGGTGTGGGTGGCGCCGCCGGCCGCAGCGGCGGGCGCGCTGGAGCGCATCGCGAGGCACGCACGGCGCATCGTGTTCCTCACGGCTCCTCTCAAGACGCCGCATCCGTTCTTCCAGCAGCCCAATCCTTCGAGAGAGGTGGCCGAACGCATCGAGCGGCTGATCGAAACGTCAGGAGTAGAGTGGACGTTCCTGCGGGCCGGCATGTTCGCAGGAAACGCCCGGCATTTCTGGGGGCCGCAGATTCGCGCCGGCGACGTCGTGCGCTGGCCGTACCTGAACGCTCCGACGGCCCCGACCGATGAGCGCGACCTCGCCGCAGTCGCGGTTCGCGTGTTGTGCGAAGACGGGCACGCCGGCGCGGAATATATTCTGACCGGGCCACAATCGCTGACGCAGGCCGAGCAGGTGCACACCATCGGCCGCGCGATCGGGCGGTCACTGCGCGTCGAAGAGATTTCGCCAGACGCTGCTGCTCACGCTGGTGCCGGCCACCGTGCAGGCACCGATCAACGCGGGCGAGCTGAAGCCGGAATCGAGCCTGCCGTTCACGATGACCCAGGTGGCGACGTTCAAGCTGCCCTGGCGCATCGCGTTTCTTCCCGATGGACGCATGCTCGTCACCGAGAAAGTGGGCCCGGTCTGGCTCGTGACCCAGCAGGGGGAGAAGACGCCGGTCGAGAACGTGCCGGCTGTCCTGTGGCAGGGTCAAGGCGGCATGCTGGGCGTGTT